>NZ_JAZDRK010000001.1:0-443611 GCF_047501505.1 Rhodopseudomonas sp. G2_2311
GCCAAGCCCGCCACCCAGGCCGCGCCAGTCGCTCCGGCCACGGCCTCGGCTGCTGAGCCGCAGCCTGGGTGGCGGGCTTGGCGGCGGGGCGGGCGGGTTTGTCCTGCTGCTTCGACCAGGAAATGTAGTAGGCCACCAGCGTCATCAGAGCGATGCCGATCACGCTGACCAGGATCTGCGCCAGCAGCGAGCCGGAGCTCATGGTCAGCTCGAAATGCGCCACGAACGACAGGAACACGCCGACGCAGAACACGGCGAGCGACTGCTGACCGCATTTGATCAGCGGATCGAAGCCGCGCCATTCCAGCCCCTTCCAGTCCTTCGGCACGAACCGGATCACCAGCACCACGATCACCGCGAAATGCAGGAAGCGGTACGGGGCGAGGTTGGTTTTGTCGTTGGGATTGAAGGCGTCGTACAGCCAGCGCGGGAACAGATCGCCGAATTCCTGGAAGCGGCCGGCCATCGTCATCACCAGCGCGAACACCAGATACGCCAGGCAGAACCACAGCATGCCGCGCGAGTCGATGATCGAGCGCGACCGCACCGTGCCGCCGAGCGCGCACCACGCGCCGAACACGAACAACAGCTGCCAGCAGAACGGATTGAAGTACCAAGTGCCTTCCGGAAACGCCTGCAGATTCCATTCGAAGTAACGCGCGGCGAAATACAGCACGAACGAGCCGATCATCACCGCGTCCGGCCGGCGCAGCATCAGCCACAGCACCGGCGGGAACAGCCCCATCAGCACGATGTAGAGCGGCAGCACGTCGAGATTGACCGGCTTGAACTTCAGCAACAGGCCTTGTCGCAGCGTCTCGATCGGATTGGCGACGAGGCCGGCGACGTTGAACTCGTTGATGATCTCAGGATCGGAAAAGCGCTGCGCGACGTAGCCGATCGCCACGATGTAGATCACGAACAGCACGATGTGCGCGACGTAGAGCTGCCACACCCGCTTGGTCAATCGGGTGCCGCCGACGATGAAGCCGCGCTCCAGCATCATCTTGGCGTAGACGAACGAGGCGGTGTAGCCGGAGATGAAGACGAACAGATCGGCGGCGTCGCTGAATCCCCAGTTCCGGGTTGTGATCCAGTTCACCACGTTGTTCGGGATGTGATCCAGGTAGATCGCCCAGTTGGCGACGCCGCGGAACAGGTCGAGCCGCAGATCGCGCCCTTTGCTGGGCAGAATGGCCTGAATTTCCATGGAGCCGATTGTCCGTGTTGTTGCGAGGGGCGCCCGCCGGTCCCCACGATTGTCAGGGTGCCGGGGACGGCATATAGGAAATCAGGAAACGAAACCGCAGGCGACGGAATCACAAGTGGCCGGGACCAACCTCAAAACTTTACGTGATCCCGACCCGATCCGTTACGCGGCGGAACAATACACCAAGATCGCCGCTTCCACCAAACCGGCGCAGCGCCGCACCCCGACAGGTTCGACCCTTCCATGACCGCACGGATCTACAAGCCCGCCAAGAACGCGATGCAATCCGGGACCGCCAAGACCCGGGAATGGCAGCTCGATTACGAGCCCGAGAAGCCGCGCATGATCGAGCCGCTGATGGGCTGGACCTCGTCGTCCGACATGCAGCAGCAGGTCAGCCTGCGCTTCCACACCCGCGACGAGGCGGTGGCCTATTGCGAGCGGGAAGGCATTCCGTATCAGGTGATCGAGCCGAAGGAGCCGGCGCGCCGCCGCGCGGCCTACGCCGACAATTTTGCCTTCCGCCGTCCCGAGCCCTGGACCCACTGATCCGGCATTCGCCGTGGCTCCGTGAGGTGCCGCGGCGACCTCGACGACCGCTCGGCGCAAGCCTGAGGCTGCGCCGAACGGCTATGCGCGTCCTGCGCTGCGCCGGGTCAGGTTAGGGTTGCGCCTGGCGGCCTGGCGATGACACGATGTCTTCAACGCTTCGGTCCCGAAGCGAGTCAGAACCTGCCGGAAACGCCATGTCGCTGCACTCCAAGATCGATCCCGGTTCGGCCGATTTCGCGCGCAATGCCGATGCGATGCGGGCGCTGGTCGCCGAATTGAACGACAAGCTGGCGGCGGTCGCTGCCGGCGGCGGCGAGGCGGCCCGCGCCAAACATACCGCGCGCGGCAAGCTGCTGCCGCGCGAGCGCGTCGACCTGCTGCTCGATCCCGGCACCGCGTTTCTCGAACTGTCGCCGCTCGCCGCCAACGGCCTCTACGGTGGTGACGTGCATTCGGCCTCGATCGTCACCGGCATCGGCCGCGTGATGGGCCGCGAATGCATGATCGTCGCCAACGACGCGACGGTGAAGGGCGGCACCTATTACCCGATGACGGTGAAGAAGCATCTGCGCGCGCAGGACATCGCGCGTCAGAACAATCTGCCGTGCATCTACATGGTGGATTCCGGCGGCGCCTTCCTGCCGCAGCAGGACGAGGTGTTTCCCGACGAGCGGCACTTCGGCCGGATCTTCTTCAACCAGGCCAATATGTCGGCTGCAGGCATTCCGCAGATCGCGGTGGTGATGGGCTCGTGCACCGCGGGTGGCGCCTATGTGCCGGCGATGTCGGACGAGAGCATCATCGTCCGCAACCAGGGCACCATCTTTCTCGGCGGCCCGCCGCTGGTGAAGGCCGCGACCGGCGAAGTGGTGTCGGCCGAAGAACTCGGCGGCGCCGACGTGCACTCGCGGCAGTCCGGCGTCACCGATCACTACGCGCAGAACGACGCCCATGCGATCGGCATCGCGCGCAAGATCGTCAGCACCTTGAAGCCGCCGCAGCGACCGCCGCTGAACATGCGCACCCCGCGCGAGCCGCTGTATCCGGCCGATCAGCTCTACGGCATCGTGCCGGCGGAGAGCCGCAAGCCGTTCGACGTGCGCGACATCATCGCCCGGATCGTCGACGGCTCGGAGTTCGACGAATTCAAGAAGCTGTACGGCCAGACGCTGGTGTGCGGTTTCGCGCATATCTGGGGCTTTCCGGTCGGCATCATCGCCAACAACGGCATCCTGTTCAGCGAAAGCTCGCTGAAGGGCGCGCACTTCATCGAGCTGTGCTGCCAGCGCGGCATTCCGCTGGTGTTCCTGCAGAACATTACCGGCTTCATGGTCGGCAAGAAGTACGAAGCGGGAGGCATCGCCCGCGACGGTGCCAAGCTGGTGACCGCGGTCGCGACCGCCAATGTGCCGAAATTCACCGTGGTGATCGGCGGCTCCTACGGCGCCGGCAATTACGGGATGTGCGGCCGCGCGTATTCGCCGCGCTTCCTCTGGATGTGGCCGAACGCGCGGATCTCGGTGATGGGCGGCGAGCAGGCCGCGATGGTGCTGAGCCAGCTCCGCCGCGACAACATCGAGGCGAAGGGCGGCGCGTGGAGCACGGAGGAGGAGGAGGAATTCCGCTCGCCGATCCGCGCGCAATACGAGACGCAAGGCAGCCCGTACTACGCGACCGCGCGGCTGTGGGACGACGGCGTGATCGATCCCGCCGATACCCGCCTGGTGCTCGGGCTCGGGCTTTCAGCCTCCAGCAATGCGCCGATCGAGCCGACCAAGTTCGGCCTGTTCCGGATGTGATGATCAGGATCTGATGATGACCAGCACCGCCCTGTATCGTCGCTTCCGCACGCTCCTGATCGCTAACCGCGGCGAGATCGCCTGCCGCGTCATCCGCACCGCGCGCGCGATGGGCCTGCGCACCGTCGCGGTGTATTCCGAGGCCGACGCCGGCGCCCAGCACGTCGCCGCGGCCGACGAGGCCGTGCTGCTCGGCCCGGCGCGGGCCCGCGACAGCTATCTCAACATCGAGCGCATCATCCAGGCCGCCAAGCAGACCGGCGCCGAGGCGGTGCATCCCGGCTATGGCTTCCTGTCCGAGAGCGCCGAGTTCGCGCAGGCCTGCGCGGATGCTGGCCTCGTATTCGTCGGGCCGACGCCGCAGATGATCACCGCGATGGGCTCGAAGTCGGGCTCCAAGGCGCTGATGGAAAAGGCCGGTGTGCCGCTTGTGCCGGGCTATCACGGCGCGGCGCAGGACGAGGCGACGCTCGCCGCGGCTGCGGACAAGATCGGCTTCCCGGTGCTGGTGAAGGCTTCGGCCGGCGGCGGCGGCCGCGGCATGCGGGTGGTGCGCAAGGCCGACGAACTGTCCGCCGCGATCGTCAGCGCCAAGCGCGAGGCCAAGGCGGCGTTCGGCGACGATACGCTGCTGATCGAGAAGTACGTCGATAATCCGCGCCATATCGAGGTGCAGATCGTCGGCGACAGCCACGGCAATCTGGTCTCGCTGTTCGAGCGCGAATGCACGCTGCAGCGCCGCCACCAGAAGGTGATCGAGGAGGCGCCGTCGCCGACGCTCGACGCAGCGCAGCGCGAGACGGTGTGTGCCGCCGCGCGGCGTGCGGCAGGCGCGGTGAACTACGTCGGCGCCGGCACCATCGAGTTCGTCTCCGACGGCAAGGACGTGTTCTTCATCGAGATGAACACCCGCCTGCAGGTCGAGCATCCGGTGACCGAGCTGATCAGCGGCGTCGATTTGGTCGAGTGGCAGCTTCGCGTCGCGTTCGGCGAAGCGTTGCCGCTGACACAGGACCAATTGAAGCTGAATGGCCACGCCATCGAGGCGCGGGTTTATGCCGAGAACCCGGCGAAGAACTTCATGCCGTCGGTCGGCAGGATCACCACCTGGCGGACGCCGGCCGAGGTCGATGGCCTGCGCATCGACGCCGGCTATCGCGGCGGCGACAGCGTATCGCCATACTATGACGCGATGCTCGCCAAGGTGATCGCCTGGGCGCCGACCCGTGCGGCGGCGATCGACCGGCTTGACCGTGGGCTCAACGAGACCGACGTTCGCGGCGTCGTCACCAACATTCCGTTCTTGTCGGCGCTGATTACGCATCCCGAAGTGCGCGCCAACGCGATCGACACCGGCTTCATCGAACGCCATCTCGTAGCGCTCACCGCGGCACCGAGCACGCTCGGCGATCTCGAACTCGCCGCCGCAGTCGCGGCGATCCTGCGCAGCGAGGACGACGCCGCCAAAGCTGAAGGCGCGTCGCCGTGGCGGACCTCCGGCTGGATGCCGGTCGGCCGGCGCAAGCGCGCGTTCCTGTTCCGCCGCGGGCAGGGGCATGACCACACCGACCACAAGATCGAACTCACCTATGGCGGCGGCACGTCGGCGCTGAACATCACTGGCCGCGAGCTTGCCTTCGCCTGGACCGCTGCCGGCGACGGCATTGATGTGGCCCTCGGCGAAACGCGCTCGCGCGTGCAGGCCGTGGTCGATGGCGCCGAGCTGTACGTGCGGACGCGCCATGGCCGGTTCGAGCTGCACCTGGTCGATCCGTTCGGCGGCGAGAGCGAGGAGCAGACCGGCGAAGACAAGATCGTCGCGCCGTTGCCCGGCACCGTGGTGGCGCTGCTCGCGGAAGCCGGCGCCAAGCTCGACAAGGGCGCGCCGATCCTCACGCTCGAAGTGATGAAGATGGAGCAGACCCTGCGCGCGCCGTTCGCCGGCACGCTGACGGCGGTGAAATGCAAGGTCGGCGACATCGTCCAGGAAGGCGCCGAGCTCGCAGAAGTCGAGCCGGACGCAGAGGAATAACCACCGCCGTCATGGCCGGGCTCGTCCCGGCCATCCACGCCTTCGGGCGTTGATCCGGTGAAAGGCGTGGATGCCCGGCACAAGGCCGGACAAGACGAAGTAATACGTGGAGGGCGCATGACCGACATCATCCGCATCGTCGAAGTCGGCCCGCGCGACGGGCTGCAGAACGAGAAGACGCCGGTCAGCGTCGCCGACCGCATCGCTTTCGTCGAGGCGCTGGTGGCGGCGGGGTTGTCGACCGTCGAGGTCGGCGCGTTCGTGTCACCGAAGGCGATCCCGCAGATGATCGGCTCCGACGATGTGCTGCGCGCCTCGCTCAAGCTGCCGGGTGAGTTTCACGTCCTGGTGCCCAATGAGAAGGGCTATGAGGCCGCCCGCGCCGCCGGGGCGCAGGTCGTCGCGGTGTTCGCCTCGGCCTCGGAAGGATTCTCCCGCGCCAACATCAACTGCTCGGTGGCGGGGTCGATCGAGCGGTTCAGGCCGGTGCTGGCGCGGGCGCAGGCCGACGGCGTCAAGGTCCGCGGCTACATCTCCTGCGTGCTCGGTTGTCCGTTCGACGGCAACGTGCCGGTGCAGGCGGTGGTCGATGCTGCGACGACGCTGTGGGACCTCGGCTGTTACGAGGTCTCGCTCGGCGACACCATCGGCGTCGGCACGCCGAAGAAAGTTCGCGAGCTGCTGCGCGCCTGCGCCGAGGCGATCCCGATGCAGTCGCTCGCCATGCACTTCCACGACACCTACGGCCAGGCGCTCGCCAATCTCTATGCCGGGCTGGAAGAGGGCGCCTGCGTGATCGACAGCGCCGCCGGCGGCCTCGGCGGCTGCCCCTATGCGCCGGGCGCTACCGGCAACGTCGCGACCGAAGATGTGCTCTACATGCTGGAGGGCATGGGCGTGCCGATGGGCGTCGACATGGACAGGCTGATTGCCGCGACCAACAGCGTCGCCGCACTGCTCGGCCGCCCGCCGGTCAGCCGCGTCGTCAATGCGCTGAATGCGAAGAAGAAACGGCGCGCGTAAAAGCGCCTCATGGTGAGGAGGCGCGAAGCGACGTCTCGAACCATGAGCTTGGGATGTTCATCCTTCGAGACGCGCGCCAAATGGCGCGCTCCTCAGGATGAGGTCCGTGCTCTCACCTCGCGCTCTCCGGCCCCATCACCAGATCCGGCAGCCAGGTCGAGATGCCGGGCACCAGGCACAGCAGCAGCACGGCGAACATCATCAGCAGCACGAACGGAAGCGTGCCCCAGATCACCTCGGACAGCGGGATGTCGGGGGCGACGTTGCGGATGACGAAGATGTTGAGGCCGACCGGCGGATGGATCAGACCCATCTCCATCACGATGGTCATCACCACGCCGAACCAGATGATGTCGAAGCCGGCGGCGCGCAGCGGCGGCAGGATGATCGGCGCGGTCATCAGGATGATCGACACCGGCGGCAGGAAAAAGCCGAGTACCACCACCAGCGCCAGGATCGCCACCAGCAGCCCCCAGCGCGGCAGCTGCATCGCCACGATGGCTTCGGCGGCCGACTGCGAGATGTGCAGATAGCTCATCACGTAGGAGTACAGCAGCGACATGCCGATGATCATCATCAGCATGGTCGACTCGCGCACGGTGGAGGTCATGATCGGTGACAGGTCGGAAGGCTTCCACACCCCATAGATCAGCGCGATCAGCAGCAGTGCCAGCAGGCCGCCGAGGCCTGCAGTTTCCGACGGCGTCGCGTAGCCGCCGTACAGCGCGATCATCACGCCGGTGAGCAGGATGACGAACGGCAGCACCCGCGGCAGCGCGCCGAAGCGCTGCGCCATGGTGTAGGTCTCGCGGGTCAGGATCGGCGAGGTCTGGCCGGTCTGGTCGTACAACTCTTTGGCGAGCGCGTATTCGCGGCGGAAGCGAACCACCGCATACAGGCCGAACAGCACCACCAGCAGCAGGCCCGGGCCGATGCCGGCGAGGAACAGCCGGCCGAGCGATTTCTCGGCGGCGACCGCGAACAGGATCATGGTGATCGACGGCGGCAGCAGAATGCCGAGCGTGCCGCCGGCCGCAATGATCCCGGCCGCGAAGCCGCCGGAATAACCGCGTTTGCGCATCTCGGGGATGCCGGCCGAACCGATCGCCGAGCACGTCGCCGGCGACGAGCCGGCCATCGCGGCGAACAGCGCGCAGGCGAACACGTTGGCGACGCCGAGCCCGCCGGGCACGCGATGCAGCCAGGCGTGCAGAGCGGAGTACAAATCCTGGCCGGCGCGGGATTTGCCGATCGCCGCTCCCTTGAGGATGAACAGCGGGATCGACAGCAGCGTGATCGACGCCATTTCCTCGTAGACGTTCTGCGTCACCGTATCGAGCGAGGCGTGCGGCATGTAGATCGCCATGAACACCAGAGCGACGGCGCCGAGCGCAAACGCGATCGGCATGCCGGAGAACATCGCCGCCAGCGTAGCGAGGCCGTAGCTGATACCAATACCGAGAACTGTCACGCGCGCTTGATCCTGCCGAAGGAGTTCACGATCTGCACCGCGATCTGCAGGCACAGCAGCGTCATGCCGGCGGCCATCAGCGCGTAGGGGATGGCGAGCGGCGGCGACCAGATCGAATTCGAAACCTGGCCGTCGACATAGGCCTCATGCGTCAGAGTCCAGGATTTCCAGGCGAAGAAGCCGCAGAAGGCGAGGCTGGCGATGTCGACCAGCAACAGCCGGATGCGGTTCACCGCCGGCGGCAGCAGGCCGGTGAACGCCTCGATGCCGATATGGCCACGCTGGCTCTGCACGAAGGCGGCGGTGAGGAAGGTGGCGCCGACCAAAAGGAACACCGCGGCCTCATCCTGCCAGTAGGTCGCGCTGTGGAACAGGCTGCGCACCGCGACGCTGTAGCTGAGGATGCCGCAGGCGACCACCAGTGCGATCGCCGCCAGCACCAGGATCGCGCGGTTCACCAGAGCCAGTGCGTGACCGAGCGGGCCGCCGGTCTCGCGCTGCGCGGCGCTGGTCGGATCCGGCTGGCCCGGCACGGGTCCGTGCATCATGCCGCGTCGGTCGCGAGCTTGAGCAGGCTGGCGCAGGTCGCGGTCTTCTTGCCGTAGTCCTTCCACGCGGTGTCGCGCGCGATCGCCGCCCACTTCTCGACCGTGGCGGCGTCGAGCTTGTCGACCTTGGCGCCGGCCTTCTCATACACCTTGGCGACTTCGATATCGTCGGCCTGGGCGCCTTGCTTGCCGAACGCTTCGAGCTCGGCGCCGACCGATAGGATGATGTCCTGATGGTTCTTCGGCAGCTTGTCGAAGATCGCCTTCGACATCATCAGCGGCTCGAGCATGAACCAGTACGACGCGTCGGCGCCCGAGGTTAGGTGCTTGGCGACTTCTTCGAGGCGGAACGAGATCAGGCTGGTGGACGAGGTGATGCCGGCGTCGCAGGCGCCGGTCTGCATCGCGGCGTAAATCTCGTTGGAGGGCACCGACAGCACCGCGGCGCCGGCCTGCTGCAAAACCATGTCCATCTCGCGCGAGCCGCCGCGAACCTTGAGGCCCTTGGCGTCGTCGGGCGACAGCAGCGCCTTGGAGCGGCTGGCGACGCCGCCGGCCTGCCACACCCAGGTGACCAGCACGATGCCCTTGTCGGCGAGGAAATCGGTCAGCGCCTTGCCGACCGGCTTGGTCTTCCACGACAGGCCTTGCTCATAAGTCGAGACCAATCCCGGCATCAGGCCGATATTGGTCTCCGGAACTTCGCCGCCGGCATAGGGCATAGGATATAGCGACAGGTCGAGCGCGCCTTTGCGCATCGCCGAGAACTGCGCGTTGGTCTTGATCAGCGACGAGCCGGGATAGACTTCGCCGACCAGTTCGCCGCCCGAGCGCTTGCTGACTTCGTCGGCAAACTTGCGGCACAGCCGGTCGCGGAAGTCGCCTTTGTCGATGGTGCCGCCGGGAAACTGATGCGAGATCTTCAGCGTCGTTGCCGCCTGCGCCGATCCGATCCCGTATTTCAGGACGGCGGGCGCTGCCAGTGCGGAGACGAGGAGGTGGCGGCGTGACAGCATCGTTTCTCTCCCGATCATTTTCTGTTGTCTGAATCGCTAAAGCATTGCTCGCTGAGCGGTCAAGGCGAGACGCGGCGATCGGGCCGATTGCGACCGGTTTTGTTAGTTGCAGTGCGGCGCGGGTGTTGTTGCGGTGCCGAACCACCGTCGTCCGGATAGCTGCGACCGAGAATTATTTCGGCGCGACGTAACAAGCCGGGTTCCCGATCCGTCGAGCAGGAGGGCGGCAGTCGCCGCACCGATCGATTTCGACAAGGATCACATCACATGACCCGCACCCGCATCGTTCTCGCCCTGATGGTCGCCGCGTTCTCCTCTAGCCTGGCGATGGCGCCGGCCGCCTATGCAATGGACAAGATGGAGAAGAAGGACGGCATGGCTCACGACTCCATGGCCAAGGACTCGATGAGCAAGGACGGCATGAAGAAAGACACGATGGCGAAGGACGGCATGAAGAAGGATGCCATGTCCAAAGACGGCATGTCCAAGGACCAGATGAAGAAGTAGTTCGCATCGCCCGTGACGAGGGCGACGAACGTTCGTCGTCCGGTTAGTCCGTCACCAGCAGCCGCAGCGTGGCGCGAAAGCTGACGCTGCGGCTGCCGATCAGCGACGTGCCGAACACCTCGGACTCATCATCAACGAAGCTGCCGGAGAACCCGGTCGTCACGTCATGTCCGGAGAATAGCGGTCGCCCCGGCGTCTCGCTGTAGGGCGTGTGCTGCCGTGTCAGCAGCTCGCCTTTCCAGCGGCCGTCGGCGACGGTGTAGTGGCCGGTGGTGAAGAAATACGGATCGCCGCCGAGCAGCCGGCCATCGCGCAGCAGGATCACGCCGTTCGAACGGGCGCGGATGCCGTCGAGCATCCGGATGTGAATTGAGTACATCCCGTTCCGCATCGTGCTGCCCCGTACCTTACCTAAGTGTACCGAGATCGGCTGCACTCACAACCTTCGCTGAGTTTTGCGCGGCAGCGTACGGCTGCGGAACTTTGTTGTGTTCTGCTCAGTCACCATGCGCGCGTGACCGTAGAGTTCCCTGACAGAATCATGTTTGCCCTGGATTGGGTGGTGCGCTTTTCGAGCGAGGGGGACAGGATGAAGCAGGTTCCAGCGTGGCTGAGTGTGTGGGCGATCGTGGCCGTTGGATGCAGCGACGTGCACGCTGCCGATCTGCCGGCTGCTCCGTTTCCGTCATCAGCAGTTGTCGTCACGAACTGGACCGGCTTCTACGTCGGCAGCCACGTCGGCGCCGCCGCGTCGGATAGCGCCTGGAACAGCATCTCGGGCGGCGGTGCCGCGCTGGCTGGAGAGGCCTTCTACGGTCATGGCGTGAGCGGCAATGTGATCGCCGGCATTCAGGGCGGCTACAACGCCCAGTTCGGCAATTACGTGCTCGGCATCGAAGGCGACGCCAGCTTCGGTTCCATCAACGGCCTGGCACGATGCCTGCGCGGCACCTATGCCTGCACCAGCCGGATCGATGAACTGTGGACGCTCGCCGCGCGCTTCGGCTACGCCGCAGGCGATTTACTGTTCTACGGCAAGGCCGGCGCCGCCTGGGCTGATGTCAATCGCCGGATGGTCAGCGGCAACTTCGTCAATGTGCTCGATGAGTCCGAGACGCGCACCGGCTGGCTGCTCGGCGCCGGCGTCGAATATGCCTTCCTGCCGGGCCTGTCCGGTAAGATCGAGTACAACTACGCGGATTTCGGCAATCGCTCACTGACGATGGCCGATCAGTTCGGCGACGTATCGAACGTGTCGATCGGCCAGACTGCGCATCTGGTGAAGGTCGGCCTCAACTACCGGCTCGGCGCGGCCTCGGTCAGCGCGGCGCCGCTCCCGGGAGTTCCGCTGCCGCAGTGGAGCTGGACCGGCATCTATCTCGGTGTCCATGCCGGCGGCGGCTTCGGTAGCAACGACTGGGAGTCGGCAACGGGCGCGCTGCTCGCCGCGTCGACGTCGGGCGGGTTCCCCGGGCGCGGCGACAGTTCCGGTCTGTTCGGCGGCGGTCAGATCGGCGCGAACTATCAAGTCGGCCGCTGGGTCGCCGGCGTTGAAGCGTCCGCCGCCGCAGCGGATATCGGCGGCTACGCCAAATGCGCCACCGACATCGGGACCCGGAGAAATTTCACCTGCCACAATGAGCTGTCGTCGCTCGGCACCATCACCGGGCGGCTTGGGCAGACCTGGGGAAATCTGTTGATTTACGGCAAGGCCGGCGCGGCGTGGGCAACCGGCAGCAGCGACGTGCAGCGCGCAGGCAGCGCCAGCCGCTTCACCGAAAGCGGCACGCGCTGGGGCTGGGTCACCGGCACCGGTCTGGAATACGCGCTGAGTCCGAACCTGTCGGCCTTCGTGGAATACAACCACGTCGATTTCGGCACCAAAGACACCGCATACGTCGATCAGTTCGGCAATGCCTCCGAGGTCGGCTTCAAGCAGAAGCTCGATCTGGTCAAGGCAGGCCTGAATTATCGGCTCGGCTCGGGCGCACCGACGCTCAGTGCGGGCGGCGACGTGCCGCTGTTCGTTAAGGCCGCCGCGCTGCCGCTCGGCTGGCAGATCGAAGCCGGCACCCGGTATTGGGGCAGCTCGGGGCGGATGCAGAAGGATCTGAACGACAATGTCCAGCCGAGCCGATTGAATTCGCGGCTGATCTACGGCGATCAGACCGGACATTCGCTCGAAGCCTTCGTGCGCGTCGATCACGCCTCGGGTCTGTTCGCCAAGGCCAATCTCGGTCTCGGCCATCTCGTGAACGGTCAGCTCAACGACGAAGACTTTCCGAGCGAAGTGAATTACTCGAACACGATCTCGGAGATGCGCGACGGCCGTATGGCTTTCGGCAGCGCCGACATCGGATACAATTTCATCAACGATGGCGGCCGTAAACTCGGTGGCTTCGTCGGTTATCGTTCGTTCTACCAGACCGGCAATGGCTTCGGCTGTCGGCAGATCGCGACCGATTTCGACACCTGTGGCGTCCCGTTTCCCACCAACTTCGTCGGTCTGAGCGAAACCGAGTCCTGGCGCGGCGTCGCGCTCGGCCTCAACGTTCGCGCGCCGCTGACCGAACGGCTGCGGCTGGAAGTGGATGCGGCCTATCTGCCGTACGTCAATCGCGCCGGGTTCGACAATCATTGGTTCCGCGCCGACATCAATCCGCAGTCGGAGGTCGGCCACGGCTGGGGCACTCAATTCGAAGCGATCCTATCCTACGCCGTCACCGATCGTTTCAGCGTCGGCGTCGGCGGCCGCTATTGGTACTTCGCGACCGACAGCGCCAGCACGATCTTCCCGAGAGAAGCGACGACCTCGCCGATGCAGTTCTACGCCGAACGCTACGGCGGCTTCGTGCAGACCTCGTACAAGTTCGGCGATCTCGATGCGGCAGAGACTTCGGCCGCCGGCATCACCAAGGCGCCATCGCGGAACGTGTCCGTCAATTGGACCGGGCTCTATGTCGGCGCCAGCGTCGGCGCGGGCTGGGGCCGCACCACCTATGCGGATCCGTTCCCGACCCCGACGACCGGTGATCGGGTCGACCTCGGCGGCGCGCTGCTCGGCGGACAGATCGGCGCGAACTACCAGTTCGGTCATCTCGTCGCCGGTGTCGAAGCCTCGGCCAACTGGGCGAATATCCGCGGCACCAACACCTGCTTCGGCGCGTATCCCGATCCTGTGGTGGCCGGTTTCGACTGCGGCAGCAAGATCGACGCGATCGGCGCGTTGACGGCGCGGGGCGGTTACGCGATCGATCGCACGCTGCTCTTCGTCAAGGGCGGCGCGGCATGGGATCGCCAGCAGGATCAGTTCAACACTGTCGGCGTCGGCGGCACGACGCTGGCGAACACCAGCACCAATTGGGGCTGGACCATCGGCGGCGGTCTCGAATACGCGCTGGCGCCGTCGTGGTCGATGGCGCTCGAATACAAGTACTTCGACTTTGGGGCGTCTCCGGCGTTCACCACGTCGGTGACGCCGGCATTGGATGGCGTCAATCTGGCGCCGCAGAGCAACAGACTGCAGACGGTGTCGCTCGGGGTGAACTACAAGTTCGGGCCGTCATTGTTCGCGGGGGACTGAGCCGTCGGATCGAGGCCGGGCTTGGTGCCGGGCCTCGACGGCTGGGGTGACGGGGCGGGGAGGCCGGCTGCGGCCGGCAGGTAGGCGGCCGCACCTCGCTTGGTTGTCGGATCGGCGCCGAGCGGCTACAACCGGGCCTCACCGCGACCGACGTCGATCTTCCCAAAGGACAATCCGATGCGTTTCGCTTTCCCCGCCGGCGCTGTGCTGGCTTTGGCCGTCGTTGCGCTGTCTCCCGCCGCGGCCCTGATGTCGAGCACCCCCGCCATGTCCGAATCCGTCAAAGCCGTCACCACGCCGTCGGGCCTCCAGATCGTCGACACCCAGGTCGGCACCGGCGCGTCGCCGGCGCGCGGCCAGATCTGCGTGATGCACTACACCGGCTGGCTGTACGAGAACGGCGCCAAGACCCGCAAATTCGACTCCTCGGTCGACCGCAACGAGCCGTTCGAATTTCCGATCGGCATGGGCCGGGTGATCAAGGGCTGGGATGAGGGTGTTGCCAGCATGAAGGTCGGCGGCAAGCGCACGCTGATCATTCCGCCGGAGCTCGGCTATGGCGCGCGCGGCGCCGGCGGCGTGATTCCGCCGAACGCGACCCTGATCTTCGATGTGGAATTGCTCGGCCTCAAGTAAGGCCGATGATGCGATGGCCCGGCCTGCGCCGGGCCGTCGTTGCCGCGGTTACTGCCGCCCGCAATAGGCCAGGATGCTGCTGGCGCCCATGCCGCAGGTCGCGGTCAGCTTGCCGCTCGCAAGCTTGAGCGTGTCGGCGAAGCGGGCCTTGGTGCCGCTGACGCAGAACGCCGACAGCAGGGTGTCGTCGTCTTCGCAAGAGATCGGGCAGCCGTCGGACGGGCAGGAGGTCGAAGTCAGCGTCTTGATCGGGCTGACCGGGACCGCAGCCGCACTGGCCGCCGCCTGTTCGGTCGCCTCGTTCGGGTTGGGCTCTGCCTTGAAATTGCGGACGCCGAACACCACCACAGCGGCGGCGATGCAGGCGACGATCAATGTCGGTAACTTCATCTTCAACCCCATTCCTCGAATAAGCAGCGGCCGAGACCGCGATGAGCATAGACCTGCATTGCGGAATTGGAAGCGTTCAACGCCAACGGCGTTAACCCGTCACTGATCAAGCGCAAATGGTAATATGCGACCGCGATTAGTTAAGCGGTTAGTATCCATGTAGCGCAGCTGTCCGACCAATCCTGCTTTCGCCCCACTTCAATCTGTATAGCCACCGACCATGACGATGATTCAACCCGATCCCGCCGACCTCGAACCGATCCATCCGTATTCGCTAGCGCGGATCTCACACGTCGCGCTGCAGGCCGGCGCGGTGCTGGCGCAGAGCGGGGCGTCGGTGCGCGTTGTGCATGAGGGCGCGCGGATGGTGGCGGAGGGGCTGGGCGTCGAGGTGCTGGGGATGCGCTCCGGCTACGCCTCGTTCGAGATCACGCTGGCGCGCGGCCACCACAGCATCACCCGCATGATGCAGATCGGCCCGCACGGCGTGAACCACCGGCTCGACTTTGCGGTGCGCGAGCTGCTCAAGCGCGCCTCGCAAGGCGACATGACGCCGGATGCGATCGAGGCCGAGCTGAAGCGGCTGCAGAAGGATACGCCGCGGCATCCGCCGTGGCTGGTGGCGATCGCCACCGGCGCCGCCTGCGCGGCGTTCGGCCGGCTGCTCGGCTCCGACTGGCTGTCGTTTGGGCCGGTGCTGGCCGCAGCCAGCATCGGGCAGGGCGTTCGTCATTTGCTGCTCGGCCGCCGCTTCAACGTGTTCGTGGTCGCCGCCATCGTCGGCTGCATCTCGGCGGCGCTCGGCGGCCTCGGCGCGCGGCTGATCGGCAGCTCCACCACCGAGCTCGCCATGATGGCGTCGATCCTGCTGCTGGTGCCGGGCGTGCCGTCCACCAATGCGCAGACCGACGTGATGGACGGCTATCCGACCATGGGCAGCGCCCGCGCCGTCACCGTGATCATGATCATGGTGTTCGCCGTCACCGGGCTGTGGCTGGCCGAATTCGTGCTGAGGATCCACACATGACCGCGAACTGGATCGCGATGCTGCCGCATCTGGCGCATCAGGCGGCGTTCGGCGCGCTGGCCGCGGCCGGCTTCGGCGTGCTGTTCAATTTCGGCTGGCGCACGCTGGCCTGGTGTGCGGTTGCCGGCGCCCTGGCGCTGGCGGTCCGCACCGTGGTGCAGCAGACCGGCGGCAGCCTGGAGGCCGCGACCTTCGCGGCGGCGTTCGTCACCTCGTTCACCGCGATCCTGGCGCTGCGCTGGCTCGGCCCGGCCTGCAACGCGGTGGCGCTGGCCGGCTGCATTCCGATGGTGCCGGGCGCGTTCTTCGGCCAGGCGATGCTCGGCTATATGGCGGTCGCCGCCGACACCACCGGCTCCTCGACCGCGCAGATCGTCGCGGCCTCGCAGGCGTTCGTGCGGGTGCTGTCGATCGTCGGCGCGATCGGGGCGGGGCTGGCGATCCCGGCCTATCTCTTGAAGAGCCGGCAGTTCTGATCAACGCCCGGTGCCGGGCCAGGCCACCGAGCGCGCCACGCCGCTCGCCAGCCGTCCGGCATTGCGGCCCTCGACGATGCTGCCGTCGTGGCTGCTGGCCTGGATCAGCGACACCCGCCCGCCGGGATCAATCCGGAATTTGCGGCGGTCCCGGTAGCCGGTCCCGTCGAGCAGCCCGTAATCGGTCGTCAGCCACACCGTGGAGGTGGTCGCGGCGCCATCGGTCCACACCGGATCGCTGATCTCGTCGACCTTGAAGGCCCAGAACTTGTAGAGGTGCGACTGGCCGAACGAGCGGACCCGGACGATCTCCGCTTTCAGATGCAGAATGGCTCGGGCTTGGGACTGGTCCACGCGATCTCGAATGCTTGCCGGAATGCAGATCGGTATCCGATTCTGCCATAGGGCTGCTGTCGCGTCATGTGAGCGTGATCGCCGGTAAAATTCGGACTGCAGCTCGGCCGTGATCGTCCGCGGTGGGGACATCCTGCAGATAGCTTTGTCCCTGCGTCTCAGTTGCCGCTTTGGCGGCCCGCCGCGGCTTGAAATCCCCCTCCAACACGGTGCTCTGGAAGCATCGGTATCAGAGGGATTGCGATGCGGTCATTGGGAGGCGCGGTGCTGGCCGCGTTGCTGCTGTCGGGATGTGCGTCGGTGACGCGCGGCACCACGGAGAACATTTCGATCGCGACCACGCCGTCGGGCGCCAAGGCCGATGTGGCCGGCACCGAGGCGCCGTTCTCCTGCGTCACGCCGTGCGTGGTCGAGGTCAACCGCAACGCCGACATCACCGTCAGCCTGAGCAAAGAGGGCTACGAGCCGCAGATCATCCCGCTGACCCGTGAAGTCTCCGGCAGCGGCGGCGCCGGCTTTGCCGGCAACCTGCTGCTCGGCGGCGTGGTCGGCATGGGCGTCGACGCCGCCACCGGCGCCGCGATGGATCACAAGCCCAACCCGGTCGTGGTGACGCTGCAGCCGGTCACACCACCGCCGCCGCCGGTCGTCCGGCACCATCGCAAGCCGCGGGTGCCGGTGAGCTAGTTTATTGAACGTAATCCGCGTCTTATGCGCCGCATATCCTATCAGTGTTTGGAAGAAACGCTTTTGATGCAACGAATACGGTTTTCTTTATCGATTCGCCCTATTTTGAAAAGGGAAACACACTCTATCTAAACACACTCTATCTAAATGCATTGGGCAATGATTATCACGCGGAACTATCCAGAGAATTGAAGGCCCGAAATGACGGGGCCTGGATTTTGACCTATGACGATTGCCCTGAGATACGATTGCTGTACCAGGGGTGGGTCAACATTCGACCGTTCGGATTGCGTTACGCCGCATCCGTGCGGCGGAGGGGGAATGAAATTCTAATATCCCCAAAGTGGATGGCTCTGCCATCGTCACAGCGATCAGCAGCAATCTCTTGGTGAGTAGGGAGCGGTGAAGGGTGCAGGTGCGGGAGAATGACTTTCGAGTTGAATTTGTGATCAACCTCCGGTCTCGGACAGTCCTCAATCAGTTGGCGTTCATTTGTGCAGTTCGCCTCGAAAAGGGAGGCGAGATTGACGCGATCAGAGTGAATGGTTTTGGTAACTACAGGCTGTCGTTCCCCGGTCGCCTTGATCTCCAAAAGGATGCAATTGCTTACTGTCGATCGAACTTGAGCAGACTTCGAAAAGATCCTCATTCGTTCATTGTCAGCCCCTCTTTGCGACGCAAGATAGAGGCTATGGGAATTCGGAATAAAGATGCACAGGTATTGTTAGATATGGTCAATCAGTGAAAGTTGCGAGCAACAGCGTCTTGCCGGTTTTATCGTTGCATCCGAAGTGCCTATTTTCGTCGAATTATTTGTAATTGGCCTCGACTCGCCATGGTGGCCGGTCGATCTATTTAGGGCGGGATGTGACATCACACAGTGTCGCAAATTCCGATGATACCGAGAGCCGTAAAGATCTCGGCAAAGACTTCTGACGTGCTGGATTTCGCTGCCGTCCTAATCAGTTCGGCGCCGCTCTCCGGCACAATCGCGCAAATGAGGTCGATCGCCCGAACCCGCAGGTCCAGCGCCTGACCGAGAGGGCCGGCGGCCGTGCGCTTCTTTGCGTCGTCTTTCGCTCGGCGGAACGCGGCGAGCGCTTGGTTCATTTTTGCCTCAGCGCGGACCAACTGGGCTTCCGCGGCATCGAGATCGCGAGCCGCATAGATTTGGTAATGGCGCTCGCTTTCTTCGGCCTGATACTCGCCGCGGCCTTTTGCGGTGATGATGCCTGCGGCTTCAAGCTGTCGAACGCGACGCGAGGTTACTCCGAGCCGTTCCGCAAGCTCTGCTTGATTCATGATCATGGTTCACCTTTGGGAAGTGGAAATGCAGTTTTCAATTTTCCGAATTTTTCGAGAGGGGCGGGCTCGTTGGCCGCGCAGCCCTCATGGCCCCTTTCCAAGTGCCTTTTCCATCGGGCAAGGTGGGGCAGCCGCGGTCGCCTGTGCGTTCTCCGATCTCGGCCGACGCGTAGTGGCCTTGAACAGAGAATGCATCGGCAGCCTTCCTATTCACGCCGCGCCTGTGCGGCGCGGCGCGCGTAGACAGTATTGAGATTGAGGCTGTTGCGGGTCGCCTGCGGCTCCGGCGTAAAACAAAGGGAAATCAATTGACTGCGTTCATCTGTGCACGCGCATGGACACGTGTGCACAGGCGGCTGGCGATCCCAGCAGGATTCGAACCTGCAACCCGCGGAGTAGAAATCCGCTACTCTATCCAGTTGAGCTATGGGACCGTTGGGGGCTTTATAGCACCACCGGATACAAAAAATCCGCTTCCGCCACAACCGCCCCGAACCATTTGCCACCATCCTGCGTCCAACGCATGCGGCGCGTTGTTTTCGGCGCGCGCGCGGGCGAGGATGTGAGTCTCGAACCGGGCTGGCCGGCGAGGGCGGAAGATGGATGGCGAAACCGGCGGCCCCTGCGTCCGCCCGCAGCCATCACGGCGTCATCTTCGTCACGGCATGACAAGATCTAACGCGACGCTCGTTCGCGGCAAGGGAGTTCAAGCATGATCGGTCTGGTTCGCGCCCTCACGCTTTGCGCCGGATTGGCGCTCGGGCTCGCATCGGCTCAGGCGGCCGACAAGGCGTTCCAGCGCGACGAGCTGGCGGACGCTGCGATCAAGCTCGAAGCCCAGATCAAGAGCGAGGCGGCGGCCACCAACAAGCCCACCGCGGTGCTGCGGGGCGACGCCGACGCCGCGTTCAAGCGCGGCGACTACCGCGGCGGCCTGCAGACGCTGGGGCAGATCGCGGCGCTCGATCCGGCCGACGGCGACAACTGGCTGCGGCTGGCCCGCACCGTGCTGCAGATCAAGGCCGCCACCAGTTCCGAACAGACCTTCCTGCGCGAGCGCGCCACCACCGCCGCCTATATCGCCTATCAGCGCGCCAAGAGCCCGGGCGAGGAGGCCACCGCGCTGGCGCTGCTCGGCCGCGCGATGGCCGACCGCAGCCTGTGGCGGCCGGCGCTCGATGCCTTGCGGATTTCGCTGGAACTGCGCGAGGTCGCCGACATCCGCGGCCAATATGAGAAGCTGCGCGCCGAGCATGGCTTCCGGCTGCTCGATTACACCGTCGACTCGGATTCGGCCTCGCCGCGGGTGTGCTTCCAGTTCTCCGAGGAGCTCGCCAAGCGCACCGACTTCGCGCCCTATGTGACGCTGGCCGGCACCGACAAGCCGGCGACCAGCGCCGAGGAGCGCCAGCTCTGCGTCGAGGGGCTGAAGCACGGCGAGCGCTACAACATCAATCTGCGCGCCGGCCTGCCGTCGACCGTGAAGGAGGCGCTGGCGAAGTCGGCCGAGTTCAACGTCTATGTCCGCGACCGCAAGCCGCTGGTGCGCTTCACCGGCCGCGCCTACGTGCTGCCGCGCACCGGCCAGCGCGGCATTCCGCTGGTCAGCGTCAACACCCCGACCGTGGCGGTGCAGGTGTTCCGGATCGGCGACCGCAACCTGATCAACACCGTGGTCGACAGCGACTTCCAGCGGACGCTGAGCCGCTACCAGCTCAGCGACCTCGGCAACGAGCGCGGCGCCAAGGTGTGGTCGGGCGAGCTCGACACCGCGGCCGCTGCTCTCAATGCCGACGTCACCACCGCGTTCCCGGTCGATCAGGTGCTCGGCGATCTGCAGCCCGGCGTCTATGTGATGACCGCGGCGCCGAAGGGCCCGACCGCCAATTCCGACGATGACGGCCAGCTCGCCACCCAGTGGTTCATCGTCTCCGATCTCGGCCTGACCGCGTTCTCCGGCAATGACGGCGTCCACGTCTTCGTCAATTCGCTGGCCTCGACCGATCCGCTGGCCAATACCGAGGTGCGGCTGATCGCGCGCAACAACGAGGTGTTGGCGACCCGCAAGACCGACGCCTCCGGCCACGTGCTGTTCGAAGCCGGCTTGGCGCGCGGCGAGGGCGGGCTGTCGCCGGCGCTGCTGACCGCGTCCAGCGACAAGGCCGACTATGCGTTCCTCAGCCTGAAGACCAGCGCCTTCGACCTGTCCGACCGCGGCGTCGCCGGGCGTGCGGTGCCGGCCGGCGCTGACGCCTTCGTCTATGCCGAGCGCGGCGTGTACCGCTCCGGCGAGACCGTGCACCTCACGGCGCTGCTGCGCGACGGGCAGGGCGTGGCGATGACGGCGAGCCCGATGACGCTGGTGGTGGAGCGCCCGGATGGCGTCGAATACCGCCGCGCCGTGCTGTCCGACCAGGGCGCCGGCGGCCGCAGCCTCGATGTCGCGCTCAATTCGGCGGTGCCGACCGGTACATGGCGGGTGCGTGCATTCACCGATCCGAAGGGCGCCAGCGTTGGCGAAACCACCTTCATGGTCGAAGACTATGTTCCCGATCGGATCGAATTCGACATTTCGACCAAGGACAAGGCGATCAAAGCTGATGCTCCTGTGGAACTTAAGGTCGACGGCCATTTCCTGTACGGCGCACCGGCCTCGGCGCTGCAGATCGAGGGCGAGCTGTTGGTGGCGCCGGCCGAAGGGCGGCCGGGCTATGCCGGCTATCAGTTCGGCGTCGCCGACGAAGAGACCACCAGTAACGAGCGCACCCCGCTCGAAAACCTGCCCGAGACCGACGCCAATGGCGCCGCCACCTTCGAGGTGAGCCTGCCGAAGCCGCCGTCCTCGACCCGCCCGCAGGAGGCGCAGATCTTCGTCCGGATGGCGGAAGCCGGCGGCCGCGCGGTCGAGCGCAAGCTGGTGCTGCCGGTCGCGCCGGCGGCGGCGATGATCGGCGTCAAGCCGCAGTTCGCCGACCGCAACGTGGCCGAGGGGGATGTCGCCAAATTCGACGTCGCCTTCGTGGCGCCGGACGGCAGCTCGCTGCCGCGCAGCGGGCTGCGTTACGAGCTGCTCAAGATCGAGTCGCATTACCAGTGGTACCGGCAGAACTCGTCCTGGGATTATGAGCCGGTGAAGTCGACCAAGCGGGTTGCCGACGGCGACCTGTCGATCAAGGCCGGCGAGCCGGCGCGGCTGCAGTTCAATCCGGAGCCCGGCCGCTACCGGCTCGACGTCAAGACCGCCGATGTCGCCGGTCCGCTGACTTCGGTGCAGTTCGACGTCGGCTGGTATTCGGATGGTTCGGCCGATACGCCGGATCTGCTTGAGACCTCGATCGACAAGCCGGAATACGCCTCCGGCGACACCATGACGGTGACGGTGAACGCGCGCACCGCCGGCCTTCTGACCGTCAACGTGCTCGGCGACCGGCTGTTGACCACGCAGTCGCTGCAGGTCAAGCCGGGCAGTTCGCAGGTCAAGCTCACGGTCGGCAAGGATTGGGGCTCGGGCGCGTACGTCGTCACCACGCTGCGCCGGCCGCTCGACACCGCCGCGCAGCGGATGCCGGGCCGCGCGATCGGCCTGAAATGGTTCGGCATCGACAAGGCGGCGCGCACGCTGTCGGTCGAGCTGTCGCCGCCGGCGCTTGTGCGGCCGTCGACGACGCTGAAGCTGCCGGTCCGGCTCGGCGGGCTGGCGCCCGGCGAAGACGCCAAGATCGTGGTCGCCGCGGTCGACGTCGGCATTCTCAATCTCACCGGCTACAAGCCGCCGGCACCGGACGTGTACTATCTCGGCCAGCGCCGGCTGAGCGCGGAGATCCGTGACCTCTATGGCCAGCTGATTGACGGCATGCAGGGCGCGCGCGGCCAGATCCGTTCCGGCGGTGACTCCTCGGCGGCCGAGCTGCAGGGCAGCCCGCCGACGCAAAAGCCGCTGGCGCTGTATTCCGGCATCGTCACCGTGGCGGCCGACGGCACCGCGACGATCGACTTCGACATCCCCGAATTCGCCGGCACCGCGCGGGTGATGGCGGTGGCGTGGACCGCCACCAAGGTCGGCCGCGCCAACACCGACGTCACGGTGCGCGATCCGGTGGTGCTGACCACCACGCTGCCGCGCTTCCTGCGCAACGGCGACCGCGGCACCATGGCGTTCGACCTCGACAACGTCGAAGGCGCTGCGGGCGACTACACCATCAAGGTCAGCGCCAGCGGTCCGGTGAAGCTGAGCGGCGAAGCGGCCACGACGATGAAACTCGCCGCCAAGCAGCGCGGCTCGGCCAAGCTGATGCTGGACGCCGGTGGCGCCGGCACCGCTGCGCTCGATGTCGCGATCCAGGGGCCGAACGGCCTGTCGCTGGCGCGGCACTATGCGCTCGACGTCCGTCCCGCCAACCAGACCCTGGCGCGGCGTTCGATCCGGACCCTCGCCAAGGGCGACAGCCTGACGCTGACCTCCGACATGTTCTCCGACCTGGTGCCGGGCACCGGCGGACTGTCGCTGTCGGTCAGTATGTCGACCGCGCTCGACGCCGCCACCATCCTCAAGGCGCTCGACCGCTATCCGTTCGGCTGCTCCGAGCAGATCACCAGCCGGGCGATGCCGCTGCTCTACGTCAACGATCTCGCCGCCGGCGCGCATCTGGCGATGGACGGCAGCGCCGACGAGCGGATCAAGGGCGCGATCGACCGGCTGCTGTCGCGGCAGGGCTCAAACGGCTCGTTCGGGCTGTGGTCGACCGGCGGTGACGATGCCTGGCTCGACGCCTACGTCACCGACTTCCTGACCCGGGCGCGCGAGAAGCGGTTTGTGGTGCCGGACGTCGCGTTCCGCGCCGCGCTCGACCGCATCCGCAACTCGGTGGTCAATGCCGACGAGCCGGAGAAGGACGGCGGCCGCGATCTCGCTTATGGCCTCTATGTGCTCGCCCGCAATGGCGCCGCACCGATCGGCGACCTGCGCTATCTCGCCGACACCAAGCTCGACAAGCTGGCCACCCCGATCGCCAAGGCGCAGCTCGCCGCGGCGCTGGCGCTGGTCGGTGACCGCGCCCGCGCCGAGCGGGTCTATGCGGCAGCAGCCGACAGCCTCAATCCGGAGCCGTCGATCGTGTTCGGCCGGACCGATTACGGCTCCGAGCTGCGCGACGCTGCGGCGCTGGTGTCGCTTGCCAGCGAAGGCAATGCGCCGCGCCCGACACTGACGACGGCGGTGCAACGGGTCGAAGCCGCGCGCGGGCTGTCGCCCTACACCTCGACCCAGGAGAATGCCTGGCTGGTGCTGGCGGCGCGCGCGCTCGCCAAGGAGACGATGGCGCTCGACCTCAACGGCGATGCGGTGAAGACGGCGCTGTACCGCAGCTACAAGGCGGACGAGGTGAAGGCCCAGCCGCTCAAGATCGCCAACACCGGCGACTCCCCGGTGCAGGCGGTGGTGACGGTGAGCGGTTCGCCGATCACGCCGGAGCCGGCCGCCAGCAACGGCTTCAAGATCGAGCGCAATTACTTCACGCTCGGCGGCGAGCCGGCCGACATCGCCAAGGCGAAGCAGAACGACCGCTTCGCGGTGGTGCTGACGATCACCGAGCCGAAGCCGGAATACGGCCACGTCATGATCGCCGACTACCTGCCGGCGGGCCTGGAGATCGACAATCCGCATCTGGTGTCGTCGGGCGACTCCGGCACGCTGAGCTGGATCGCCGACGGCGCCGAGCCGGTGAACACCGAGTTCCGCGACGACCGCTTCACCGCCGCGATCGACCGCAAGGCCGACGACAAGTCGGTGTTCACGGTCGCCTACGTGGTGCGCGCGGTGTCGCCCGGCAAATACGTGCTGCCGCAGGCCGTGGTCGAGGACATGTACAATCCCTCGCGCTACGGCCGCACCGGCACCGGCACGATCGAGGTGCGGGCGGCGAAATGAGTATCGCGCGCGCCATACGCTCACTTTCGTCATTGCGAGCGGAGCGAAGCAATCCAGACACCGCGCCTGCAGCCTCTGGATTGCTTCGTCGCTTCGCTCCTCGCAATGACGGGTGGAGGGGATGGCGGTGGATCAGAACGACCGCGATCGTTTCGGCGGTCTTCATCGTCGCTGCCCTTGGCAGCCTCGTTGCCTACGCCGTCTCGCTCGGCCCGTTGCCGCTCGACGAGGCGCGGCAGGCCTCGGTGACGGTGGTCGACCGCCACGGCAAGCTGCTGCGGGCGTTCGCGATGGCGGACGGGCGCTGGCGGTTGCCGGTCGATGCGACGACCGAAGTCGATCCGCGCTACCTCAAGCTGCTGCTCGCTTATGAGGACAAGCGGTTCTATCAGCATCATGGCGTCGATCCGCTCGCGGTGGGACGGGCCGCGCTGCAGCTCGTCAGCCACGGCCGGATCGTCTCCGGCGGTTCGACCATCACCATGCAGCTGGCGCGGCTGATGGAGCCGCGGCGCCAGCGCTCGGTCGGCGCCAAGCTGCGGCAGATGGTGCGCGCGGTCGAACTCGAACAGACGCTGTCGAAGCAGCAGATCCTCGATCTTTATCTGGCGCTGGCGCCGTATGGCGGCAATCTCGAAGGCATTCGCGCCGCCTCGATCGCGTATTTCGGCAAGGAGCCGAAGCGGCTGACGCTGGCGGAGTCGGCGCTGCTGGTCGCCTTGCCGCAGTCGCCGGAAACCCGCCGGCTCGATCGTTTCCCCGATGCTGCCCAGGCCGCGCGCGACCGGGTGCTGGCGCGGATGGTCGAAGACGGCGTCGTCAGCGACGACGATGCAGCGCAGGCGAGGGCGGTTCCGGTTGCCCGTCAGCGCAAGCCGATGCCGGTGCTGGCGCCGCATTCGGCCGACCAGGCGGTGATCGCCGACAAGAACGCCAAGTTGATCCGCCTGACGCTCGATGCCGGGTTGCAGCGCGCGCTCGAGACGCTGGCGCGCGACCGCGCCGCCGCGCTCGGCCCCGACATCTCGATCGGCATCGTCGCGGTCGACAATGCCAATGGCGACGTGCTCGCCCATGTCGGCTCGGCCGACTATTTCGATGACCGCCGCGCCGGGCAGGTCGACATGGCACGGGCGGTGCGCTCGCCGGGTTCGACCTTGAAGCCGTTCATCTACGGGCTCGCCTTCGAGGACGGCTTCGTCCACCCGGAGAGCCTGATCGACGATCGCCCGGTGCGGTACGGCGCCTATGCGCCCGAGAACTTCGACATGACGTTCCAGGGTACCGTGCCGGTGCGGAAGGCACTGCAGCTGTCGCTCAACGTTCCGGCGATCGAACTGCTCGACCGCGTCGGCGCCGCGCGACTGGCCTCGCGGCTGAAGCAGGCCGGCAGCAAGTTGGTACTGCCCAAGGACGAAGCGCCGGGGCTGGCGATGGGGCTGGGCGGCGTCGGGGTCAAGCTGATCGACCTGGTGCAGCTCTACAGCGGGCTGCCGCGCCTCGGCAGCGTTCTTCCGCTGCGTGAAATTGCAAGTTCCGGCAATGACAAGCGCGAGACTCTGCGCCTGATGGATCAAGTCGCCGCCTGGCAGGTCGGCAGCGTTCTGCTCGGCACCCCGCCGCCGGAGAATGCGGTGCGCAACCAGATCGCGTTCAAGACCGGCACCTCCTACGGCTACCGCGATGCCTGGTCGGTCGGGTTCGATGGCCGGATGACGATCGGCGTCTGGGTTGGGCGGCCCGACGGCGCTCCGGTGCCCGGGATGATCGGCCGCGTCGCCGCCGCCCCGGTGCTGTTCGACGCCTTCGCCCGCAGCGGCCAGATGCGGGCGCCGCTGCCGAAGGCGCCGAAAGGCACGCTGGTGGCCAGCAACGCCAAGCTGCCGCTGCCGCTGCGGCGGTTCCGGTCCTCCGGCGATCTGGTGCAGCCCGGCGACGACAAGGCGCTGCGGATCCAGTTTCCCCTGAACGGATCGCGGATCGATGCGGTCAGCGAAGCCTCGGCCGGCGCGCTGCCGGTCAAGGTGGCCGGCGGGGTGCTGCCGATGACCGTGATGGTCAACGGATTGTCGGTCGGCGAGATCGACGGACGGCGGCAGCGGCTGATCGCGCCGCCCGGTCCGGGCTTCGTCCGGCTCACCGTGATGGACGCCTCTGGCGCCGCGGACACAGTTGTTGTCAGAATTCAATAGAGCCGGGCTAAGCAGTTGTCGCTGTATCGGTTTCAGCGTATGCGGAGCCGATGATCGAGACCTCTGCCAGACCCCGTTTCGGCGCGCCGCGCGAACCTAAAACCACCGTCGATCCCGGCCGCGGGCTGGTCGCGGTGCTGGACTTCGTGACGGTCAGTCACCTGCGCGCGTCGGCCTTCCTGGTGCTGGTCGGGCTGCTGTTCTTCCTGCCGGGATTCTTCAACATCCCGCCGATCGACCGCGACGAAGCGCGGTTCGCGCAGGCGACCAAGCAGATGGTCGAGACCGGCGACTTCATCGACATCCGCTATCAGGATGAGGTTCGCTACAAGAAGCCGGTCGGCATCTATTGGCTGCAGGCCACCGTGGTCGAGACCGCCGGCAAGCTCGGCTTGCCGCGCGCGCAGGTCCGGATTTGGCTGTACCGGGTGCCGTCGCTGGCCGGCGCGATCGGCGCGGTGCTGATGACCTATTGGGCGGCGCTGGCCTTCGTCGGACGACGCGGGGCGGTGATCGCCGCCCTGATGCTGTGTAGTTGCATCCTGCTCGGGGTCGAGGCGCGGCTCGCCAAGACCGATGCGTTCCTGCTGTTCACCGTCACCGCCGCGTTGGGCGCTATGGCGCGGGCCTATCTTGGCTGGCAGCGTGGGGACATCGGTCCGGAGCGGTCGTGGATCGTGCCGGCGGTATTCTGGACCGCGCTGGCGGCGGGCATTCTGCTCAAGGGCCCGCTGATCCTGATGTTCATCGCGCTGACGGTAATCCCGCTGGCGATCCTGGATCGCTCGGCGGCATGGCTGTGGCGGCTGCGGCCGCTGCTCGGCGTGCCGTGGATGTTGCTGTGGGTGCTGCCGTGGTTCATCGCGATCTATCTGCGCGCCGGTGACACCTTCTTCGCGGACTCGGTCGGCGGCGACATGCTGAGCAAGATCGCCAGCCCGCAGGAATCCCACGGCGCGCCTCCCGGTCTGTATTTCCTGCTGTTCTGGGCAACGTTCTGGCCCGGAGCGCCGCTGGCCGCGATGGCGGCCCCGGCGGTGTGGCGGGCGCGGCGGGAGCCGGGCGCCCAATATCTGCTCGCTTGGCTGGTCCCGTCCTGGATAGTGTTCGAGCTGGTGATCACCAAGCTGCCGCACTACGTGCTGCCGCTGTATCCGGCGATCGCAATCATGACCGCCGGCGCGATCGAGCGGCGGGTGCTGTCGCGCTCGTGGCTGGCGCGCGGCTCGGCGTGGTGGTTCGCGATTCCGGCCATCATCCTGCCGCTGGTGGTGATCGGTTCGGTGTATCTGACGCGCCACCCGATGTTCCTGGCGTGGCCGTTCGCGGCCGGCTCGCTGATCTTCGGTCTGTTCGCCTGGCGCCTGTTCGACGACAACCGGGCTGAAGCGTCGCTGCTGAACGGCGCGTTGGCCTCGCTGTTTCTGGTCGTGGCGGTGTTTGGTGTTGTGGTACCGACGTTGCGGCCGGTGTTCCCGAGCGTCGAGATCGCACGCGAGCTGCGCAAGGTGGTCTGCGTCGGGCCGAAGGCGGCCGCGGCGGGCTATCATGAGCCGAGCCTGGTGTTCATGACCGGCACCGATACGCTGCTCACCGACGGCTCCGGCGCCGCGGACTTCCTGCTCGGCGGCTCCTGCCGGTTCGCGATCGTCGAGTCGCGCAGCGAGCGGGCGTTCGCCAGCCGGGCCGAGGCGATCGGCCTGCGGTACAATGTTGCGGCCCGGATCGACGGCTACAACTTCTCGCAAGGCAAGCCGGTCTCGATCGCGATCTTCCGCTCCGAAGGCACGCAATAACATGGCCGTGCCCGCTAAGGCCGGCCGGCCGCAGCGTATCTATCCCGCTGAGCTCGTACTGGTGATCGGCCGCGCCCTGGCGCAGCTCGTCCGCCCGCCGTCGCATTCGCGGCGCGCCGAAGCTGCGCGGCGCTGGGCGCGGCACGCGCTGTGGCTGACGGCCGTGCTGTCGCTGGCGATCGTGATCCTGATGGTCGGCGTCGATGCGTTCGAGATCGGCCTGATGCCGCCGCGGGGCACGCCGTCGCTGTGGCCGGTGAAGATCATCACCGATTTCGGCAAGTCCGCTTACGTGCTGTGGGCGCTCGCAGGCTTGCTGCTGCTGATCTTGCTGATCGTACCGTTGCTGCGCGGCATGTCGCGTGCGGTGCTGATCGGTTTCGGCACCCGCGTGCAATTCCTGTTTCTGGCGGTGCTGGTGCCGGTCGCGATCGGCGAGGTGCTGAAGGGGATCATCGGCCGTGGCCGGCCGTTCGTCGGCGGCGCTGCCGATCCGTACAACTTCTCGCTGTTCGCCTGGAACGAGGCTTACGCCAGCTTCCCCTCGGGCCACTCGATCACCGCGGCGGCGCTGAGCTTTGCGGTGGCGGCGCTGTGGCCGCGGCTGACGGCGTTGATGGCGACGTATGTGTTCGCCATCCTGGTCAGCCGGCTGGTGCTGCTCGCGCACCATCCGAGCGACGTCGTCGCCGGTGCCTTGCTCGGGCTCGTCGGCGCAATGGCGGTGCGGTACTGGTTCGCCGCGCGGCGGCTGGCGTTCACCATCCGGCAGGATGGCACCATCGATCCGCTGCCAGGGCCGTCCTGGGATAGCGTCAAAAGGGTTGCCCGCGGCGGCTCCGCCCCATAAGAAGCGGGCGCGCAGACAGCGCCCCGGCCGCGAGTTCCCGTCGGCCCCGGATTGTTCCGAAGCATGCCTGAAACCTTGTCTCAGTCCGGACCGCCGCCTGCGGTGTCCATCGTGGTACCGGTGCGCAACGAGGCTGACAACGTCGCCCCGCTGATCGCCGAGATCGCCGCTGCGCTCGATGGGCGCTGGGTCTACGAGATCGTCTATGTCGATGATGGCTCGACCGATGCGACCCCGCAGCGTCTCGCCGCGTTGCGCGCCGAGCGGTCCAATCTCCGCCAGATCCGCCACGCCGCGTCCTGCGGCCAGTCGGCGGCGGTGCGGACCGGCGTCCGCGCAGCGCGGGGTGGCATGGTCGCGACGCTCGACGGCGACGGCCAGAACAACCCGGCGTTCATTCCCGAACTG
The DNA here is from genome assembly GCF_047501505.1 of Rhodopseudomonas sp. G2_2311. NCBI lineage: Bacteria > Pseudomonadati > Pseudomonadota > Alphaproteobacteria > Hyphomicrobiales > Nitrobacteraceae > Rhodopseudomonas > Rhodopseudomonas sp. G2_2311. The sequence continues at coordinate 29,789 of NZ_JAZDRK010000001.1, forward strand.
ATCTTTGCGCTGGAGCAGGGTGGGGCGCGGGTCGGCCTTGCCGCCGGCCAGCGGGTGGGGCGCAAGGATACCGGCTTCAAGCGGCTGCAGTCCCGCGTCGCCAACAAGGTCCGCAACGCCATCCTGCGCGACGGCACCCGCGACTCCGGCTGCGGCCTGAAAGCGTTCCGGCGCGACGTCTTCCTGTCGCTGCCGTATTTCGACGGCCTGCATCGGTTCCTGCCGGCGCTGGTGCGCCGCGAGGGCTTCGACATCGTTTACGTCGATGTCGCCGACCGGCCACGATTGTCGGGCAAGTCCAACTACGGCTTCTTCGATCGGCTGTGGGTCGGGCTGATGGATCTCGCCGGGGTGTGGTGGCTGATCCGCCGCAAGAAAGCGACACCGGTCGCCACTGAGGTGAACTGATGCTGATTCAATACGGTCAGGAACTCGGCGACTATCTGTACGATGTGTTCGTCGCCAAGTTCGATTTCTGGCTCGCCTTCGGCCTGATCGCGCAGCTGTTGTTCACCGCCCGCTTCCTGGTGCAGTGGATCTCGAGCGAGCGCGCCGGCAAGAGCGTGGTGCCGATGGCGTTCTGGTTCTTTTCGATGGGCGGCGGCTTGATGACGCTGATCTACGGCATCGCCAAGCGCGAGCCGGTGATCATCCTCGGCCAGGCGATGGCGACCATCATCTACGTGCGCAACATCATGCTGATCATCAAGGCGCACGCTCGCGGCTCGGAAAGCGTGCCGAACTGATCGGCAGTGGGCTGACCGCCTGACGCTGCTCAGCGCGATCAGAACGAGGACTATCCCCCGTCATTGCGAGCGTAGCGAAGCAATCCAGAAGCTCAGTGCGCTGCGCTGGATTGCTTCGTCGCGGAGCCTGTGCCCGGACGGCGCGAAGCGCCGAGAGGCGCCGATCCGGGTGCTCCTCGCAATGACGGAGAGAACCCTTACCGCGCCGCGTTGAACGCCGCGAAGCCGCGGTCTAGATCGGCCTTCAGGTCGTCGGTCGATTCCAGCCCGATATGCAGCCGCAGCGCCGGGCCGCCCGGGTTCCACTGCGTCGCGGTCCGATACGAGGCGCAGTCGAACGGGATCACCAGGCTTTCGAAGCCGCCCCAGGAATAGCCCATCCCGAACAGCGAGACGGTGTCGAGCAGGGCATCGACGGCAGCCTGCGGCGCCGGCTGCAGTACGATCGAGAACAGCCCGGAGGCGCCGGTGAAGTCGCGCTTCCAGATCGCATGGCCCGGATCTGTTTCAAGGCCCGGATGCAGCACGCGCTGCACCTCGGGACGTGCCCCGAGCCAGCGCGCCATTTCCAGGCCGGCCTGATAGTGCCGGGCGAGACGCACCTCCAGGGTGCGCAGACCGCGCAGCGCCAGGAACACATCGTCCGGTCCGGCGCAGACGCCGAGCAGCCGGATCGCTTCCGACACCTTCGGCCACGCGGCGGCATTGGCCGAGATGGTGCCGAACATGATGTCGGAGTGACCGCCGATATATTTGGTCGCGGCCTGGATCGAGATATCCACGCCTTGTTCCAGCGAGCGATGATACAGCGGCGTCGCCCAGGTGTTGTCGTCGATCACCAGCGCGCCGTGCTGCTTGGCGACCGCGGCGATCGCCGGGATGTCCGGCATCTCGAACGATTGCGAGCCGGGCGCCTCGACCACCACCACCGCCGTGTTCGGCCGGAAATGCGCAGCGATGCCGGCGCCGATCAGCGGATCGAAATAACTGGTCTCGACGCCGAGCCGCTTCAGCATCTGGTCGCAAAACAGCCGGGTCGGCCGATACGCGTTGTCGCACACCAGCACATGATCGCCGGCTTTGACGACAGCAAGTAGGGCGGTCGAGATCGCCGACACGCCGGAGGGCGTGATGCCGACGTCGGCACACTGCGGACCTTCGAGCGCCATCAACGCCTGCTGCAGCGCCTTGGTGGTCGGGGTGCCGTGCCGTCCATAGGAGTACTCGCCGCGGTGGGCGTGCAGATCGGCCGCGGTCGGGTACAGCACCGTCGAACCATGCACCACCGGAGGATTGACGAAGCCCTTCTGCGCCGCAGTGTCGCGCCCCGCGGTGACGAGACGGGTCTGCGTGCTGAGCGGCGCGGGTGTCCCGCTGGAGTCGGAGGCGTCCATGGTGGCTCGCTGGTGGTTGTGCCGAATGTGACAGCGCTCGTGCGTGTGCTTCGGCTACTTCGACGAATGGGGGTAATAGCAGCTTCTGGAAGACGGCCGTCAACCCCTTGACCCGGCGCGCGTCTCGTTCTGTGATGCATACCGGTCTGTCTGGAGATCGTGCTGAGGGGCTCGCGAATGCCGGGCGAGAGTTTTGCAGCATGGTGCCGGGCAACGGCTGCCGCGCGCGGGCCTTCGGGCGATCGAACGGCGGATCCAATCGGAACGCATCGCCCACGAAGCCGATTGAAGCGGCCAGGACATCCCTTGAAAGGTCATTCCATGAAACGTGTATCGCTCGTCGCCGCCTTTGCAGCCGCCGCCGTATTCTCGGTGACGTCGGCGGACGCGCAGACCCTGAAGACGGTCAAGGATCGCGGCATGTTGTCCTGCGGCGTCAGCCAGGGACTGCCCGGTTTTTCGGCGCCCGACGACAAAGGCAACTGGACCGGTCTCGACGTCGATGTTTGCCGCGCGATCGCGGCCGCGGTGTTTGACGACCCCAGCAAAGTGAAGTTCGTGCCGCTGTCGGCGAAGGATCGCTTCACCGCGCTGCAGTCCGGTGAGATCGACGTGCTGTCGCGCAATACCACCTGGACGCTGTCGCGCGACACCTCGCTCGGCGTGAACTTCGCGGGCATCAGCTATTATGACGGCCAGGGCTTCATGGCCAAGAAGTCGCTCAAGGTGAACTCGGCGCTGGAACTGAACGGCGCCTCGATCTGCGTGCAGACCGGCACCACCAACGAGCAGAACGTTGCCGACTATTTCAAAGGCAACAACATGAAGTACGAGGTGATCGCGTTCGCCAATGCCGACGAGGCGGTCAAGGCCTATGAGTCCGGCCGCTGCGACGTGTTCACCTCCGACGTCTCGCAGCTCTACGCCCAGCGCCTGAAGCTGGCGACCCCGGCCGATCATGTCGTGCTGCCGGAAGTGATCTCCAAGGAGCCGCTCGGCCCGCTGGTCCGCCACGGCGACGATCAGTGGTTCGACATCGTCAAGTGGACGCTGTTCGCGCTGGTCAATGCCGAGGAGCTCGGCGTCACCCAGAAGAACGTCGACGAGATGGCCAAATCCGACAAGCCCGAGCTGAAGCGGGTGTTCGGCACCGACGGTAATCTCGGCGAACAGCTCGGCCTGACCAAGGATTGGGTCGCCCGTATCATCAAGGCGACCGGCAACTACGGCGAATCGTTCGAGCGCAACGTCGGGACCGGCTCCAAGCTCGAGATCGCGCGCGGCCTCAACAAGCTCTGGAACAAGGGGGGCATCATGTACGCCCCGCCGATCCGCTGATCGCCTAAAGATCCGCGCCGATGGCGATCGACGCACGTCCACCGCCGCCACAGCTCGTCGCGAAACTGCGACGAGTGCTCGGTGGTCGCTCAGGCTGGAAAGGGCTGCTCGCCCAAGTGCTGTTCGTCGCGGCGCTGGTCTGGATCGGCTACGAGATCGTCGACAACGCCCGCGACAACCTCGCCAATCAGCGGGTCGCTTCCGGCTTCGCCTTCATGTCGCACACAGCGGGGTTCGGCGTCAGCCAGACGCTGATCCCGTATCAGGAGTCCGACAGCTACACCCGCGTGTTCCTTGTCGGCCTGATCAACACGCTGGTGGTGTCGGTCGTCGGCATCTTCTTCGCCACCGTGATCGGCTTCGCGGTCGCGCTGGCGAGGCTGTCGCCGAACTGGCTGATCTCGCGGATCGGTGGCGGCTATGTCGAGATCGTCCGCAACCTGCCGCTGCTGTTCCAGATCCTGTTCTGGTACCTCGCGGTGCTCGGCGCGCTGCCGTCACCGCGCCAGAGCGTCTCGGTGATGGACAGCTTTTTCCTGTCCAACCGCGGCATCGTGGTGCCGCGGCTGGTGGGCGAGGCGGGGCTCGATGGCTTCCTGGTCGCGCTGCTGATCGCAATCGCTGCCGCGATCGTGTTGCCGCTGTACGCCCGGCGCCGGCTGTTTGCGACCGGCAAGCCGATGCGGGTTTGGCCGATCGTGCTCGGCCTGCTCATCGGATTGCCGCTGATCGCGTTCCTGATCGTCGGCAAGCCGTTCTCGCTGGAAGTGCCGGTGCTGCGCGGCTTCAATTTCGTCGGCGGCTCGCGGCTGGCGCCTGAATTCGTGGCGCTCACGCTGGCGCTGTCGACCTACACCGCCTCGTTCATCGCCGAAGTCGTCCGCGCCGGCATTCTGTCGGTACACAAAGGACAGATGGAGGCGGGCGCCTCGCTCGGCCTGTCGCGCGGGCAGACGCTGCGACTGATCGTGATCCCGCAGGCGCTGCGGGTAATCCTGCCGCCGCTCACCAACCAATATCTCAACCTGACCAAGAACTCGTCGTTGGCAGTCGCGATCGGCTATCCGGACCTGTTCTCGGTGTTCGCCGGCACCACGCTGAGCCAGACCGGTCAGGCGATCGAGGTGATCGCCATCACCATGGGCGTGTACCTGCTGATCTCGCTGGTCACCAGCGCGCTGATGAGTCTGTACGCATGGCGGATCAACCGGAGCATGGGCGCATGAGCGAGCTCGGGTCCGTGACGCCGGTGTTCGTGCGCGGCGAGATGGTGCCGCAGCGGCCGCCGCCGGTGCACCAGCCGGGTGTGATGGGCATCATTCGGCAGCGGCTGTTCAACTCGCCGACCAATATCCTGCTGACCATCGTCGGTGCGCTGCTGCTGTACTTCACCGTGGTGCCGACGCTGAAGTTTCTGCTGGTCGACGCCGTGTGGTCCGGTTCGAACCGCACCGACTGTCTCGCCGACAAGGCCGGGCATCCGGTCGGCGCCTGCTGGCCGTTCGTGCAGGCCAAGTTCTCGCAGTTCATCTACGGTTTCTATCCGACGCAGGAACGCTGGCGGGTCGATCTGGTGTTTGCGCTCGGCGCGCTGCTGCTGGCGCCGCTACTGATTCCTCGGGCGCCGGCCAAGACGCTGAATGCCGGCCTGTTCTTCATCGCCTTTCCGGTGCTGGCGTTCTTCCTGCTGTATGGCGGCGGCGTGCAGGGCTTCGGCGTCACCTGGAGCGCGGACCTGCTGAGCGGTATTGCCGACAGCGTCGGGCGCGCCGGCCGCAAGCTCGCCGCGGGCGGGCCGATCGGCAGCGTGATCGGTCAGGCGCTGCTCGGTCTCGGCACCGTGCTGGTGTGGCTGAGCTGGCCGCTGGTGGCGCTGCGCGACTGGATCCAGGCCTCGTCGCAGCCGGTGTGGCTCGATCTTCTGCTCACCTCGGTTGCCGTCACTGCGCTGGTGTTCATCCTGACCGGGGTGCGCAACGGCTGGCGCGCGCTGGCGACGACGGTCGGCATTTTCGTCGGCATCGCCGTGATGGTCGCCGCGCTGCGGCTCGACCGTGGCGGCTTGCCAGTGGTCGATACTCGGATGTGGGGCGGCCTGCTGGTGACGCTGGTGGTGTCGGTCACCGGCATCGTCGCCTCGATGCCGATCGGCATTGCGCTCGCGCTCGGCCGCCGTTCGACGATCCCGCTGATCCGGATCTTCTCGGTCGCCTTCATCGAGTTCTGGCGCGGCGTGCCGCTGATCACGGTGATGTTCTTCGCCACCTACATGCTGCCGCTGTTCCTGCCGGGCAACTTCACCATCGACAATCTGATGCGGGTGCTGATCGGCATCGCGCTGTTCGCCGGCGCCTACAATGCCGAGGTCATTCGCGGCGGCCTGAATGCGATCCCGCGCGGGCAGGCGGAGGCGGCGAGCGCGCTCGGGCTGTCGTATTGGAAGACCACCGGGCTGATCGTGCTGCCGCAGGCGTTGCGCCACGTCATTCCGGGCCTGGTGAACAGCTTCATCGCGCTGTTCAAGGACACCTCGCTGGTGTCGATCGTCGCGCTGTTCGATCTGCTCGGCCAGCTCCGCGCCGCATTTGCTGATCCGACCTGGTCGACGCCGACGACGCTGTTCACCGGCTTCGCGTTCACCGGGCTGATCTACTTCGTGTTCTGCTTCGGGATGTCGCGCTATTCGCTGTCGGTCGAGCACCGGCTCAACGCGCACCGGCGGACCTGACGGAAGGATCGATTGATGGCTGATACTCCGATCGTCTCGATCGCGGGCCTGAATAAATGGTACGGCGAGTTCCACGTGCTGCGCGACATCAGCCTCGACGTCGCGCGCAGCGAACGCATCGTGATCTGCGGGCCGTCCGGCTCGGGCAAGTCGACGCTGATCCGCTGCATCAACGCGCTGGAGGAGTTTCAGGAAGGCCAGATCGTGGTCGACGGCATCGACCTCGGGCCGACGCTGAAGCACGTCGACGAGATCCGCCGTGAAGTCGGCATGGTGTTCCAGAGCTTCAACCTGTTTCCGCACCTGACCGTGCTGGAGAACTGCACGCTGGCGCCGATCTGGGTGCGCAACATCCCGAAGAAGGATGCCGAAGCCACCGCGATGAAATTCCTGGAGCGGGTGCGGATTCCTGACAAGGCGAATAAGTATCCCGGCCAGATCTCAGGTGGCCAGCAGCAGCGCGTGGCGATCGCGCGGGCGCTGTCGATGAATCCGAAAGTGATGCTGTTCGATGAGCCGACCTCGGCGCTCGACCCGGAGATGGTCAAGGAGGTGCTCGACACCATGGTCGACCTCGCCGAAGAGGGTATGACCATGCTGGTTGTGACGCACGAAATGGGCTTCGCCCGCGAGGTCGCCGACCGTGTGGTGTTCATGGATGCCGGGCAGATCATCGAGGCGAACGAGCCGAAGGAATTCTTCGCCCATCCGCAGCACGCGCGCACCAAGCTATTCCTCAGCCAGATCCTGCGCTGAGGCCGGCCGATCGAAGCTGCGCTATCTGATGATCGTCGCGCGCGACGTGTAGCGCTTGGCGCTGCTGACAGTGAACTGGCTGAAGGTTTCGCGGATGCGCTCGGCCGGCGTCATCGCTTCGTCGAAGTCGCTTATCCCCGCCGCGCCCGGCGTGTGTCGCGGGGCATAAAGCCGGCTGTCGTACAGCGACCGATCGAAGCGGTAGCTGTCGTCACCGAACAGAGCATCTGAGACCAACAGCACAGCAACCGCAGCCACCAGCGTGGCGCCGAACGACCTGAACACGGACATGAGCCGACGCGCTCCTTGTTTTGCGCAAGGATCGGTCGGCGCCATGAAGTTTCAGTTTAATGCGCAGCGCCCCGTATGAGCACGGTTGGCGGCGGGTTAACGCGGTCGCTCAGGATGTCGCGGCCGCGCCTGCGGCCCGCGGCATTCAGGCCTGCTCGAACGGCACCTGGATCGTGCTCTTGGTCTCCATCCAGTCCGGCACCGGCAGGTTCTTGCTGCGCATGAAGTCCGGGTTGAACAGTTTGGATTGATACCGGCTGCCGTAGTCGCACAGGATGGTCACGATGGTGTGGCCGGGGCCGAGATCCTTGGCGAGGCGGATCGCGCCGGCGACGTTGATGCCGCTCGAGCCGCCGAGGCACAGGCCTTCGTGTTCGAGCAGATCATAGATCAGCGGCACCGCTTCATCGTCGGGGATCTGGTAGGCGTCGTCGATCTGCGCGCCTTCCAGATTGGCGGTGACGCGGCCCTGGCCGATGCCTTCGGTGATCGAAGAGCCTTCCGACTTCAGCGCGCCGTGCTTGTAGTAATTGAACAGCGCGGAGCCCAACGGGTCGGCGAGCACGATGCGGACCTTCGGATTGAACTGCTTCAGGCCGATCGATACGCCGGCGAGCGTGCCGCCGGAGCCGACCGCGGCGACCAAGCCGTCGACCTTGCCATCGGTCTGATTCCAGATTTCCGGCGCGGTCGTCTCGATGTGGGCCTGACGATTGGCGACGTTGTCGAACTGATTGGCCCAGATCGCGCCGTTCGGCTCGGTCTTGGCAAGCTGCGCGGCGAGGCGGCCGGACAGCTTCACGTAGTTGTTGGGATTGGAATAGGGGACGGCCGGCACTTCGATCAGTTCGGCGCCGCACAGCCGCAGCATGTCCTTCTTTTCCTGGCTCTGCGTGTTCGGGATCACGATCACGGTGCGAAAGCCGAGCGCGTTGGCGACCAGCGCCAGCCCGATGCCGGTGTTGCCGGCGGTGCCTTCGACCACGACTCCGCCGGGCCGCAGCGCACCGCGCTTCACCGCATCCTGAATGATGAACAGCGCAGCCCGATCCTTCACCGACTGGCCCGGATTCATGAACTCGGCCTTGCCGAGAATGGTGCAGCCGGTCTGTTCCGACGCGCGCTTCAATTTGATCAGGGGCGTGTTGCCGATGGCGTCGACGACGTCGTTCTTGATGCTCATGCTGTCCGGCTGGTGACGTTGCGGGCCCTCAAGGTAAGAGACCGCGCGGCGCGAGACAAGGCACGCATGCCGCCGCATTGAGCAAACGCGGCGACCATGCAGCCGAGATCAGCCCGCCTTTGCGAACACCACTTGGCGGACGTCGATGTTTCCGGACAGGAAGCCGGCTTCGCAATACGACAGGTAGTATTCCCACAACCGGCGGAAGCGGTCGTCGAAGCCTTGCGACGTCAGCTTCGGCCACGCGGCGCGGAAATTGTCTCTCCAGGTTGCGAGCGTCTTGGCATAATCTTCTCCAAACACCCGCTCGCGCACCACCGGCACGCCGAACGTCTCGCCCAGCGATTTCAGCACGCCCGGTGAGGGCAGCATGCCGCCGGGGAACACGTAGCGCTGGATGAAATCGACCTCGCGCCGGTAAGTCTGGAAGAAGCGATCCTGGATGGTGATCGCCTGGATACCGACCAATCCGCCCGGCATCAGCCGATCGCGCAACTGTGAGAAGTATTTCGGCCAGAATTCCTCGCCGACTGCTTCGATCATCTCGATCGAGGCGATGCGGTCGTAGCGGCCGCGCTCGTCGCGGTAGTCCTGCAGCCTGATCTCGACCTTGTCGGCGAGTCCGGCCTCGAACATCCGCTTCTGCGCGAAATTGCGCTGTTCCCGGCTGATCGTCAGGCCGACGAGGCGGACGTCGAAGGTCTTGGCGGCATATTCGGCAAAGCCGCCCCAGCCGCAGCCGATCTCGAGCACCGACTGTCCCGGCCTGAGGTCGATCGCCTCGGCCAGCCGCTGATATTTGTTGATCTGCGCCGCGGTCAGATCGTGGGTATGATCTTCGAATAGCGCCGACGAATACGTCATGCTCGGATCGAGCCAGGCGGAGTAGAACTCGTTGCCGATGTCGTAATGCGCGTAGATATTCTTGCGCGCCTGCCGCTTGGTGTTCCGGTTGAACCAGTGCCGCACCATCTGCACCAGCCGCATCAGCGGATTATCCGCCAGCATCGCCTGGATCATCTCGTGATTGACGCAGAACAGATACAGGAACTGGGTGAGATCGGGCGTGTCCCACTCGCGGTTCAGATAGGCCTCGGCGATTCCGATGTCGCCGCCATTGATCAGCCGCGACGCAAACGCGTAGCTGTGCAGCCGCATCTCGGCGGCGGGGCCGGGCTCGGCGCCGCCGAGGCGGAAGCGGCGGCCATCGGGGAGGGTGACGTCGAGCGTGCCGCGCTGCAGCCGCGCACCGAACGCCAGCGCCATCCGGACCAAGCGCGGCAGATCGGCCACTCGGTCATCGACGTTGTCGGGGGTCAGCGCTACTAACTCGGACATTCCAGTTCCATTGCTTGCGCCCAGCGGGACGGGAGCAACGCCGGGCTCATACTTTAGCTTTAGTGAGTATAAGCATCGTGACCGCCGGCTGCAAAGCCGGTCGGAGGCGGCGGTGACGCCGGACGCGGAACGAGCTTGGCGCCCTTGATCCACAGCCGCAGCGCTTCCCAATGGATTGCGGCGATCACTTTCAACGTCATCAGCGGTAGCGCGAGGAATGCCTGTAGCAGCGATGCCGTCGACAGAACGCGCTGCGTGCCTGCAAAAGTGGCAGCAAGCACCGGGCCGTCCGCGTCGGTTTCGAGAATCCGCAAGCGTACGATTTCGCCCGGCGGCACGATGCGGAAGTGATAGCGCATCGCCATCTCGATGAAGGGCGAGACGTAGAACAGCTTGTCCTGCTCCTGCCGCAGACCTGCTGGCCCGAGTTCGCCGGCACTCACTGGCAGCACGTAAGGATGGATGTCCCCGAAGGTATTGCGGACTTCGTAGATCACCACCGCGAGGGCCCCGGAGGCGTCGTAGCAGAAGTACACCGATAGCGGATTGAAGGTGTAGCCGGCGATCCGCGGATAGGTCAGCAGCAGTACCCGGCCGCCACTGAGATCGACGCCCTTCGCCGCGGCGCTGGCCTGAGCGTAGGCGCGCAGCGAGGTGCCGTCGCGCGGGCCATGATCGGTTTCATGGAAGCTGTACAGCGCGCGCCGGTTGACGCCGAACAGCGGCGATATCCGGTCGGCCTCGTCCAGACGATCGAGATCGATCAGCAGCGACATCACCCGGTATTGGAAACGGTGCCCAACCGGCTTCAGCCGCGCGTGCATCACTTCGCCCACATACAGCGACGCGGCCGCTGCGGGCGGCGCGCCGCGGGTCGAGGAGGTTGAGGCGGCGAGGGCGGCCATGGTTATTCGGCCGCTTCGCGGAATTCCGACGGCGGGCCGCGCCACGGCACCGGGGCGCCGAGATGTTCGGCGACCGCAAGACCCGAGCGAAGTCCGTCCTCATGGAAGCCGTAGCCGGTCCAGGCGCCGCAGAACCAAGTGTTGCGATGGCCCTGGAGCTCGCCGACGCGGCGCTGTGCCGCAAATGCCTTGGCAGTGTACTGCGGATGGTCGCAGGCGTAGCGGCCGAAGGTCAGTTCGGGCGCGGGCTCGAACGGCGGGTTGAGGCTGACGAACAGCGGCTTGTCGGCATCGATGCCCTGCAGCCGGTTCATCCAGTAGGTGACGGCGACGTCGTTGACCGGCCAGCCCTCGCGCTGCCAGCGCAGGAAATTCCACGACGCCCAGGCGCGCTTGCGCTTCGGCATCAGCCGCGGGTCGCGATGCAGGTACACCATGTTCGGCGCGTAGCCGATGCTGCCGAGAATGTCGCGCTCGACGTCGCTGGCGTCCGAGAGCATCGCCAGCGCCTGATCGCTGTGGGCGCCGATCACCACGTGGTCGAACACGCCCAGGCCGCCGAGGCTGTCGCGGACGATCACGCCCTTCGGCGAGCGTTCGATCGAGGTGACGGCGGCGCCGAGCCGCATGTCGTCCTTGAAGGCGCTGGTCAGCTTCTCGACATAGCGCACGCTGCCGCCCTTCACGGTCCGCCAGATCGGGCGTTCGTAATGCAGCAGCCGATGGTTGTTGAAGAAGGCGACGAAATTCTCCGCCGGGAAATCCAGGATCTGCGACGCCGGCGCCGACCAGATCGCCGCGCCCATCGGCGCCAGATAATCGGTCAGCAATCGCGGCGCGAATTTGCGGCTGGTGAAATAGTCGCCCAGCGACAGGCCGGCGAGGGCGCCGGTCTTGAAGTCTTCGACGCTCCGCTCGTTGAAGATCAGGATGTGCCGGAGCATCTTCAGATATGACGGCGACAGCAAATTGCGGCGCTGCGCGAACAGGCCGTCCGCCGTTTCCAGCCAGTTCGATCCACCGCCCTTCCATTCGAATCGTCCGGCGTCGGCGCTGACCGAAAAGCTCATGCAGCTTTCGACGGTCTCGACGCCGAGATGGGCGAACATCGCGGTGAGGTCGGGATAGTTGAGCTGGTTGTAGACGATGAATCCGATGTCGACCGGGATCGAGGTGCCGTCGTAATCGACCGTGACGGTGTGGCTGTGGCCGCCAGCGCGCAATTCGCGCTCATAGACCGTGACAGGATAGCGCTGGGACAGCGCCCATGCGGCAGCATTCCCCGCGATCCCCGTTCCGACGATAGCAACGCGCATTCCAAGCCCCCTCTAGCCCACCGGCGACCGAGTTACGGCATCCAGGCTCGAGAGTTTCAGCACGTCCGGCAGCGAAAAAATTCGAAGGGCGGGCAGGGAATCGTCCTCGGACGGCCGTATCAGCAGATGAAATCTTTGTAAGCTTTGCCGCATTCGGCGGGGCCGTCAAGCTGAGGGAACACCGATGGAATCGGGAGAATCGCACCGCCGAAGCCGGCTCAGGCGGCGGGATACCGGAAACAACTTGTCACTGAACGCGGCGATGACGGCCCTGTGCGTCGGCGTTTCCGCCCGTTACAATGGCGGCTGGCTTTCAAACAGCAGTCTTCCGTGATCGAGTTGCAAGTGACTGGCAGAGAACATCGTGCGCCGAAGTCGATCGTGGCGCGGCGTGCGCGGCTTTACGCCGCGCCGGGAGATGGATCGCGCCCAGCATGAGCACCACACTTCGCTACCTTGGCCGCGCAGCCCGACTGGTGGTGGCCTCGGCGCTGGTCGCTGCGTCGGGCGGCTGTATCCTGACGCAAGATCTGCCCGATCCCGCGCTCGATCTGCCGAATCGCTACAAGGCTGCGTCGCGCACCGCGGTCGAGAAGCCGCCGGCGCTGGATTGGTGGCGTGGCTTCCGGTCGGCCGAGCTGACGCAACTGATGGAAGAGGCGCAGACCGTCAATCTCGACGTCGCCGCCGCCGTCGCGCGCATCCGCCAGGCAGACGCGCAGGCGCGGATCACCGGCGCGGCGCTGCTGCCCAGCCTCAGCGCCAGCGGCAACGGCAGTCAGGTCAAGACCTCGGGATCGAACATCTCCAACACCACGATCGCTGGCCGCCGTTACAGCACCTATTCGTCGTCGCTGAGCGCGTCTTACGAGATCGATTTCTGGGGCAAGAACCACGACGCCGCACTCGCGGCCGAGGAGACCGCCACCGCGAACCGGTTCGACCGCGACACGGTGATGCTGACCACGATGGCGAGCGTCGCCAACGCGTATTTCCAGGTGCTCGCCGCGCAGGATCGGATTCGCACCGCCGAAGGCAACATCAAGAGCGCCAGCCGGATTCTCGACGCGATCAAGCAGCGTCTCAAAGCCGGCACCGGCACCGATCTCGATGTGGCACAGCAGGAGAGCGTGCTGGCGAACCAGCGCGCCGCGCTGCCGCCGCTGCGGCTGACGCTGGCGCAAAACGTCAACGCGCTGGCGACGCTGGTGGCGCGCCCGCCGGAGAGCGTGAAGATCGCCGGCGGTTCGCTGACGCGGCTGTCGTCGCCACGGGTGACGCCGGGGCTGCCGTCGGATCTGCTGACGCAGCGGCCCGATATCCGTCGCCAGGAGGCTCAACTCGCCTCGGCGACAGCGAATGTCGGCAGCGCGCGGGCGCAGTTCTTCCCGACCATCCAGCTCACCGCGCAGGGCGGCTATCAGAGCGCGGCGCTGGCATCACTGTTCACGCCGCAGGCGACGTTTTCCAACATCGCCGCGGGGCTGACGCAGCCGATCTTCGATGGCGGCCGGATCCAGGGCAATTTCGATTTGACGCAGGCGCAGCAAGAAGAGCTGCTGCAGACTTATCGCAAGACCGTGGTGTCGGCATTCGCGGATGTCGACAACGCGCTGGAGTCGATCAAGCAGAACACCGAGCGGCTGCGGCTACAGCGCGAGGTGGTGGCATCGTCGCGGCGCGCGTTCGATCTCGCCGAACAGCAGCTCCGCGCCGGCACCAGTGACATCGTCACCGTGCTGAATACGCAGCTCACGCTATTCCAGGCCGAGGACGCGCTGATCCAGACGCAGCTTGCGCGCTTCCAGGCGATCGTCAGTCTGTTTCAGGCACTCGGGGGCGGCTGGGAGCCAAAGATGGAAAGAACGGCCGATGCTCTTTAAGCCGGATGCGAAGGATACGTCCGGCGCCGGGCCCGGACGCAACGGTTGGGGCCACCGCCTGCGCCGCCGCAGCGTGTCGCTGCTGCTGGTCGTCGCCATCCTCGGCGGCCTCGGCTTCATCGCCTGGCGCGCGATCCAGACCAAGCAGGCGGAGCGGCGGATGCCGCCGGACCTCGCGGTCCCAGTGCTGGCGGCGACGCCGAAGGTTGCCGACGTGCCGGTGTATCTCGACGGCGTCGGCTCCGTGAAGGCGCTCGCTACCGTGACGGTGCGCGCCCAGGTCGACGGCAAGCTGATCGCGGTGAATTTCACCGAAGGTCAGGACGTCAAGGCCGGCGACGTGCTCGCGGAGATCGATCCCGCGATCTATCAGGCGCAATACGATCAGGCGGTCGCCAAGAAGGCGCAGGACGAAGCCCAGCTCGCCAACGCCCGGATCGATCTGGCGCGCTATCAGCAGCTCGCCGCCTCCAATGCCGGCTCCAAGCAGCAGGCCGACACCCAGAAGGCGACCGTGGCGCAGCTCGAGGCGCAGGTGCGCTCCGATCAGGCCGCGATCGATAATGCCGCGGCGACGCTGAGCTACACCAAGGTGGTGGCGCCGATCTCCGGCCGCGCCGGCCTGCGCCAGGTCGACAAGGGCAACATCGTGCACGCCTCGGACGCCACCGGCATCGTGGTGCTGACACAGCTCAAGCCGATCGCGGTGCAGTTCAGCCTGCCGCAGCAGCAGATCGTCCGGGTCAACGCCGCGGCTGCCGAGGCGCCGCTGCCGGTCGACGTGTTCGGCAATGACGGCGTCACCGTGGTCGATACCGGCATGCTGAAGGGGATCGACAATCAGGTCGATCAGACCACCGGCACGGTGAAGCTGAAGGCGGAATTCCCCAACGCCAAGCTGCAGCTCTGGCCCGGCCAGTTCGTCAACGTCCGGCTCAAGGTCGACACCTTGAAGCAGGCGATCGTGGTGCCGGTGTCCGCAGTGCAGCGCGGCCCCGCCGGGACGTTCAGCTACATCATCGGCGAGGACAACATCGTTCATGCCCGCCCGGTGAAGGTGACGCAGCAGAACGAAAGCGAGGCCGTGGTCGCCGAGGGGTTGACGCCGGCCGACCGGGTGGTGACGACCGGCTTTGCCAATCTGGCCGACGGCGCCAAGGTGACGATCGGCGATGCCAGCCAGATTCCAACCGCCGATCTCGCTCCGCAGAAGCGTCGCCGTCCGCCGGGTGCTCAGGGCCAGGGGGGCAACGAAGCCGGCGAGGGGCAGGGCAAGCGCCGCCGCGGTGAAGCCGGGCAGCAGCAGGCACCGGCCGCAGGCGGAGCCCCGTCGTCGGGTGCGCCCAAGGCGCCCTGACGCGGTCCGCTGCCAGCGCGACGGTGGCGGATGCCGGAGCGCGAGACGTCAGGACGCAACGCTGAGGTGAGTTTTCATGGGCGTATCTGAGCCGTTCATCCGACGTCCGATCGCGACCTCGCTGCTTGGCGTGGCGCTGATGATCGGCGGTCTGCTCGGCTATCTGGCGCTGCCTGTGTCGGCCCTGCCGCAGGTCGATTTCCCGACCGTGCAGGTGACGACCCAGCTCCCAGGCGCGAGTCCCGACGTCGTGGCGTCGCTGATCACGGCGCCGCTGGAACGGCAGCTCGGCCAGATTCCGTCGCTGACGGCGATGACCTCGACCTCGTCCTACGGCGTCAGCCAGGTGTCGCTGCAGTTCGACCTTAACCGCGATATCGACGGCGCGACCCAGGACGTGCAGGCGGCGATCAATGCCGCCGCCGGCATTCTGCCGAAGAACCTGCCGTACCCGCCTGTCTATGCCAAAGTGAATCCGGCCGACGCGCCGGTGATGACGCTGGCGCTGACCTCGACCACAGTGTCGCTGCGCACCATGAGCGACCTTGCCGACACACTGATGGCGCAGCGGCTGGCGCAGATCTCCGGTGTCGGCCGGGTCTCGGTGCTCGGCGGGCTGAAGCCGGCGGTGCGGGTGCAGGCCGATCTGGCCCGGCTCGCCGCCTACGGCATCTCGATGGAGGATCTGCGCACGGCGATCGCCAACGCCAACGTGTCGGGGCCGAAGGGCTCGCTCGACGGCGCTCAGCAGGCCTACACCATCGCGGCGAACGACCAGATCGCTGCTGCGGATGCGTACCGGCCGATCATCGTGGCGTATCGCAACGGCTCGCCGGTGACGATCGGCGACGTCGCGCAGATCGTCGACGGGCTGGAGAACGAGCGCACCGGCGCCTGGTACCAAGGCACACCGGCGGTGATCCTCGACATTCAGCGCCAGCCCGGCGCCAACGTCATCGACGTGGTCAAGGGTATCCGCGCCGAAATCCCGCGGATCCAGCGGCTGGTGCCGGCCGGCGTCAAGCTCACCGTGGTCAGCGACCGCACCGAAACCATTCGCGCCTCGGTGCACGACGTGCAGTTCACGCTGCTGCTCAGCGTGGTGCTGGTAACGCTGGTGGTGCTGCTGTTCCTGCGCTCCATGCGTGCCACCATCATTGCCGGCGTGGCGCTGCCGCTGTCGCTGATCACCAGCTTCGGCGTGATGTATTTCATGGGCTTCAGCCTCGACAATCTGTCGCTGATGGCGCTGACGATCGGCACCGGCTTTGTGGTCGACGACGCCATCGTGATGATCGAGAACATCGTCCGCCACATGGAGGACGGCGAGAGCCCGATGCAGGCGGCCCTGAAGGGCGCCAGCGAGATCGGCTTCACCGTGATCTCGCTGACGATGTCGCTGATCGCAGTGTTCATCCCGCTGCTGTTCATGTCCGGGCTGGTCGGCCGGATGTTCCGCGAATTCGCGCTGACGCTGACGATCGCGGTCGTCACCTCGGCGATCGTGTCGCTGACGCTGACGCCGATGATGTGTTCGCGGCTGCTCAAACATGCCCGCGACGAGCGCCAGGTGCCGGGGCTCGCCACCATCACCGCCTGGATCGATCGCGGTGCGGAGGCCTATCACCGCAGCCTGTTGTGGGTGTTGAAGCATCAGCGCGCCACGCTGGTGGTGACGTTCCTGACCATCGCGGCGACGCTGGTGCTGTATGCGATCGCGCCGAAGGGCTTCCTGCCGCTGCAGGACACCGCCTCGATCACTGCGGTGACAGAAGCGGGACCGGCGGTGTCGTTCGCCGAGATGAAGGCGCGGCAGACCGAGACCGCGCAGGCGATCGAAGCCGATCCGGATGTTGTCGGCGTGGTGTCGGTGATCGGGGCCGGCTCGGTCAATCCGACGCCGAATGTCGGCCGGCTGGTGCTGACGCTGAAGCCGCGCGGCGACCGCAAGTCCGACGTCGGCGAAGTGATCGAACGGCTGAAGCAGCGCGTCGCCGGCATTCCCGGCATGACCGTGTACTTCCAGGCCGTGCAGGACGTGCAGATTTCGACCCAGGCCAGCCGCTCGCAGTATCAATACACGCTGACCGCGACCGATGCGGCGCTGCTGTCGCAATGGGCCAATCTGCTGCTCGGCGAACTGCGCCGCGATCCGCTGTTCCGCGATGTCTCGACCGAGGCGCAGGAGGGCGGCCTGCGGGCGGCGCTCGACGTCAACCGCGAACGCGCCGGCCAGCTCGGCGTCAGCGTTCAGGCGATCAACGACACGCTCAATGACGCCTTCGCGCAGCGGCAGATTTCGACGATCTACGGCCAGGCCAACCAGTACCGCGTGGTGCTGGAAGCGATGCCGGTCTATCAGCAGGACCCGTCGATCCTGTCCAAGCTGTATGTGCCGGGCAATGCCGGCGCCCAGGTGCCGATCTCGGCGGTCGCCGAGTTGAAGCGCACCATCGCGCCGCTGGCGATCTCGCACCAGGCGCAGTTCCCGTCGGTCGCGATGAGCTTCAATCTCGCGCCCGATGCCTCGCTCGGCGAGGCGTTGAAGCGGATCGAAACCATCGAGAAGCAGATCGGGATGCCCGGCAGCATTGTCGGGGTGTTCTATGGCGACGCCGCCGAATTCTCCAAGGCGCTCGCCGGCCAGCCTTGGCTGATCCTGGCCGCGATCGTGGCGATCTACATCGTGCTCGGCGTGCTGTACGAGAGCTACATCCACCCGATCACCATCCTGTCGACGCTGCCGTCGGCCGGCGTCGGTGCGATCCTGGCGTTGATGCTGTTCGGCCAGGATCTGTCGGTGATCGGCCTGATCGGCATCATCCTGCTGATGGGCATCGTCAAGAAGAACGCCATCATGATGATCGACTTCGCGCTCGAAGCCGAGCGCGGACAGGAGATGTCGTCCTACGAGGCGATCGTGCAGGCCTGCCGGCTGCGTTTCCGGCCGATCATGATGACGACGCTGGCGGCCTTGTTCGGCGCGCTGCCGCTGGCGGTCGAAAGCGGTACCGGGTCTGAGCTGCGGTTTCCGCTCGGCATCTCGATCATCGGTGGCCTGCTGCTCAGCCAGTTGCTGACGCTGTACACCACGCCGGTGATCTATCTGGCGCTCGACCGCATCAACCGGAAGCTGGAGCGGGCATTGCCGCCGGTGCCGCCGGCGACACCATCGCCCCCGCTGGCCGGCGCCGGGGAGGGGCTGTGATGGCCTCGATGTCCGACCCGTTCATCCGGAGGCCGGTCGGCACCACGCTGCTGGCGATCGGATTGTTTCTGGTCGGCATGGTGGCTTATGCGGTGCTGCCGGTGGCGGCGCTGCCGAACGTCGATTTCCCGATGATCATGGTGCAGGCGTCGCGGCCTGGGGCAGCGCCGTCGGTGATGGCCTCGACCGTCGCGGCACCGCTGGAGCGGCGGCTCGGCGAAATCGCGGGGCTCGATCAGATCACCTCGACCAGTTCGCTCGGCAATACCCGCATCCAGCTGCAGTTCTCGATCGGCCGCAACGTCGACAGCGCCGCGCGGGATGTGCAGGCGGCGATCAACGCCGCGGTCAGCGATCTGCCGACCGACCTGCCGACGCTGCCCAAGTTCCGCAAGTTCAACTCCGCGGCGGCGCCGGTCTATATCCTGGCGCTGACCTCGAAGACGATGCCGGCGAGCGCGATCTACGACGTCGCCGACACGGTGTTGGCGCAGCGCATCTCGCAGGTGCCGGGTGTCGGCGACGTCACGGTCTCCGGTGCCGACCAGCCCGCGGTGCGGATCGCGCTCAACCCGGTCGCGCTTTCTAACGCCGGCATCTCCACCGACGACGTCCGCACCGCGATCATCAACGCCAATCCGGTCGGCCCGGTCGGCTCGTTCGACGGGCCGCGGTTGACCGAAACACTGTCGACCAATCCGCAGATGCGCACCGCGGAGCAGTTCCGCAGCATCGTCATCAAGAGCGATACGAACGGCACGGTCCGTCTGTCGGATGTCGCCACCGTCAGCGACGCGACCCGCAACGCCCGCACCATCGCCTGGTACAACAAGCAGCCGGCGGTGATCATCCAGATCACCAAGCAGGGCGACGCCAACGTCATCGAGACCGTCGACCGGGTCAAAGCCCTGCTGCCCGAGCTGAAGCAGTGGATTCCGGCAGGCGTCGACATCTCGGTGCTGGCCGACCGCACCGGTACGATCCGCGCCAGCGTCGACGACATGCAGTGGACGCTGCTGGCGACCGCGGTGTTGGTGATGGTGGTGGTGCTGCTGTTCCTGCGCCGGCTGACGCCGACGATCGCCGCCGGCGTGTCGGTGCCGCTGGCGCTGGCCGGGACCTGCGCCGGAATGTGGATCAGCGGGTTTTCGATCAACAATCTGTCGCTGATGGCACTGGCGATCGCGGTCGGCTTCGTCGTCGACGATGCGATCGTGATGATCGAGAACATGTACCGCAACCTTGAGCGCGGCATGGCGCCGCTGCCGGCCGCGATGGAGGGCGCCCGGCAGATCGGCTTCACGGTGCTGTCGATCAGCCTGTCGCTGGTCGCTGCGTTCGCGCCGCTGATCTTCATGGACGGCCTGATCGGCCGGCTGCTGCGCGAGTTCTCGCTGACGCTGACGTTTGCGATCGTGGTCTCGACCGTGGTGTCGCTGACGGTGACGCCGATGATCTGCGCGCACTACATCCGCGCCGAAGTGTCGCCGAAGCAGACTTGGTTCGATCGCGCGGTCGAAGGCACGCTGAACCGCATCGTCGGCTTCTATGCCTGGACGCTGCGCGGCGTGCTGTCGGTACCGTGGCTGACCGTTGTGGTGTTCATTGCCACCATCGCGCTCACGGTGACGCTGTATATCAAGGTGCCCAAGGGCTATTTCCCGATCGACGATTCCGGCTTCATCATCGGCTCGACCCGCGCCTCGGCCGACATCTCGTTCCAGTCGATGCGGACTCTGCAGGAGGAGCTCGCCGACATCGTGATGGCCGATCCGGCGGTGAGCGGCGTCGGCTCGGTGCTGGGTGGCGGCGGACCGGGCGCCGGCGGCGCCAATCGCGGCACGATGTTCATCAATCTGAAGCCGACCGCCGAGCGTGAGGGCGTCACCACTCAGATGGTGATCGATCGCCTGCGCCGGCAGCTCAGCCGCGTTGCCGGCATCCGGCTGTTCATGTTCGCCGCCCAGGATCTGCGCGGCGGCGGCCGTTCCAGCGAATCCAACTATCAGTACACGCTGAGCAGTCCCGATCTCGACCTGTTGCAGAAATGGGCGCCGATCGTCGCCAAGCGGATGCAGACGGTCGACGGCATTACCGACGTCACCAGCGATCGCGACGACGGCGGCCTGCAGCTCACCCTGTCGATCGACCGCACCATGGCGTCGCGGCTCGGCGTGCGGATTCAGGATATCGACAACGCGCTCAACAACGCATTCTCGCAGCGGCAAATCGCGACGATCTACACCCAGCGCAACCAGTATCAGGTGGTGCTGGAGATCGACCCGAATTTCCAAACCGATCCGACCGACCTGAAGCGGATCTACGTCGACAGCACCAGCGGCGATCAGGTGCCGTTATCGGCGGTGGTCCGCGCCGAGCGCGGGCTGGCGGCGCTGGCGGTCGCCCATACCCAGGGCGTACCGTCGACCACGGTGTCGTTCAACACGCTGCCCGACGTGCCGCTGCAGGAGGCGACCGCCAACATTCAGCGCGCGGTCGACGAGCTGCACATGCCGGAGGGGATCCGCGGCTCGTTCGACGGCAATGCCGGCGATTTCCGCGCCACCTCCAACAAGCAGCCGCTGCTGATCCTGGCGGCTTTCATCGCGATGTACATCGTGCTCGGGGTGCTCTACGAGAGCCTCGCGCATCCGCTGACGATCATCTCGACGCTGCCGTCGGCGGGGCTGGGTGCGCTGCTGGCGCTGCTGGTCACCGGTACCGAGCTGTCGGTGATCGCCTTCGTCGGCATCATCATGTTGATCGGCATCGTCAAGAAGAACGGGATCATGATGGTGGACTTCGCGCTGGAGGCCGAACGCGACCGCGGCCTGCCATCGGCCGACGCCATCTTCGAAGCCTGCATTGTCCGGTTCCGGCCGATCCTGATGACCACGCTGGCGGCGCTGTTCGCGGCGATTCCGCTGGTGGTCGCCGTCGGCCCCGGCACCGAGCTGCGCCGGCCGCTCGGCATCACCATCATCGGCGGGCTGTTCGTATCCCAGGTGCTGACGCTGTATACGACGCCGGTGATTTATCTGTTGATCGACCGGGTGCGGCAGCGGCGCTGGCGCCGCGGTGCGCCGGCCGCAGTGCCGGCGGAGTAGGGACGAGATGACGACCGAACACCAGACACCTGCGGCAGAGCTGGGCGCGCCTGAACCGGAGTGCGAGCGCTGCGGCAAAGCGCTGCCGCTGTGCATCTGCGACACCGTCGAGCCGATCGCCAGCCGCATCCAGCTTCTGATTCTGCAGCATCCGCAGGAGCAGGATCGCGCACTCGGCACCGCGCGGCTGACCGCGCAGCATTTCAAGAACGCGGTGGTGCGGATCGGGCTGTCATGGCCGAGCCTGTCCAAGGCGCTCGGCCGCACCGTGCACGATCCGTCGCGCTGGGCGGTCCTGTATCTCGGCTCAGCCCGCGCGGCCGAATTGGCCGAGGGGCGCGAGATCCTTGCGGTCGACGCCAAGGGCCAGCCCGAGCCGTATCAGGACATGATCCTCGACGAGATCGAGGGCGTGGTGCTGCTCGACGGCACTTGGAGCCAGGCCAAGGCGCTGTGGTGGCGCAACGCCTGGATGCTGAAGTGCCAGCGGGTGATTCTCGACCCCGCGGCGCCGTCGCGCTACGGCCGGCTGCGCAAGGAGCCGCGCCGCGACGGGCTGTCGACGCTGGAAGCCGCCGCCATGCTGCTGTCGCGGCTGGAGCATCGCCCCGAGATCGAGACGGCCTTGCTGTCAGCCTTCGACCGGATGCTGGCGCGGTTCAAGCAGGTCCAGGCCGAGCGACCGGATCTGGCCCCGAAGCCGAAGAAGCGCGACTGGCGCCGCAAGAAGCGCGGATGAGGGCGCGCGCCCGCGCCGCGGTCTGACGCGGCGATCTCGACAGGTGTCGATTGGATGGGGCGTTCGTGCGAAGCGATTCCGCGCGCAACAGCGCGATCCTCGACGCGGTTCCGGTCGAGTCTCAGGAAGATTGGCTAAGTGCTTGATAGGAAAGTGGAGGCCACGACCAGAATTGAACTGGTGTACACGGTTTTGCAGACCGTTGCGTAACCACTCCGCCACGTGGCCCCACGCGGCGAACTCATATACGGCCGGACGGCGATAGGCAACCGCCGCACAGCGCGTTGCCCTGGGGACAGAGGTGGCCTTGAACAATCGGGGGCGCTCACGCAAGGAGAAGGCGCACCAAACGACGGGGCGGCGATGCCGGAGCGCAACTGCAGGAGCTGGGAAGCGAGGGCGATGGCCTGATGCTGTTCAGTTCGCCGGTCTTCCTGTTCCTGTTCATGCCGCTGCTGCTCCTGGTCTATTGGAGCGTGCCGCGGCCGCTTCGCAACAGCGTGCTGCTGGTCGCCAGCCTGGTGTTCTATGCCTGGGGCGAGCGGTTCTTTGCGCTGGTGATGCTGGGGTCGATTTTCGGCAACTGGCTGCTCGGGCTGGCGCTCGATGCCCTGACGGACCCGGGCCGGCGCAAGCTGGTGGTGGCCGCCGCGGTGGTGTTGAACATCGGCCTGCTTGCGGTGTTCAAGTATTCAGAGTTCCTGATCGCGAACCTCAACGCGCTGCTGGAGACGGTGGGCATCGCGCCGGTCACCGTGGTGGCGCCGCATCTGCCGCTGGGGATTTCGTTCTTCACCTTCCACGCGCTGTCTTATGTGATCGACGTTTATCGCGGCGTCGCCCGCGCACAGCGCCGGCCGGTCGACTTCGCGCTGTACATTGCGTTCTTTCCGCAGCTGATTGCCGGCCCGATCATCCGCTATCACGACATTTCCGATCAGCTCCGGCGTCGGCCGGTGACGCTCGAACTGGCGGCCTCCGGCATCGAGCGGTTCCTGGCCGGCTTCGGCAAGAAGATGCTGCTGGCCAATCCGCTCGGAGAAGTCGCCGACCGGATCTTTGCGCTGCCGGCCGCCGACCTCAGCCCGGGCGCGGCCTGGCTCGGGCTGCTCTGCTACACCTTGCAGATCTATCTCGACTTCTCGGCCTATTCGGACATGGCGATCGGGCTGGCGCGGCTGTTCGGTTTCACCTTCCTGGAGAACTTCAACTATCCGTATCTGTCGCAGTCGCTGCAGGAATTCTGGCGGCGCTGGCACATCTCGCTGTCGAACTGGCTGCGCGACTATCTCTACATACCACTGGGCGGCAACCGCGTGCCGCCGTGGCGGGTGTATTTCAATCTCGCCACCGTGTTCCTGCTGTGCGGGCTGTGGCATGGCGCGAACTGGACGTTCGTGGTCTGGGGCCTTATCCATGGCCTGTTCCTGATCTTCGAACGGCTCGGATTGGCGTCGCTGCTGGCGCGGATGCCGCGGCCGGTGCGGCACCTCTACACGCTGGCCGTGGTGTCGCTGGCCTGGGTGTTCTTCCGCGCCACCGACCTCTCGCACGCCATCACCTATTTGCGCGCCATGGTCGGGCTCGGCGCCGGCTGGTCGCTGGATTTCCTCGGCAATGTCGATCCGCTGGTCGTCCTCTGCCTGGTGATGGGAGGTCTGGCGAGTGCTGCGGTGTTCAGCCCGCTGACCGCGGATTGGCGGCTGCGCCGGGACCAGAACCAGGGCCGGGTGCATCCCGATGTCCGCACCTTGCAGATTGGCGGTGATGGGACCCTGATGATGACAGGCCGGCTGATCGTGCTGCTGACGATCGGCCTGCTCGCCAGCAGCCAAGTTGCGGCCGGCACCTACAATCCATTCATCTATTTCCGGTTCTAGCGATGCAGCGAACCCCTTTCACCGTTCGGCTGTACTGCGGCGCCCTCGTGGGCCTCGTCGCGGCGTTTTCGTTCGCGTCGCTGATCGCGATGACCTTCAAGCACGCCGAGATCAGCATTAGTGAGAAGCGCGAACTGACGCAGCTCCCGGGATGGCCGCGCACCGCGGCGCAGTGGGACAGCTTCCCGGAGCGGTTCGATGCCTATTTCAACGACAATTTCGGCTTGCGAAAGCTGCTGCTGCGGCTGAACTCGAACTTCACCACGGTGATGCTCGGACGCTCGCCGTCGGACAAAGTGGTGTTCGGCAAGGACGACTGGCTGTTCTACGCCGGCGACAATTCGATCGAGTTGTATCGCAACCAGCGTCCTTTCAGCACGCTGCAGCTTGCCAATACCGAAGCCGCGCTCGCGTTGCGGATGCGTCCGCTGCGAGCCGTGAGCCGCCCATATCTCTTCGTGGTGGTGCCGGACAAGCACACGATCTATCCGGAGATGATGCCGAGCTTCATGTCGCGGCGCGATCCGCCGTCGCAGTTCGACCAAGTCGTCGCGCTGGCGGAGGCTGCGCGCCTCCCGGTGCTCGATCTGCGCAGCACGCTGCGGCAGGGCAAGGCGGACGGGCAGGTGTACCTCAAGGACGACTCGCACTGGACCGATTGGGGCGCGTATCTCGGCTATCGCCGCATCATGGCTGCGCTGCCGCTGACCGATCTGCCGGTGCTCGATCTCGATGCGAAGCAGTTTGCAATTCCCTCTGACCACGCAGGCGATCTCGCCGGCATGGCGGGATTGACGCGGCGGGAAACGACCCGGCTGTCGGAGCTGCCGGCCGATCGCTGTGCTCTCACGGCGACGGCGTATCAGTCCGTGGGCGACGACATTTCGATCGGGCGGACGTTCTGTCCGCAGGCCAAATACAAGATCATGTTCATCGGCGACTCCTTCACCGGAGCACTGGTGAAGTATCTGTCGCGCAGTTTTGGTGAGGTGGTCTACGTCGCCCGGTCGGGCTTCAAGCCGTCACGCGAGATCGCGCCGTTGATCGAACGCGAGAAGCCCGATCTGGTGATCGAAGAGCTGGCGGAGCGGCATTTGGATTCGCTGGCGGACACCGTCGCCCAGGAAGGCCGCTGACGCCGGCAGCGCCTTGCTCAGCAGGAGGCGTACCAGTCGGACGGGAACGGCAGCAGCGGCCATTCGACCGAATTGTCGTTGGCGGCGCGGCGCATCGTCGCCACCACGTTCGGGCGGATGACGTTGTCCTGCGTGCTTTCCGCAACGGCGTCGCTGATCGATTCCAGCAACAGATCGTATTCGGCTTCGCTCATGGTTCGGCTCCCCTGTCCGAACCTGAGTGTGGCAAAAACTGTTGTGGGGCCGGTTGAGCCGATCGCTACAATTTTAGCGATCGGCCTTCGTCGTGCGGTGTGTGTTGAGCTGATCCACAAGGAATGCGGCCAAAAACAAAGCCGCCCCCGGGGAGGAGGCGGCTCGGTTCGACCGTTATGCTAAACGGCTGCTTACTGGCAGAGATGCATCCGGCCGTCTTCGCCGCGGAAGGTGGTGCCGGGCAGACAGACGAAGCCGTTGCGCTCGGCGTAGCTGCGCATGTCGTAGTTGCCCTGATAGCCGGCCTCGAACGGAGCCGTGGCGATGGCTCCTGCCGCACCGATCGCGCCGCCAACGACGCCGGCAGCCACCTGGCCCGGCCAGAACGCGTTGCTGTCGCGCCAATTGCGCTCCTGGTAGCCGCGCTCCTGATAACCCTGATAACGAGTGCTCTCGCCGTAGAGCTGGCCGCGCATCTGCGTCGGCTGCTGAGCCGAGGCGGCGCTGGTCAGGGCCACGGCGCCCGCGAGCACGGCGGCGGCAAAGGTGATCGGCTTCAACATCTGTGGTCTCCCTCTTTGTTTCCGATGCCGACGCAACGTGCGTCGGAGCGAGAACGTTCCGGGGGCCGGGGGAGGCGGAGTCACAGCGGCGTGAAAGGTCGCTGGCGCGCCGCTGTGAGGAAGCTGGCACATCCTCGGGAGCCCACGAGCTAGCGTGGGCGTCACGACCTGCAATGATGGAAAATGAGAATGGCTCCCCGGGCCGGATTCGAACCAGCGACCAACCGGTTAACAGCCGGTTGCTCTACCACTGAGCTACCAGGGAACATGCGAAGCAGCGCTTCGCGGGGCAGCGTATAACAAAGCCGTTCGGCGTTGGAAAGCAGAAATCGGTCGATCCACACCGGCCGTTTTCCGCCGCAACGCCGCGGCGAGCCGCCGTGACGGCGAGGGCTATGTAGGGGATGATCTGCGCCGCGTGAAGCCCCCTTTGCACTAAATCTGTTGAGTGCGGCGACATGTTGCGTTTTCAGCGGCGTTGCAGCATGGATGGCGCGGGTTTCACGCAGGGGATCGAGGATGTTGGAATTCGAGCGCGCGCGGCAAAACATGGTCGACGGGCAAATTCGGCCTGCCAGCGTGACCGATTGGCGAATCATCGATGCGATGCGGGCGCTGCCGCGCGAGGCATTCGTGCCGGAATCGAAGCGCGAGCTGGTCTATCTCGACCTCGATCTCGAGATCGAAGGCCACGACGGCCATAAGCACTTCATGCTCAATCCGATCATGACCGCGCGCATGTTGCAGGCTGCCGAGCTGCAGCACGACGATCGCGTGCTCGTGGTAGGCTGTCCGACCGGGTACATCGCGGCCGTGGCGGCGAAGCTGGTTACCCGCGTCACCACGACGATCGATGACGAATCGCTGGCGCAACGCATCCGCTCGACGCTGCCGGCGCTGGGTCTGTCCAACGTCAACGTCCGGGTCGCTGAGGCGGCGAAGGGCGATCTGCACGACTCGCCGTTCGACGCGATCCTGCTCTGCGGCGCCACCGAGGTCGAACCGACCGCGCTGTACGATCAGCTCAAGCTCGGCGGCCGCCTGGTCGGCGCCTTCGCCAACGGCCGGCCGCAGCGCGTTACCGTGGTGACCCGTTCGCACGGCGACTACGGTGCCC
The DNA here is from genome assembly GCF_047501505.1 of Rhodopseudomonas sp. G2_2311. NCBI lineage: Bacteria > Pseudomonadati > Pseudomonadota > Alphaproteobacteria > Hyphomicrobiales > Nitrobacteraceae > Rhodopseudomonas > Rhodopseudomonas sp. G2_2311. Next base: position 56,969 of record NZ_JAZDRK010000001.1, read on the forward strand.
GCATTCTGTTCGATGCGTCGATTCCCGTGCTGCCCGGTTTGGAGCGCGCGCCGGCCTTCGAATTCTGACGCAAGCGGCCGGATTCTTTAGAGGAATCATACCTGTGGCGCGAATGCCCCAGCTCGCAAGTTTCGTTGTGCACCACGGCCGGGGGGTTTCTTCGGTCAATTCCGTGTCCTATGGTGAGGATGGACTTACCGGACATCGTTCGGCCGAGCGCACGGCGTTGGGCACCGGAAAGTCCGGTGTGGGGAAAAGTTCAGGATTGGATTGCCAGAATGGATGGGCTTAAGCGGATTTCCGGCCTCGCGGCTGCCGGCATCGTTCTGGCGTGCGTCTCGCAGACAGCGGCCCGAGCGGATACCATCGAAGGCGCGCTGGTTCGCGCTTACCAGACTAATCCTCAACTCAATGCACAGCGCGCCTCGGTGCGCGCCACCGACGAATCGGTTCCTCAGGCTCTGTCCGGCTACCGTCCCAAGGTCGCTGTCACGGCCAGCGGCGGTTATCAGTACACCGACGTGATTTCGTCGGTCGCCGGCAACCAGTTCCAGGCGTCCGGCACCCAGATCCCGCGCTCGGTCGGCGTGACCGCATCGCAGACGCTGTTCAACGGCAATCAGACGGCGAACCGCACCCGTGCGGCCGAGAGCCAGGTGTCGTCGGCGCGTGAAGGTCTGCGGGTGCTAGAGCAGTCGGTGCTGCTGTCGGCCGCGACCATCTACATGGACTACCTGCGCGACTCGGCGACGCTCGAAGTGCAGCGCTCCAACGTGCGCGTGCTCGAGCAGACGCTGCGTCAGACCAACGATCGCTTCAATGTCGGCGAGGTGACCCGCACCGACGTGGCGCAGTCGCAGGCGCAGCTCGCGGCCGGTAACACCCAGCAGCTGGCCGCCGAATCGACGCTGACCACGACGCGGTCGAACTACCGCCGCATCATCGGCACCGAGCCGGGTAATCTCGCGCCGGGCTCGCCGGTCGATCGCTATCTGCCGACCTCGCTGGCGCAGGCGATCAATCTGGCGTTGGTCGAGAATCCGAACGTCACCGCTGCGATGTACGGCATCGACGTCAGCTATCTGAACGTGAAGATCAACGAGGGCGCGCTGTTCCCGACTCTGACGTTGCAGGCCAGCGCGCAGCAGTCGTGGGAGCCGTCGATCTCGTCGCCGCGCCAGTTCCTCGCGTCGGGCGTCGCGCAGCTGTCGGTCCCGATCTACCAGGGCGGCGGCGAATACGCGCTGATCCGGCAGTCGAAGGAAACGCTGGCGCAGCAGCGCCTCAACCTCGAACAGGTGCGCGACCAGACCCGCGCCAGCGTGGTGCAGGCGTGGGGGCAGCTGCAGGCCGCGAAGGCGCAGGTCTCGTCGGCGCAGTCCCAGGTCAAGGCCTCGGAAATCGCGCTCAACGGCGTGCGTGAAGAAGCCCGCGCCGGCCAACGCACCACGCTCGACGTGTTGAACGCGCAGCAGGCGCTGGTGAATGCCCGCGTCGCACTGGTGACCGCGCAACATGACCGCGTCGTTGCTTCTTATGCGGTGCTGAACGCGGTCGGCCGGTTGTCGCCGCAGGTGCTCGGCCTGAAGACCGACGTCTATGATCCCAGCGTGCACTACCAGCAGGTGCGCGACAGCTGGGGCGGCGTGCGGACTCCCGACGGCCGCTGATTGCGGCCGCGACTGCGCCCGGGATTCTGCCCGGGCGCGTTTGCTTGCAAACAACTAATCGGCTGCCTACCGTTGATCGGGTCGTCGTGACGATTCGAGTCGGAGATGCGCCCGTGTTTCGCGGCGCTCCACGTTGTTACACGTGGAGCGGACCTCGGGGCGTACCGTAGTTGAAGCTGGGGACAAGTCCTGCTTCCAACGCGAAACCTGGCGCCGCCGATCCGGAACCGGTCTCTCCCGTAGAGCTTTGATGTTACAACGCCGGGAAGGGCGTGATGATGTGGAGTCGGAGATGACGCAGCCTGCAAAGGCGCAAGAGCCTTCCATGGAGGAGATTCTGGCGTCGATCCGTCGCATCATTGCCGATGACGAAGCCAAGCCCGCGACCCCGGCACCTGCGCCGGTGGCCGTTGCCCCGAAGCCGGAGCCGCCCAAGCCGGCTCCCCCGCCGAGCAAGCCCGCGGCCATGACCCCACCTCCGTCTGCACCGAGTCCGGTGGCGCAAGCCGCGCCGCCCAAGCCCGCCGCCGCTGCGCCGAAGCCGGCTCCGCCGCCAACGCCAGCTCCCGCCGAGAGCAACAGTCAGGACGACATCGACGCGCTGCTGGCCGGCCTCGACGCCGACACCACGGAGGAGGAGGTTCGTCCGCCGCAGCCGGATGGCGACGTGCTCGAACTGACCGACGAGATGGCGCTGCCGGAGCCCGAACCCGAGCCGGCGCCGCCGCCACCACCTCCGCCGCCGCCCGTTCAGAAAGCGCCGATCGAGGACGACATCGAATTCGCCGAAGCCGCGCCAAAGCCGCGCGCGCCGGAGCCGGCCTACGAGCCGCCGCCCGCGGCGGCGGCCTGGAGCGAAGAGCCGCAGCAGCCGATCCTGTCGCGGACCACCGCCGCGGCGGTGGAATCGGCGTTCAATTCGCTCGCCACCACGGTGCTCAGCAACAATGCCCGGACCCTCGAGGATCTGGTCAAGGAGATGCTGCGGCCGATGCTGAAGGCTTGGCTCGACGATAATCTGCCGACGCTGGTCGAGCGGATCGTCCGCCAGGAAATCGAGCGGGTCTCGCGCGGGCGCTGAGCCCGTTTGGCGGAGGCGCTGCCTCCGCCTGATCCTCCGCCTGATCCAATGGACCGGCCTCCATTGTTGACTTGCGGCGCGCCGGAAGGTTTCTAGCGTCGTCCAACGAGCGCGTTCGCGGCCCGGCGACGCGCCTTTTTTGATTGCAGCGCCATGATCGAGAAAACCTACCAGCCAGCCGACATCGAGGCCCGCATTTCGCGCGCCTGGGAAGATGCGGAGGCCTTCAAGGCCGGCCGTCCGGATCGCCGCGACGCCGTCCCGTACTCGATCGTGATTCCGCCGCCGAACGTCACCGGCTCGCTGCACATGGGCCATGCGCTCAACAACACGCTGCAGGACATCCTGTGCCGGTTCGAGCGGATGCGCGGCCGCGACGTGTTGTGGCAGCCCGGCACCGACCACGCCGGCATCGCCACCCAGATGGTGGTCGAGCGCCAGCTGATGGAGCGCCAGGAGCCGAGCCGCCGCGACATGGGGCGTGCCAAATTCCTGGAGCGGGTGTGGCAGTGGAAGGCCGAGAGCGGCGGCGTCATCGTCAACCAGCTGAAGCGGCTCGGCGCGTCGTGCGACTGGTCGCGCGAGCGCTTCACCATGGACGAGGGGCTGTCCCGCGCCGTCGCCAAGGTGTTCGTCGAGCTGCACCGCCAGGGCCTGATTTACAAGGACAAGCGGCTGGTCAATTGGGACCCGAAGCTGCTGACCGCGATCTCCGATCTCGAAGTGCAGCAGATCGAGGTCAAGGGCAATCTCTGGCACCTGCGCTATCCGATCGAAGGCAAGACCTTCGACCCGGCCGATCCGTCGACCTTCATCGTCGTCGCGACCACGCGCCCCGAAACCATGCTGGGCGACACCGCGGTCGCGGTGAATCCGGAAGACGAGCGCTACACGCATCTGATCGGCAAGCACGTCATCCTGCCGCTGGTCGGCCGGCGGATTCCGATCGTCGCCGACGAGTACTCCGACCCCGAGAAGGGCTCCGGCGCGGTGAAGATCACGCCGGCGCACGACTTCAACGACTTCGAGGTCGGCAAGCGGCATCATCTGCCGCAGATCAACGTGCTCGACATCGAGGGCAAGATCTCTGTTGCCGACAACAGCGCCTATCTCGAAGGCCTGCCGGAAGGCGCGCGCGAATTCGCCGAGGAGATCAACGGCACCGACCGCTTCGTCGCCCGCAAGATGATCGTGGCGCGGCTCGATGATTTCGGCTTCCTGGAGAAGATCGAGCCCAACGTCCACATGGTGCCGCACGGCGACCGCTCCGGCGTGGTGATCGAGCCGTTCCTCACCGATCAGTGGTACGTCGACGCCAAAACGCTGGCGCAGCCGGCGATCGCCGCAGTGCGCTCGGGCGAGACCACCTTCGTGCCGAAGAACTGGGAGAAGACCTACTTCGAGTGGATGGAGAACATCCAGCCGTGGTGCATCTCGCGCCAGCTGTGGTGGGGCCACCAGATCCCGGCTTGGTACGGTCCGGACGGCAAGGTGTTCGTCGCCGAAACCGAGGAAGAGGCGGTCGGCAATGCGCTCGGCTACTACGTCGAGCAGGAAGTGATCACGCCCGCGCAGGCCCACGACATGGCGGAAGATCCCGCCAAGCGCGAGGGCTTCATCACCCGCGACGAGGACGTGCTCGACACCTGGTTCTCATCGGCGCTGTGGCCGTTCTCGACTCTCGGCTGGCCGGACGAGACACCCGAACTCGACCGCTACTATCCGACCAATGTGCTGGTCACCGGCTTCGACATCATTTTCTTCTGGGTCGCCCGGATGATGATGATGGGCCTGCACTTCATGGACGATGTGCCGTTCCCGACCGTCTACATCCACGCCCTTGTTCGCGACGAGAAGGGCGCCAAGATGTCGAAGTCGAAGGGCAACGTCATCGATCCGCTCAACCTGATCGACGAATACGGCGCCGACGCGCTGCGTTTCACGCTGGCGGCGATGGCGGCGCAGGGCCGCGACATCAAACTCGCGACTTCGCGCGTCGAAGGCTATCGCAACTTCGCCACCAAGCTTTGGAACGCCTGCCGCTTTGCGGAGATGAACGGCTGCGTCGCGCCGGCCGGCTTCGACTACACGGCGGCCAAGGAAACGCTGAACCGCTGGATAGCGCACGAGACCGTCCGCGCGGTGCGCGATGTCACCGAGGCGATCGAATCCTATCGCTTCAACGATGCCGCCGAAGCCGCGTATCGCTTCGTCTGGAACGTGTATTGCGATTGGTATCTCGAACTCGCCAAGCCGGTGCTGATGGGCGAGGAGGGCGCTGCCAAGACCGAGACCCGGGCGATGGTGGCGTGGGCGCGGGACGAGATCCTCAAGATCCTGCATCCGTTCATGCCGTTCATCACCGAAGAGCTGTGGGCGGTGACCGCGACGCGCGACGGACTGCTGGTGCTGGCGCCGTGGTCGCGCAAGGCCGGGATCTCGGACGAGGAAGTGTCGGTGCTGGCGGCCTCTGCCGCGACTGATCCGATGGCCGGGCCGGCGATGCTGGCAATTCCGGAGCCGCAGGAGCCGGACTTCACCGACGATGCGGCTGAAGCCGAGATCGGCTGGGTGGTCGATCTCGTCACCGCGATCCGCTCAGTGCGCGCCGAGATGAACATGGTGCCGTCGACCCTGACGCCGCTGGTGCTGGCCGGCGCTTCCGCCGACACCAATGCGCGGGCGAGCCGCTGGAGTGACGTGATCAAGCGGCTGGCTCGCGTCGGCGAGATCTCGTTTGCGGACGCAGCACCGCAAGGGGCGGTGCAGCTCCTGGTGCGCGGCGAGGTTGCGGCGCTGCCGCTCAAGGGCGTGGTCGATTTCGCCGCCGAGCAGGTCCGGCTCGAGAAGGAACTCGGCAAGGCCGAAGCCGACATCAAGCGCGCCGAAGCCAAGCTGGCGAACGAGAAGTTCGTCGCCAACGCCGCCGAAGAAGTCGTTGAGGAAGAACGTGAGAAGCGCGAGGCCGCGGTCGCGCGCAAGGTCAAGATCCTCGAAGCGCTGCTTCGGCTGAAGAACGCGAGCTGACCCTTGCTCGACCACGTCTCGATCACCGTGTCCGATATTTCGGTGGCCGAGCCGTTTTACGATGCGATCATGGCGGCGCTCGGCGTCGTCAAGGTTGGCGCCCGCGGCGATTGGCTGGGCTATGGCGAGAGGGCGCGGCCTGACCATCCGGACCGCGCCTATCTGTCGATCCGCAAGGGCGACAGGCCGGAGCCGGCGTATGGCCGGCACTGGTGCTTCAAGGCGAACAGCCGCGCCGTGGTCGATGGTTTCTGGCAAGCCGGGCTCGCGCACGGCGGCATCGATCAGGGCGCGCCGGGACTGCGCGATTATCATCCCGGTTACTACGCGGCCTTCATCGCCGACCCGGACGGCAACCGGCTCGAAGCGGTGTGCCACGCGCTCGATTGAGCGCCTTAGAACGCAACGTCCCTCGTCATTGCGAGGAGCGTAGCGACGAAGCAATCCAGCTTGTGAGTGAAGTTTGGATTGCTTCGCTCCGCTCGCAATGACGGACCTTGCACCTGCTGTCCGTCGCCGCGGCGTTGATCGGCGCCAAAGTATGACACCGGGGCGATCGCGTAGGATCGGGCATCAACGGGGCTGTGCCGATGCTCGCCTTCCTCAAGCTGCTGATTTCTTTTGCGCCGTGGCTGTCGTTTCTGATCATCGCCCGTGACACGTTGCTCCGGGTCGAGATCGGCCTCTGCGTCGCACTGGCGCTGACGGTCGTGATGGGCGTGTTGAAGCTCCATCGCGGTATCATTCTGTGGGTCGGCGTGGTGTTCTTCGGCGCCGCGACCGTCGCGGTGATGGGGTTCAACGACACCTGGACGCTGCGCCATCTCGGCGTGCTCGCCAACGGCGCATTGGCGGCCGGGGCCTGGCTGACCATCCTGCTCGGGAAGCCGTTCACGCTCGACTACGCCAGGGAGCACGTCGATCCGGCGGTCTGGAATGATCCGAAATTCATCCGCATCAACGTGCTGATGACCGGCATCTGGGCGACGGCTTTCACCATCAACGCGGCGCTGGCATTCGGCAAGATGGAGCAGGTCGCGCTGCCCGAACTTGCCTACGAGCTGATCTCCTACGCGGTGCTGATCGGCACCGCGATCTTTACGGTGTGGTACCCGGACCATTTGCGGAAGGCGAGGGCGGCAAACTGAACCGCGCTCAGCGCGGAAACGGTTTGCTCCAGAACCGCGAGCCCTTCAGCCCATAGCGCCAAGGATAGTCGGCCGCCTTGGTGATGCCGATGCGCGGTCCGGTGACGATCTCCGGCTTGCTGATCCGGCGATGGATCGCGAATGGGGCGGCATCGAGCGGCAGGCCGTTGTGAGCGATGGTGATGCCGAGGGCCTGCGCTAGTTTGCCGGGGCCCGAACACAGGCTGCGCGGCTCGTCGAGGCCGCGGCGATTGCGCATCGCCGCAAGACCGTGGGTCGGCTCCAGCGCTCGGATCAGAACTGCGCTGGCGGAGCCTTCGGGCTCGCAGACGACATTGACGCACCAATGGATGCCGTAGGAGCGATACACGTAGGCGACGCCCGGCGGGCCGAACATCACCTGGTTGCGCGGTGTCGGCCCGCCATAGGAATGCGCCGCCGGGTCGGTGTGGTGATAGGCTTCGACCTCGACGATGACGCCGCCGGCGCCGCCGAACAGCAGCGTTGCGCCGATCAGTTCGGGCGCGACCTCGTGGACGCTGCGGGCAAAGAACCGGCGCGTCAGCAGTGGGCCGAGGGCGGGATGTGTTCCGTCCGGCGAGGCCTTCGGAACGCGGGGCTTGATCATCTGCGACAGGGATTGTGCGCCACAAGGCGCGGCCGGCGATGCGCGTTATGCTTACAATTCGAGCATTATTCCAAGGGATAACAGCCCGCAAGCAGCCTGGGTTGCGGGACGGGGGCGGCCGGATTAGGTAGGGTTCTCGCGCAAACCCAGGCAGCTCATGGTCGTTCTCGTCGATACGGTGTCCGCCAATCCCGTCCGCCCCCGGCATCCGGAGAAGGCGGCGCGGCCTGACGCGCTGTCGCCGAAGAAGCCGGACTGGATCCGGGTGCGCGCGCCGACCACGCGCGGCTATGGCGAGACCCGCGGCATCGTCAAGGAAAACGGCCTGCACACGGTGTGCGAAGAGGCCGGCTGCCCGAACATCGGCGAGTGCTGGGACAAGAAGCACGCCACCTTCATGATCATGGGGGACACCTGCACCCGGGCGTGCGCGTTCTGCAACGTCAAGACCGGAATGCCGGGTGCGCTTGACGCCAACGAGCCGGCTTATGTCGCCGAGGCGACGCGGAAGCTCGGGCTGCAGCATCTGGTGATCACCTCGGTCGACCGCGACGATCTGGCCGACGGCGGGGCGGCGCACTTTGCCGCGACGATCCGCGCAGTGCGCGAAGCCTGCCCGACCACGACGATCGAGATTTTGACGCCGGACTTCCTGCGCAAGGATGGCGCGCTGGAAGTCGTGGTCGCTGCCAAGCCGGACGTGTTCAACCACAACCTCGAAACCGTGCCGTCGCGCTATCTGTCGGTGCGGCCGGGCGCGCGTTACTTCCATTCGATCCGGCTGCTGCAGCGAGTGAAGGAACTCGATCCGACCATCTTCACCAAGTCCGGCATCATGGTCGGCCTCGGCGAGGAGCGCCACGAGGTGCTGCAGGTGATGGACGATTTGCGCTCGGCGGAGGTCGATTTCCTCACCATCGGCCAGTATCTGCAGCCGACCCGTAAGCACCACGCGGTGATGCGCTACGTCACGCCGGACGAGTTCGCCGGCTATCAGACCACCGCCTACGCCAAGGGCTTCCTGATGGTGTCGGCGAGCCCGATGACGCGCTCGTCGCATCACGCCGGCGACGACTTCGCCAAGCTCAAGGCGGCGCGCGCGGCGCGAGCCCGCTAACAGTCCAAGACCTGAAGTCCGAGACGATGCCGCAGTTTTCCAACAGGCGCAGAGTGCCGCACAGTGCCCAGCAGATGTTCGACCTCGTCGCCGATGTCGAGCGCTATCCGCAATTCGTGCCGCTGTGCAAGGCGCTGAAGATCCGCGAGCGCATCCAGCAGCCGGACGGCAATGAGGTGGTGATCGCCGACATGACGGTGTCGTTCAAGCTGGTGCAGGAAACCTTCACCAGCCGCGTCACCCTCGACCGCGCCAATCTGAAGATCCTGGTCGAGTATCTCAAAGGCCCATTCTCAAATCTGGAGAACCGCTGGACGTTCGCGGCCAAGACCGAGCGCGCCTGCGAGGTCGGCTTCTTCATCGCCTACGAATTCAAGAGCCGGATGCTCGCCACGCTGATGGGCGCGATGTTCGACACCGCGTTCCACCGTTTCGCCGAAGCGTTCGAAACCCGCGCCGACCAGATCTACGGCACCGGCCCGAAGCTGTCGCGGGTGTAGTTAGTTTCGCACCGTCAACAGCCTTCCGTCATTGCGAGGAGCGCAGCGACGACGCAATCCAGCTCGATGCACGGAGCTGGATTGCTTCGCTTCGCTCGCAACGACGGACACGGCGAATACTTGAATCTTCACACACTCCGCCGTCATCGCCGGCTTGTCCGGGAGGCCCAGTATGCCAGAGTGCTTCCGAAGATCACGAGCGCTCTGGGATACTGGTCCCTCCGCTTTCGCGGAGGGTGACGGCGATGATCGGGCCGCGCCGTGCACTTCATGCCGGCCTGACGAATAGCACCGCCGCTAAGTCTTCTTCGGATTCACCGGCCGCTTCGGCTGCGGGCGCTTGGCGGCGACGCGGCGGGGGGAGCGGGCGACGCGTTTATGCACGCCGGTGGCCACCTCGCGTTTGGCCTTGGTCGGCGGCTTCGGACCGCGGGCGAGTTCCAGCAGCATTCGCAGGGCTTCGACCACCGAGCGCTGGCGGACGTTGCTGCGGCCGATCGCGCCGAAGCGCTGCTCGCGATGCGAGATCCGGCCGTCGCGCGACGCCACCGCAAAATGCACCAGGCCGACCGGCTTGCCGGGCGTCGCGCCGCCGGGGCCGGCGATCCCGGTGATCGAGACCGCGAGATCGACGTCGGCATTCTCCAGCGCGCCGACCGCCATCGCGATCGCGGTTTCCTTGCTGACGGCGCCGAAGGTGGTGAGCGTGGCGTTCTCGACGCCGAGCAGGTCATGCTTGGCGGCGTTGGAATAGGTGACGAAGCCGCGGTCGATCACGTCGGACGAGCCGGGGATGTCGGTCAGCGCGCCGGCGACCAGACCGCCGGTGCAGGACTCGGCGGTCGCGATCATCAGCTTCCGCGAACGGCAGAGGTCGAGCAACGAGCGGGCGAGGGCGCGGGCGTCGTTGCTGCTCATCGTCAGCCGGCCAGTCCGTCGGCGCCCCAGGGCAGCCGGATGGTGGCGGATGCGGTCGCCGCAATGCCTTCCTCCCGGCCGGTGAAGCCGAGCTTCTCGCTGGTGGTGGCCTTCACCGCGACGCGCGACACCGGCACGCCGGTGATCTCGGCAATGCGCTGACGCATCGCGTCGCGCAGCGGACCGATCTTCGGCCGCTCGCAGATCATCGTCACTTCGAGATTGGCGACGCGGCCGCCGCGCGCGGTGACGCGGTCGATGGCGTATTTGAGGAACTTGTCGGAGGCTGCGCCTTTCCACTGCGGATCGGTCGGCGGGAAGTGCGAGCCGATGTCGCCATCCGCCAGCGCGCCGAGGATCGCGTCGACCAGCGCATGCAGGCCGACGTCGCCGTCCGAATGCGCCAGGAAACCGCGGGTGTGCGGCACCTTCAGGCCGCACAGCCAGACGTGGTCGCCTTCGCCGAACGCATGCACGTCGTAGCCGGTGCCGGTGCGGATATCGCCGAGTGCGGCCATCAGCCGGCTTTCCTCGCGCGCGAAATCTTCCGGGGTGGTCATCTTCATGTTGTTAGCATCGCCCTCGAAGGTCGACACCGTCAATCCCGCCCATTCGGCGATCGCGGCGTCGTCGGTGAATTCGTCCCGGCCGTCCTGGGCAGCGCGGCGGTGGGCGTCGAGGATCACGTCGAAGCGGAACGCCTGCGGGGTCTGGGCGATCCGCAAGGTAGCGCGGTCCGGCGTCGCATCGACCGCGCCGTTGGCGTCGACCTGCTTGATGGTGTCGGTCACCGGGACCACCGGCAGCGCCGCGCCAGTCGCGCCAGCCGCGGTGATGGCGCGGGAGATCAGTTCCTGGGTGACGAAGCAGCGCGCGGCGTCATGGATCAGCACGATATCCGGCTTCAGTTCGGCCAAAGCCTCCAGGCCGGCGCGCACCGAGGCCTGCCGGGTCGCTCCGCCGCCGACCGCGGGGCGGAAATTCAGACCGGCCACCGCCGCGTTGAACATCTCGGTGTCGTCGGGATTCGTCACCGGCTGCACCGCCATCACGCCCGGATGGGTGCAGAACGGCTCCATCGCCCGGGCGATCACCGGCCGTCCGGCGAGGGTGCGGTATTGCTTGGGACCGCCCGCGCCGGCGCGCAGGCCGCGACCGGCGGCGACGATAATGGCAGCAGTACGGGGCGAGTTCGGCATCGGATCAATTGATACGGAATTGGGATGGCCTGCGCTGGTCGCGCCGGTGCACAGCCCTTACCATGCCGGAGCAGGAAAGCAGCATGATTCCATCGCCGCAGCCGCCGGCGGCCGGGGACAATTGCTGCAATGCACTTGCATGTCAGATATGATTGGCTAAACTGTAGGCAATGATCTACAATGCTCAAACATTGAGCGAAGCCGAGCCTGCAACTGCGCTGGCTACCAAATGAGCAACGAGTGACGCGCCCGACTGTAACAGGTTCGCCGCCTTTGAGGATTGGCAATATTGCGGTGCCTGATCCGGTGTTGTTGGCGCCGATGACAGGCATTACCGATGCGCCGTTTCGCCGGCAAGTCGCGGAGCTGGGCGCCGGTCTGGTGGTATCGGAGATGACCGCCAGCGAGGATCTGGTCGCCGGCCGCCGGATGTCGGTCCGTCGCTGCGATAAGGTCGGGCAGGGGCCGCACGTCGTCCAGCTTGCCGGCTGCGAGGCGCGCTGGATGGCGGAGGGCGCCCGGATTGCGGAAGCCGGCGGCGCCGACATCATCGACATCAATATGGGCTGCCCGGCGCGGCACGTCACCGGCGGTCTGTCCGGCTCGGCGCTGATGCGTGATCTCGATCATGCGCTGACGCTGATCGAGGCGACGATCGGCGCGGTGCGGGTGCCGGTGACGCTAAAGATGCGGCTCGGCTGGGACGATCGCTCCCGCAACGCGCCCGAACTGGCGCGACGTGCGCAGGACGCCGGGGTGCAGCTCGTCACGGTTCATGGCCGCACCCGGCAGCAATTCTACAAGGGCGAAGCCGATTGGAACGCGGTCCGCGCCGTCCGGGACGCGATCTCGATTCCGCTGGTGGTCAACGGCGACATCATCTGCCACGCCAGCGCAGTCGAGGCGCTCAAGCGCTCCGGAGCCGACGCGGTGATGATCGGGCGCGGCGCCCAGGGGCGGCCGTGGTTGCCGGGGCAGATCGGGCGCCAGCTCACCACCGGTCAGGTCGAGGCCGAGCCTCCGCTCGCCGCGCAGCGCGATTACTTGCGCACGCTCTACGATGACATTCTGGCGCTGTACGGCGTCAAGATCGGGCTGCGTCACGCCCGCAAACATCTCGGCTGGTCGCTCGAGGTGGCCGCTGCCAGCGCCGGCGCTCCGCCGTCAGTTCTGAAGAGCTGGCGCACCGCGATCCTGACCGAAGAGAATCCGGCCCGCGTGCACAGCGCGCTCGCCGATGCCTACGATGATTTCGCCTGGAGGGCCGCCGCATGAACGCCATCGTCGAACCGCGCCGGGCGCAGCCGACCGACAGCGATGCGATCCTCAACGCGCTGCCGAATCCCGTGCTGCTGGTCGGCCCGGACGGCAAGATCGTCGACGCCAACATGGCGGCGGAATCGTTCTTTGAGATTTCAACGCAGTTGCTGCGGCGGCAGTCGCTGACCGATCTGGTGCCGTTCGGCAGCCCGCTGCTGGCGCTGATCGAGCAGGTTCGCGTCGGGCATTCGCCGGTCAACGAATACAAGGTCGATCTCGGCACGCCGCGGATCGGTGCCGACCGCCAGGTCGATCTGCACGTCGCGCCACTCAACGAACGGCCCGGCCACATCGTGGTGATGCTGCAGGAGCGCACCATCGCCGACAAGATGGACCGCCAGCTGACGCATCGCAGCGCCGCGCGCTCGGTAATCGCGCTCGCCGCCATGCTGGCGCATGAGATCAAGAACCCGCTGTCCGGCATCCGCGGCGCGGCGCAGCTGCTGGAGCAGCAGGCCTCTGCCGAAGACCGCATGCTGACCCGGCTGATCTGCGACGAGGCCGACCGCATCGTCACGCTGGTCGACCGCATGGAAGTGTTCGGCGACGACCGTCCGGTCGCGCGTGGCCCGGTGAACATCCACTCGGTGCTGGATCACGTGAAGCGGCTGGCGCAGTCGGGCTTTGCCCGCAACATCAAGTTCATCGAGGACTACGACCCGTCGCTGCCGCCGGTGCTCGCCAATCAGGATCAGCTGATCCAGGTGTTCCTCAATCTGGTGAAGAACGCTGCCGAGGCTGTGGTTGATCTCGGCTCCGATGGCGAGATCCAACTCACCACCGCGTTCCGCCCCGGCGTCCGGCTGTCGGTGCCGGGCAAGAAGACGCGGGTGTCGCTGCCGCTGGAATTCTGCGTGCGGGACAACGGTCCCGGCGTTCCCGAAGATCTGCTGCCGAACCTGTTCGATCCGTTCGTCACCACCAAGCCGTCCGGCTCCGGCCTCGGTCTTGCATTGGTAGCGAAGATTGTCGGCGATCACGGCGGCATCATCGAGTGTGAATCGCAGCCGCGCAAAACCACCTTCCGGGTGCTGATGCCGATGTTCAACACCGCTAAGGCCCTTCAATCCCCGAACGGCGAGGACGCGCCGGCGTCGTCCGATGCCTCACAGACTGCAAGATGAGGACTCCCAATGCCCGCAGGTAGTATTCTCGTCGCGGACGACGACACCGCCATCCGCACGGTACTCAACCAAGCGCTATCGCGCGCCGGCTACGAAGTGCGGCTGACCGGCAACGCGGCGACGCTGTGGCGTTGGGTGAGCCAGGGCGAGGGTGATCTGGTGATCACCGACGTAGTGATGCCGGACGAGAACGCATTCGATCTGCTGCCTCGAATCAAGAAGCTGCGCCCGAATTTGCCGGTCATCGTGATGAGCGCGCAGAACACCTTCATGACCGCGATCCGCGCATCGGAGAAGGGCGCCTACGAATATCTGCCGAAGCCGTTCGACCTGAAGGAACTGATCGCGATCGTCGGCCGGGCGCTTGCCGAGCCGAAGGAGCGGATCAGCAGCGCTAACGACGAAGGCGAATTCGACTCGATCCCGCTGGTCGGCCGTTCGCCGGCGATGCAGGAAATCTATCGCGTTCTGGCGCGGCTGATGCAGACCGACCTCACGGTGATGATCACCGGCGAGTCCGGCACCGGCAAGGAGCTGGTGTCGCGGGCGCTGCACGACTACGGCAAGCGTCGCAACGGTCCGTTCGTTGCCGTCAACATGGCGGCGATCCCGCGCGACCTGATCGAATCCGAATTGTTCGGCCACGAACGCGGCGCCTTCACCGGCGCCAACACCCGAGCCTCGGGCCGGTTCGAGCAGGCCGAAGGCGGCACGCTGTTTCTCGACGAAATCGGCGACATGCCGATGGAAGCGCAGACCCGGCTGCTGCGCGTGCTACAGCAGGGTGAGTACACCACGGTCGGCGGCCGCACCCCGATCAAGACCGATGTCCGGATCGTCGCGGCGTCGAACAAGGACCTTCGTGTCCTGATCCAGCAGGGCCTATTCCGCGAGGACCTGTTCTTCCGCCTCAACGTGGTGCCGCTGCGGCTGCCTCCGCTGCGCGAGCACATCGAGGACCTGCCGGATCTGGTCCGACACTTCTTCGCGCTGGCCGAGAAGGATGGCCTCCCAGCCAAGAAGCTCGATGCCGCGGCACTCGAGCGGATGAAGCAGCATCGCTGGCCGGGCAACGTCCGCGAGCTCGAAAATCTCGCGCGCCGACTGGCGGCGCTTTACCCGCAGGAGGTGATCACCGCCTCGGTGATCGACGGCGAATTGGCGCCGCCGCCCGTGGTCGCGGGCGGCAACGCTCCGCACACCGTCGACAACCTCGGCGGCGCGGTCGAGATGTATCTGTCGTCACACTTCTCGGGCTTCCCGAATGGTGTGCCGCCGCCCGGGCTCTACCATCGGGTGCTGCGCGAGATCGAAGTGCCGCTGCTCACCGCTGCGCTGGCGGCGACTCGCGGCAACCAGATTCGGGCCGCCGACTTGCTGGGGCTCAACCGCAACACCCTGCGGAAGAAGATCCGAGACCTCGACATTCAAGTCTACCGCACCGGCGGCTGAGACGCCGGGGCAAGCTTTTCGGCTGTGGACCGCGTACTCGCCCGAGGTGGCTCGGGCGAGGCGCCGCGATATTGTCGCAATTGAGCAACATTGTTGTAGGAATGCATCACACGGTCTGCTCAATGCGGCGGCCGAACGCATTCAATGATTATTGCCGGAATGACCAGCGCAGAGACGTCGGCCCAACCCGTTGACGACCCCTCGATTGCCGAGCCGCGGCTGCGCACCTGGCGCAAGCTGCTGGCCCCGATGGCGGTCGGCATTGCGCTGCTCTCGGCGTTCCTGACCTTCATCGTCCTGACCGGCCTTACGCCGATCGCGCCGACGCGGGAAGTCGTCGTCAGCTTCCTGCTGATCAACGCCGTCACCATCCTGCTGCTGCTCGGCATCATCGCCCGCGAGGTCTGGAAAGTGGTCCAGGCCCGCCGGCGGGGGCGGGCTGCGTCGCGGCTGCACATCCAGATCGTCAGCCTGTTCTCGGTGATCGCGGTGCTGCCGGCGGTGCTGGTGTCGATCGTCGCCAACGTCACGCTCGACCGCGGCCTCGACCGGCTGTTCTCCGGCCCGACCCGGGCGGTGATCCAGAACTCGCTGATCGTTGCCAACGCCTATCTGCACGAGCACGGCCAGCTGATCCGCGGCGACATCCTCGGCATGGCCAACGACATCTCGCACGCCCGGGCGCTGTTCGACCTCGACCGCAAATCCTTCCGCGAATTCCTGACCAACGACGCCGCCACCCGCAACCTGCCGGGCGCGATGCTGATCGACAAGGATCGCAACATCCTGGAGGCGGCGCAGAACGGCATCCGCCGCGACTTCGACGTGCCGGCGCCGGAGTTTCTGAAGAACGTCGACGACACCGAACCGCAGATCGCGGTGTTCATCGAGGCTAATTACGTCGCCGCGGTGATCCGGCTGAAGGGCTTCGAAGACACCTTCCTGTACGTCGCGCGCTTCCTCGATCCGCACGTCGTGGCGCAGTTGCGCCAGACCCAGGCGAGCGTCGCCGAATATTCCGAACTCGAAGCGCGCCGTCTTGGCGTCCAGGTCGCATTCGCGCTGATGTTCACGGTGATCGCGCTCACCGTGCTGATGTCTGCGGTGCTGATCGGCCTGAACTTCGCCAACTGGCTGGTGGCGCCGATCCGGCGCCTGATGGGCGCCGCGCATCTGGTCTCGACCGGCGACCTGCACGTCCAGGTGCCGGTGTCGAAATCCGAGGGCGACCTGTCGCAGCTCGGCATGACCTTCAACAAGATGACCCAGGAGCTGCGCACCCAGCGCGACGAACTGGTCAGCGCCAGCGAACTGATCGATAGCCGGCGCCGCTTCATCGAGGCTGTGTTGTCGTCAGCCAGCGCCGGCATCATCGGCGTCGACGGCTCGCTGTCGATCGGCATCCTCAACCGCTCGGCCGAGAAGCTGATCGGCCACGCCGAGGCCGAAGCGCTCGGCCATCCGCTGTCCGAGATCATCCCCGAGCTCGACGAGATCATGGCCAATGCGCGCGAGGGATCGCAGCGCCTGGTGCAGGGCCAGATCACCATCATCCGCGACGGTCGCGAGCGCATCCTCAACGTCCGCGTCACCGCCGAGCAGACCGGGCATACCAGCGACAGCTACATCATCACCCTTGACGACATCACCGAGCTGGTGTCGGCGCAGCGCACCTCGGCGTGGGGCGACGTCGCGCGCCGCATCGCGCATGAGATCAAGAATCCGCTGACGCCGATCCAGCTCTCAGCGGAGCGGATCAAGCGCAAGTTCGGTAAGGTGATCGTCGAGGACAAGAGCATCTTCGAGCAGTGCACCGACACCATCGTCCGTCAGGTCGATGACATCCGGCGCATGGTCGACGAATTCTCGCGGTTTGCCCGGATGCCGAAGCCGGTGATCGAAGGCGAGGATGTCGGCGACACTGTGCGGCAGGTGGTGTTCCTGATGCGCGTCGGGCATCCCGACGTCGACATCGAAACCGAGATCAAGGACGAGCCGCTGCACGCGCGGTTCGACCGCCGCCTGATCTCGCAGGCACTGACCAACATCATCAAGAATGCCACCGAGGCGATCGAGGCCGTGCCCGAGGAAGAACTCGGCAAGGGCAAGATCGAAGTTGTTGCGGCTCGCGACGGCGACTTCGTCGTGATCGACGTGATCGACAACGGCATCGGTCTGCCCAAAGAAAGCCGTTCGCGGCTGCTCGAACCCTACGTCACCACCCGTGAGAAGGGCACCGGCCTCGGTCTTGCGATCGTCGGACGCGTGCTGGTCGACCACGGCGGCGGCATTGAACTCAACGACGCATCCCACGTTCGTCCAGGCCAGCGCGGTGCATGGATGCGCCTTCGATTCGCGATGTCCGGTCAGCCGGCATCACCTCCCGGATCGGGTGAACCAAAACAGCAGGCCGAGAACGAACCAAGGATAGCGGCTGCCAGCGGCAGCTAAAGCGACAGGCGCGACCATGGCGAATGATATTCTGATCGTCGACGATGAAGCGGACATCCGTGATCTCGTTGCCGGTATTCTCGAGGACGAAGGCTTCTCCACGCGCACCGCGCGCGATAGCGATTCGGCGCTGGCCGAGATCGCCAATCGGCGGCCGAACCTGATCTTCCTCGACATCTGGCTGCAGGGCAGCAAGCTCGACGGTCTGCAATTGCTGGAGCAGATCAAGAAGGATCACACCGACGTCCCGGTGGTGATGATCTCCGGCCATGGCAACATCGAAACTGCGGTCGCGGCGATCAAGCGTGGCGCCTACGACTTTATCGAAAAGCCCTTCAAATCCGACCGGCTGATCCTGGTGGCGACGCGTGCGCTCGAAACTTCGCGGCTGAAGCGCGAGGTGCGGGAGCTGAAGCAGCTCGCACCGTCGGCCTCGACGCTGGTCGGCCGCTCCGCCTGCATCAATCAGCTGCGCCAGACCATCGAGCGCGCCGCCAAGGCCAACAGCCGGATCCTGATCGTCGGCCCGTCCGGCGCCGGCAAGGAGCTGGCGGCGCGGACGCTGCACAATTCGTCGTCGCGCGCCGAGGGGCCGTTCGTGGTGATCAACGCCGCGGCGATCACCCCGGAGAAGATGGAAATCGAGCTGTTCGGTGTCGAAGCCAACGGCGAGCATTCGCGCAAGGCCGGCGCGCTCGAAGAGGCGCACGGCGGCACGCTGTTCATCGACGAAATCGCCGACATGCCGCGCGAGACCCAGAACAAGATTCTGCGTGTCTTGGTCGAGCAGACCTTCCAGCGCTGCGGCGGCACCACCAAGGTCAATGTCGACGTCCGCATCATCTCGTCGACGGCGCGCAACCTCGAAGAGGAAATCGCTGCCGGCCGTTTCCGCGAAGACCTGTATCACCGGCTGTCGGTGGTGCCGATCCGCGTGCCGCCGCTGTCCGAGCGCCGCGACGACATTCCGGAACTGATCGAGTACTTCATGGAGCAGATCTCGGCGGCGACCGGCCTGCCGCGCCGGCAGATCGGCCAGGACGCGATGGCGGTGCTGCAATCGCATGTCTGGCCCGGCAATGTCCGCCAGCTCCGCAACAACGTCGAGCGGCTGATGATTTTGGCCGGTGGCGGACCGGATGCGGTGATCACCGCCGACATGCTGCCGCAGGACGTCGGCTCGATGGTGCCGACGATGCCGACCGGAAATAACGGCGAGCACATCATGGGCCTGCCGCTGCGCGAGGCCCGCGAGGCGTTCGAGCGTGACTATCTGATCGCGCAGATCAGCCGATTCTCCGGCAACATCTCGCGCACCGCCGAATTCGTCGGCATGGAGCGCTCGGCGTTGCACCGCAAGCTCAAGGCGCTCGGCGTCGGCTAAGTCGTCCTTCCATTCATATCTCAGACCTGGATTCAATCGATGTCGCGCATCGCCTATGTCAACGGCCGTTATCTCGACATGCGCGATGCGAGCGTGAACATTGAAGATCGCGGCTATCAGTTCGCCGACGGCGTCTATGAGGTCTGCGAAGTCCGCGGCGGCAAGCTGGTCGACATGCCGCGGCACTTGGCGCGGTTGCAGCGCTCGCTCGGCGAATTGCGGATCAAGGAGCCGATGCCTCTTTCGGCCTTGTCGGTCGTGATGCACGAAGTGGTGCGGCGCAACCGGGTGAATCACGGCATCGTCTATCTGCAGGTCACGCGCGGCGTAGCGCGGCGCGATCACGGCTTTCCGGCTGCGTCGGTGAAGCCCGCCGTGGTGGTGACGGCGCGCAGCCTCGATCCGGCCAAGGGGCAGGCCAACGCCGCCCACGGCATCAAGGTGATCACGCTGCCGGAGAACCGCTGGCCGCGGGTCGATATCAAGTCGACGGCGCTGCTACCCAACGTGCTGGCCAAGCAGGCGGCGCGCGAGGCCGGTGCCTATGAGGCGTGGTACGTCGACCGCGACGGCTATGTCACCGAAGGCTCCTCCAGCAACGCCTGGATCGTCACCAAAGAGGGCCGGGTGGTGACCCGCTCGGCCGAGGCCGGCATTCTCCCCGGCGTCACCCGTGCGGTGCTGATGGATGCGTTCGAAGCGCTGCAGGTTCGGTTCGAGGAGCGGCCGTTCACGCCGGCCGAGGCGGCCAGTGCCGCCGAGGCGTTCGTCACGGCGTCCAGCCAGCTCGTGATGCCGGTGGTGGCGATCGACGGGCAGGCGATTGGCGACGGCAAGCCGGGCGCATTGGCCAAACGTCTAAGAGAGCAGTTTCACCGATTTGCGGTGTTTTCTTAAGCTTTGCGGCGCGGGGAGCATTCACTCGGGGTTTTAGTTGCTTGCTTAAAAGCCATGCCTACCCTCTAATCGGACGTCGGCTTCCGGAGGGGGATCTCGGAGGAGTCGGCAACCGGGGTGGAGCTCCGATAGAGAGACGCGCACCGGCAAGAAAAGACAAAACCAATTGCGGGATAAAAAATGGCGGCAGACCGCGCACAAAACCTTCAAGACACTTTCCTCAACCACGTACGCAAGACAAAGACTCCCCTGACGATCTTTCTGGTCAACGGGGTGAAGTTGCAGGGTATTGTCACCTGGTTCGATAATTTTTGCCTTTTGTTGCGGCGCGACGGTCATTCGCAGCTCGTCTACAAACACGCGATCTCGACGATCATGCCGGGGGCGCCGATCCAGCTGTTCGAAAGCGGCGAGGACTCGCCAGCTTGAGGCGGGCCTGATTGGAACCCCGCAGCATCGACGGGGGCGCCGATCGTCCGCGATCGGGGCAGGGCGGAGAGACCGGACGAGTCATCGTTGTCGGTCCGTATTTGCGCGCGCGTCGGGGCGATCCTGACGCCGCGGATACGGCCGTCCGCGACAACGACGCGCGGCTCGATGAAGCCGCCGGGCTCGCGCGCGCCATCGACCTCGATGTCGTCGAGGCGGTGCTCACGCCGATCAGCCAGATTCGTCCCGCGACCTATCTCGGCAAGGGCAAGGTCGAAGAGATCGTCGGGCTGATTGCCGCGCACGAAGCCGACCTCGTGGTGATGGATTGCGCGCTGTCGCCGATCCAGCAGCGCAACCTGGAGAAGGCCTGGAACGCCAAGGTGCTCGATCGCACCGGCCTGATCCTGGAAATCTTCGGGCGCCGCGCCAAGACCCGCGAAGGCACGCTCCAGGTCGAGCTGGCGCATCTCAACTATCAACGCTCGCGCCTGGTCCGCTCGTGGACCCACCTCGAGCGCCAGCGCGGCGGCTTCGGCTTCATGGGCGGTCCGGGCGAGACTCAGATCGAGGCGGACCGCCGGCTGATCGGCGAACGCATCACCAAGCTCGAAGCCGAGCTGAAGAAGGTGCAGGCGACACGGCGGCTGCATCGCGCCGGCCGGCAGCGCGTGCCGTATCGCGTGGTCGCGCTGGTCGGCTACACCAACGCCGGCAAGTCGACGCTGTTCAACCGTCTGACGCGGGCCGACGTGCAGGCGGCCGACATGCTGTTCGCAACGCTCGACCCGACGCTGCGCGCGATCGAGCTGCCGCACGGCGGCAAGGCGATGCTGTCCGACACCGTCGGCTTCATCTCCAATCTGCCGACCCAGCTCGTCGCTGCATTCCGCGCGACGCTGGAAGAGGTGCTGGAAGCCGATCTGATCCTGCACGTCCGCGACATCAGCCACGAGGATGCCGAAGCGCAGCAGCACGACGTCGACAACGTGCTGCGCCAGCTCGGCGTCGATGCGGCCAGCGGCCGGATTGTCGAAGTCTGGAATAAGATCGACCGCTTCGAGCCCGAGCAGCGGGACGAGCTGAAGAACATCGCGGCGCGCCGGCCCGAGGATCATCCGTGCCTTCTGGTGTCGGCGGTGAGCGGTGAGGGCGTCGATGACCTTCTGCTGGCGATCGAGCAGCGCCTGGCGGCCACCCGCACCGTGCTCGATCTGTCGATCGATGCCGCGGACGGGGCCGGGGTGAGCTGGCTCCATCGCAATACCGAGGTGCTGGCGAAGGATCTGGTCGACGGCCGCTACGCCATGACGGTGCGGGTCGAGGACAACAAGCGCGACGTCGTGATCGACCGTTTCGGCGCGGTGCCGCGGCCGGATTGAGGGCGCGAATCGGCGCTTTGCGGAAGCGCCGGTCGCGGCAATTTCGGCGCCTTTCGCGAAGGCTTTTCGCGGTCGTCGAAAACGCCCCGTAAGTCTTTGGAAAAACGAGCGGAAAAACCTTCGAAAACCGCGCCCGAAAGGGTGGTTCACAACACCCCGATACGCTATACGAATCCGATCAGATTCTGACCGGAATTCACCCTTGTCCGACAAAGACGACGAGAAGCCCGGGGAGCCGCTGGCGCCCTCGGATATTCGCCCCGTATCCATTCTCGACGAGATGAAGCGCAGCTATCTCGATTACGCGATGAGCGTGATCGTGGCGCGAGCGCTGCCGGATGCGCGCGACGGGTTGAAGCCGGTGCATCGCCGCATCCTGTACGGGATGTACGAGAACGGCTTCGAGTGGAACAAGCCGTATCGCAAGTCGGCGCGCACCGTCGGCGACGTCATCGGTAAGTATCACCCGCACGGCGACCAGTCGGTGTACGATGCGCTGGTCCGTATGGCGCAGAACTTCTCGATGCGCGTGCCGCTGATCGACGGTCAGGGCAATTTCGGTTCGGTCGACGGCGATATGCCGGCGGCAATGCGGTACACCGAATCCCGCCTGACCAAGATCGCGCAGACGCTGCTCGACGATATCGACAAGGACACCGTCGACTTCCAGCCGAACTACGACAATTCGGAACGGGAGCCGCAGGTTCTTCCGGCCAAGTTCCCGAACCTGTTGGTGAACGGCGCCGGCGGCATCGCGGTCGGCATGGCCACCAACATCCCGCCGCACAATCTCGGCGAGGTGATCGATGCCTGTATCGCGCTGATCGACGATCCGGCGCTGTCGATCGACGATCTCAACAAGATCGTGCCGGGCCCGGACTTCCCGACCGGCGGCATCATTCTCGGCCGCGCCGGCATCCGCGCCGCGTATCAGACCGGCCGCGGCTCGATCGTGATGCGTGGCAAGGTCGAGATCGAGACCGTCCGCAAGGACCGTGAAGCGATCATCGTCACCGAGATTCCGTATCAGGTGAACAAGGCCACGATGGTCGAGCGCATCGCCGAACTGGTGCGCGAGAAGAAGATCGAAGGCATCGGCGATCTGCGCGACGAATCCGACCGCGACGGTTTCCGCGTGGTGATCGAGCTGCGCCGCGACGCTGTGCCGGAAGTCGTGCTCAACCAGCTCTACAAGTTCACGCCGCTGCAGACCAATTTCGGCGCCAACATGGTGGCGCTGGAAGGCGGCCGTCCGCAGCTAATGAACCTGAAGGATCTGCTGACGGTCTTCGTCGCATTCCGCGAACAGGTCGTCACCCGCCGCACCAAATTCCTGCTCAACAAGGCGCGCGATCGCGCGCACATCTTGGTCGGCCTCGCGATCGCGGTGGCGAATATCGACGAGATCATTCGGGTGATCCGTAATTCGCCCGATCCGAACACGGCGCGCGAGACCCTGATGTCGCGCGACTGGCCGGCGGCCGATGTCGCGGCGATGATCACGCTGATCGACGATCCGCGCCACAAGCTCAATGAGGACGGCACCGCGCGGCTGTCGTTCGAGCAGGCCAAAGCGATCCTCGATCTGCGGCTGCAGCGCCTCACCGCGCTGGGACGCGAAGAGATTTCCGAAGAGCTCGACAAGCTCGCGGTCGAGATCGCCGACTATCTGGAAATCCTGCGCTCGCGGGCGCGGGTGCAGACGATCGTCAAGACCGAGCTCGGCGAGGTCAAGGCCGAGTTCGCAACGCCGCGCCGGACCGAGATTGTCGAGCAGGAAGGCGAGGTCGAAGACGAAGACCTGATCCAGCGCGAGGACATGGTGGTGACCGTGTCGCACGCCGGCTACGTCAAGCGGGTGCCGCTGTCGACCTATCGGGCGCAGCGCCGCGGCGGCAAGGGCCGCTCCGGCATGGCGACGCGCGAGGAGGATTTCGTCAGCCGGCTGTTCGTCGCCTCGACGCACACGCCGGTGCTGTTCTTCTCGTCGCGCGGCCAGGTCTACAAGGAGAAGGTCTGGCGGTTGCCGCTGGCGCCGCCGAACGGCCGCGGCAAGGCGCTGATCAACATTCTGCCGCTGGAGCAGGGCGAGCGCATCACCACGATCATGCCGCTGCCGGAGGACGAAGCCTCCTGGAGCGAGCTCGACGTGATGTTCGCCACCACCGGCGGCAACGTCCGCCGCAACAAGCTGTCCGACTTCGTCGACGTCCGCCGCTCCGGCATCATCGCGATGAAGCTCGACGAGGGCGAGGCGATCGTCGACGTCCAGATCTGCACCGAGCGCGACGACGTGCTGCTGACCGCCGCCGGCGGCCAGTGCATCCGCTTCCCGGTGCCGGACGTCCGCGTGTTCAGCGGCCGCACCTCGATGGGTGTGCGCGGCATCGCGCTGTCGTCCGGCGATAAGGTGATCTCGCTCAGCATCCTGCGTCACTTCGAGGCGACGCCGGCCGAACGCTCGACCTATCTGAAGCAGTCCGGCGCGATCCGCCGTGCCGCGACCGGTGAGGAGAACGAGCCGATCGAGACGCCGGAGGCAGAAGCCGAGGAGGGCGATACGTCCGCGGCGCTGTCGCAGGAGCGCTATGCCGAAATGTCGGCGTCCGAGCAGTTCGTGCTGACGATCTCGGAGAACGGCTACGGCAAGCGGACCTCGTCGTTCGAGTACCGCACCACCGGGCGCGGCGGCAAAGGCATCGTGGCGATGTCGGTGAACAGCCGCAACGGCAAGCTGATAGCGTCGTTCCCGGTCGAGGACTCCGACCAGATCATGCTGGTCACCGACAACGGCCAGCTGATCCGCTGCCCGGTCGAAGGCATCCGCGTCGCCGGCCGCTCGACGCAGGGCGTGATCGTGTTCGACACCGCGGATGACGAGAAGGTCGTCTCGGTCGAGCGCATTCCGGAGACCGACGACGGCGACAACGGCAACGGCGGCTAGGCTGCCGCTCAAGTGGAGGCGGCGGTTCCGCTCGCCGCCTCTGCGCCACGCTGTGGCGCCGTCAGCCGGCTTCACGATCGCCGGAATCGAAAGACCCCCGAGGGGGCAACTCGGGGGTCTTCGGTACAGAGCGCCCTTGGAGGGAAGCGCTTTGCGGAAACTAGCGGTCGGATAAAGCCAAAACCTTAATGTCGTTCCGCGGTCACCAGCCGCGCCTGGCCGATCGGCGCGTGGCTGGCATTGGCGTTGCGGAGGCAGGACGGCTCGAAATTCGGCCAGGCCTGCTCCGAGCAGGCGGTGCCGAGGGGACGGATGTCGAGCCGGTCGCCCTTGGCCAGAGCCTGCGGGACGCTGGCTTCGACCTGCGGGGCAAAGCCCGGAAGAATGGTGACTGCCGCGGCAGCAAAGGCGGCGATCGCGATCACGGAAAGAGCCTTGATCATGACGGTGTCCCCTGTCGTCTCGATGGTCCGGCCGTTTCGGCCTGGAGTGCTTTGTCGCTTCCCGATGCGGCTGGTTTACCCAGCGCTGGTTTCAGAACGTCTTCATCGCCCGGCCATTCAGGTTTCATGACCGCGGGGATTTGTTTCTTGGCTTTCGGGCGCATGAAACAAACCCGTAAAAACGTGAGTGTTTTCAGGCGCCTCGCGTTACCATGCAGAAGACGCGCGAAGCCGCGATCCGGTTCGATCCGCAGCGCGAAATAAATCCGCCTGCCAGCTGCAGTTTTGAAGGAACTGGCGCCGCTTGCTCGATCCCGCGCGCCGCGCTAGACGGGCCGGATGTCACGCATCGCGCTTTATCCGGGGTCTTTCGATCCCGTCACCAACGGCCATCTCGACGTCGTCCGCCACGCCGTGGCGCTGTGCGACAAGCTCGTGGTGGCGATCGGCATTCATCCCGGCAAGAAGCCGCTGTTCACCACCGAGGAGCGCCTCGCGATGGTCGAACAGGTGTTCGGCCCGGTCGCCAAGGCGGCCGGCTGCGCGTTCGGCTGCACCACCTACGACAATCTCACCGTGACCGCGGCCGAGAAGGTGGGGGCGACCATCATGATCCGCGGCCTGCGCGACGGCACCGATCTCGACTACGAGATGCAGATCGCCGGCATGAACGAGACCATGGCGCCGGCAATCCATACCGTTTTCCTGCCGGCTTCTGTCGGCGTGCGCCCGATCACCGCCACACTGGTGCGGCAGATCGCTGCGATGGGCGGCGACGTCTCGGCCTTTGTTCCGGCCGAGGTGGCGTCCGCTCTGAAATCCAAGTTTGCCGCCGGCTCGCCGGCCTAACCGACCCGGAGTTTTCATGATCCGTCTGATCGGCCTCTTCGCGGCGCTGCTGTTCGCGCTGCCGGCACTGGCGCAGCCGCTGCCCGCCAATCTCGACAAGCAGAACGCGCTCGTCATCGACACCACCAAGGGCCGCATCGTGATCGCGCTCCGTGCCGACATCGCGCCCAAGCACGCCGAGCGGCTGAAGCAGCTTGCCCGCGAAGGCTTCTACAACAACGTGCCGTTCCACCGCGTGATGGGCGGCTTCATGGCGCAAACCGGCGACGGCCAGAACTTCAACGGCACCGGCGGTTCGAAGTATCCGAACTTGAAGCAGGAATTCTCCAACGTGCCGTTCACCCGCGGCGTCGTCGGCATGGCCCGACGCGGCGACAGCGTCGACAGCGCCAACTCGCAGTTCTTCATCATGTTCGCCGACGGCCCGAGCCTGAACGGCCAGTACACCGTGATCGGCAATGTCGTGTCCGGCATGGATGTCGTCGACAAGCTGAAGAAGGCTTCGCCGACCTCGCCCGGCGGCGCCGTGACCGATCCGGACAAGATGGTGAAGGTCCAGGTCGCCTCCGACGTGAAATAGGCGATCCCATTGCTGCCGCGCCGACTGACGATAGTCGCGGTAGCCTTGATCGCTGGGGCGATCGGTCTCACCGTTCGCCCCGCGTCTGCGCAGAACGCGCCGATCGACAATCTCAACGCATTGTTTTCCGCGATGAAGCAATGCTGGCGTCCGCCGCGTCTGCCGGCCGGGAATCCCGGCATGCAGATCACCGTGCTGGTGAGCTTCACGCGCAGCGGTGAGATCCTCGGCAAGCCGCGGATCACCTTTGAAAGCCCGGAGGCCGGCCGGGACGACAGCCTGGCCTATCGCGTTGCGGTGATGGAGGCGTTGCAGCGATGCACGCCGCTGCCATTCACGCCCTCGATGGGGGGCGCCGTCGCCGGACGTCCGTTCGCGCTGCGGTTCGACGATCGCAGACAGAGTCCCAAACCAACAGAGAAGAGAGCATGGCTGATAACGACAACATCCTGATCCTCGAAACCACCCAAGGCACCGTGAAGATCGAATTGCGCCCGGATCTGGCGCCGAACCACGTCGCCCGGATCAAGGAGCTGGTGCGCGAGGGCTTCTACGACGGCATCGTGTTCCACCGCGTGATCGAAGGCTTTATGGCCCAGACCGGCTGCCCGCAGGGCACCGGCATGGGCGGCTCCGGCAAGAAGCTGAAGGCCGAGTTCAACGCCGAGCCGCACGTCCGCGGCACCGCGTCGATGGCGCGTGCCGCCAATCCGGACTCCGGCGACAGCCAGTTCTTCATCTGCTTCGACGACGCCCGCTTCCTGGACAAGCAGTACACCGTCTGGGGCAAGGTGATCGAAGGCATGGAGAACGTCGACAAGATCAAGCGCGGCGAGCCGGTCAAGGATCCGGACAAGATCGTCAAGGCCAGCATCGCGGCCGACGCTGCCTAAGCGTCGCTCGCGTCAGCCAACTAAGGCTGACATCACTACAATGAAGGTGTCATGCCCGGGCTTGACCCGCCTGCGGGGCCGTAGCCCTCTTCGGCGCGGCGGAGGCCCGGGCATCCATCTTTCGAAGAGGATGGATCGCCGGATCAAGTCCGGCGATGACGGGTACCGTATGCGCACCGATCTGTTCGATTTCGATCTGCCTGCCGAGAACATCGCGCTGCGGCCGGTGAGCCCGCGCGATGCCGCGCGGATGCTGGTGGTGCGCCCCGGCGCGTCGCTCGAGGATCGGATCGTGCGCGATCTGCCGTCGCTGCTGGCGCCCGGCGATCAGCTGGTGGTCAATGATACAAGGGTGATCGCGGCGCAGCTGACCGGTCGCCGCATCGGCCGCGGCCTCGAGCCAAAGATCGAAGCGACGCTGATCAAGCGGCTCGACGGCGCCCGCTGGCAGGCACTGGTCAAGCCTGCAAAGAAACTGCTCCCGGGCGACGTGGTGCGCTTCGGTCATGACGGCCGGGTCTGTCTGCTCGGCCATCTCGACGCCACTGTGGAGGCCAAGGGCGAAGCCGGCGAGGTGACGCTGGCGTTCTCGTTTCATGGCCCGGTGCTCGACCAGGCGATCGCTGAGATCGGCGCCACGCCGCTGCCGCCCTATATCGCCTCCAAGCGCCCGCCCGACGCGCAGGACACTACCGATTATCAGACCATGTTCGCCGCCAATGAGGGCGCGGTCGCGGCGCCGACCGCGGGGTTGCATTTCACCGCCGAACTCGAAGCCGCGCTCGCCGCGCGGGGCGTCGGGGTGCACCGGATCACGCTGCATGTCGGGGCAGGGACGTTCCTGCCGGTGAAGGCCGATGACACCAGCGAGCATCGCATGCACGCCGAATGGGGCACGATCAGCTCCGGCACCGCGGATGCGCTGAACGCAGCGCGTGCGGCGGGAGGCCGGATCGTTGCGGTGGGGACGACGTCGCTGCGCTTGTTGGAAAGTGCGGCGCGCGATGACGGCCACATTGCGCCATTCGCCGATGAGACCTCGATCTTCATCACGCCGGGCTATCGCTTCCGCGCTGTCGACGTGCTGATGACCAATTTCCACCTGCCGCGGTCGACGCTGTTCATGCTGGTGTCGGCATTCTGCGGTCTCGACACCATGCAGGCGGCCTACGCCCACGCCATTCGAACCGGCTATCGGTTCTACTCTTACGGCGACGCCAGCCTGCTGTTCCGGAACGACATCACCCCATGACCGTGCCCAATCACTTCGAACTGCTCGGAACCAACGGCGCCGCGCGCACCGGCCGGCTCACCACGCCGCATGGCGTCGTTCGCACCCCGGCCTTCATGCCGGTCGGCACCGCGGGCGCGATGAAGGGGCTGCACTGGCGCGAAGTCCGCGACGCCGGTGCCGATATCGTGCTCGGCAACACCTATCACCTGATGCTGCGGCCCGGCGCCGAGCGGATCGCGGCGCTCGGCGGCCTGCAGCGATTCACCACCTGGAACGGCCCGATGCTGACCGACTCCGGCGGCTTCCAGGTGATGTCGCTGGCGCAGCTGCGTAAAGTCAACGAACAGGCGGTGACGTTCCGCTCGCACATCGACGGCGCGGCGATCGAATTGTCGCCGGAGCGCGCGATCGAGGTGCAGCGTCTGCTCGGCTCGGACATCGCCATGCAGCTCGACGAATGCGTGCGGCTGCCGGCTGATCATGCCGACATCGAACGGGCGATGCAGTTGTCGCTGCGCTGGGCCGAGCGCTGTAAGCGCGCGTTCGAAACCGCGCCGGATGGCTACATGCTGTTCGGCATCGTGCAGGGCGGCGACGTGCCGGAGCTGCGTCACGCCTCGGCGCAGGGGCTGATCGACATCGGCTTCCACGGCTATGCGATCGGCGGCCTCGCGGTCGGCGAGCCGCAGGACGTGATGCTGGCGATGATCGAGGAGGCGGCGCCGATCCTGCCCGCGGAACGGCCGCGCTATCTGATGGGCGTCGGCACGCCCGAGGACATGCTGGAAGCGGTGGCGCGCGGCATCGACATGTTCGATTGCGTGATGCCGACCCGCAATGGCCGCCACGGCCTGGCGTTCACGCAGTTCGGCCCGATCAATCTGCGTAACGCCAAGCACGCCGACGATCCGCGGCCGCTCGACGAGGAGAGCGACTGGCCGTCGGCCCGCACTTACTCGCGGGCGTATCTGCACCATCTGGTGCGGTCGAGCGAGACGCTCGGCGCGATGCTGCTGTCGGAGATCAACATCGCCTACTATCAACGGCTGATGCGTGACATCCGCGCCGCGATCGCCGCAGGTCAGTTCGAAGAGTTCAGGCTTCGTACCCGCGCCGGCTGGGAGCGGGGCGACATCGCGGCGCGATGATAGACGACGCGAGCGACGGTCGACCGTTCGCCGCGCAACCTGCCGACGCCTGATGGATCGAATGAGTCAGTTGCAGGAAAAGCGTTTCACCGTGTGCTTGGTAACGAAACCATAGCCGCAGGTGTCGCAGGTCCACAGATAGCTCACCACGCTTTCGGTGAGATACGCCGATGCTTCGGCCGCGACCATCGAGTCGGCGCAGACCGGGCAGGTAGGAAGATCGCTGCCGCGTGGTGCGGGACGAGGAACGTTGGTCGACAGGACTTCAGCAATCGCCGGCATCGTGACCTCCTCATCTTCCAAAAGCGTTGGACCTGATTGGTTGAACAGATCTGACTGGTTGAATGGGCCTGAGAGTTCGAATGAACCTAAACGTCAGGCACGTGTTCGACTGAAGTGATCACCACCTCAGTTGCACGAACTATACACTAGGAACTCTGACGATGTCGCAACACAAATGCGTTCGTTTTGAGAAATTCGATTCTGCACTGCACGCCTCGCGCGAGCTTTGCCGCCGACATCTCGATTGCGAAGGTGCTCGTTAGCGATTCAATTACTATTGCGGCCGGCAAGGCGGCGTGATCAACCGGTGATGAAGCCTGTCACAGCTGAGTCTTGTGCGCCGCGATGCGCGGCGTTCGTCCAACTGTCGTGAAGCGGCTCGTCGGTCATTCGACGAGTCACATCAACGCCTTAAGTCTGCTCAACCTGCCGAGAAAACCGCCATGTCGCAGCCGCCCCGCCGCCCCCGCACGTTGAACGATGCCCGCACTGAGGCGGAGGCCGCCTTCAAGAAGGTCACCGCCAAACCAGTGGAAGCGCCGCCGAAGCGGCAGGCAGTGCCGGGCGTGAAGGAGATGGTTTCGCTGCGGATCGATCAGGCCGTGCTGGAACACTTCCAGGAGGGCGGCCCGGGCTGGCAGGACCGCATCAACGCGGCGCTGCGCAAGGCCGCCGGCCTCGACGACTAGCGTGAATTCCGGATCGGGGCTGCGGCGGGCGGTCGCGGTCCGCCGCGCAGATTGAGCAGATTGCCGGTCAGGATCAGCGCGGCGCCGATCACCGTGTAGGCGTCGAGCCGCTCGCCATACAGCAGCCAGCCCGCGGTTGCCGACAGCGGCACCCGCAGGAAGTCCATCGGCACCACGATGGTGGCGTCGGCGTAAGTCAGCGCCCGCGCCATGCAGTAGTGCGAGAACGTGCCGCAGAATGCGATGATGACGATCCAGGCCCAGACATAGGCCGACGGCCATTGCCACAGCCACAGCGCCGGCACCAGGCCGGCGGCGCTCTGGATGATCAGCATCCAGAAGATGATCGCGAGCGTGCTCTCGGTGCGGGTCAGCGATTTCATCAGCGTGACCGAAATGCCGAAGCCGACGGCGGCGCCGAGTGCGATCAATTGTCCCGGTTCGATCGACGAGGTGGCGGGACGGACGATCACCACGACGCCGATCAGCCCGAGCACGACCGCGGTGATCTTCCAGACGTTCATGTGTTCGCCGAGGAAGGTCGCGGCCAGGATCGCGATCCAGATCGGCATGGTGAACTCGATCGACACCACCTGGCCGATCGAGATCAGCGTCAGCGCGTAGAACCAGCCGATCTGCGCGGCGTAGTGCACCAGGTTGCGGCTCAGATGCGCGAGCGGCCGCGCTGTCGCCATCGCGGTCAGCCCGCCAGCCTTGTGGATCAGCGGGTACAGCATCGCGAAGCCGATCAGCGAGCGCAGTTCCATCACCTGAAACACGCTCAACTCGCGCAGCGTTTCGCGGCCGGCGACGGCGACGATCACCATCAGCGCCAGCCAACCGGCCATCCACAGCGCGGCCTTCAACATCGAGGGAGAGCGGGTCATCGCGGCGGTTTGGCTCGTTGATGGCGTCGGCGTTTCCTGAAGTCGCTCTATCTTCGACAACGGCAGGCTTGGCAACCGCCGCGCCGCAGAGGCCCGTCTGCGGCCGCTGCGGTTGATTTCCGCCGCCGCTTGTGCGCGCAATTGCCGTCAAAGCGGCGAACAAGCCGGTCACCAAGGGAGGATCGACGATGCGGGTGCTGCAACCGGATGGATGGGCCAAGCCGCGAGGCTTCGCGCACGGCGTCGCCTTCAACGGTCCCGGCCAGTGGCTGGTGCTGGCGGGCCAGACCGGCACCAATGATCAAGGCGAATACGAATCGGACGATCTCGCCGCGCAAGTTGGCGCGGCGCTGCGACGCGTGACGCGGCTGCTGGCGGAGGCCGGAGCGGGCCCCGAGCACATCGTGCGACTGACCTGGTATCTCACCAGCCGTGCCGAATACGAGGCCGCTGGGGCCGGAATCGGCGCGGCCTGGAAGGAGACGCTGGGCCGGCACTTTCCGCCGTCGACGCTGCTCTATATCGGCGGGCTGGTCGATCCTCGCGCCAAGGTCGAGCTCGAGGTGACGGCGTTCGTGCCGGCGAGGTGACGCAGCCTGGGCGACTTAGCCTTGCGGATGCTTGCCAGCGCGGCCGGTTTCGGCCAATGAGCCGCGAGCTTTTCCAAGGAGTTTCGTTCGATGACCCAGCGCTCGACCTCGGCCGATTTCGTCACCGCCTTCGCCACCGGCTGGCCGGAGGCTCAGCCGGAGGTGATGATCCTGTCGCTGACCACGCAGAAGGGCGTGCAGGACTTCGCCCTGACCAAGGAGCAGGCGCTGCTGGTCGCCAAGACCATCAAGCGCACCGCGACCGCGCTGGCCGCGCCGAAGGCGAGGGCCTGACCGCGCGCCGCGGCAGGGCATTCAAAGGCTCGCCGCGGCAGCGTGCCCCCAAACGAAAACCGGGCCCCTTTCGGAGCCCGGTTTGGCAACACAGCTCAGAAGAGCAGTATTGATTAGCCGACGTTGACCGACGACTCGATCGCCGCGGCCTTGCCGTTCCAGTACTTCGAGAACCAGGTGGTGTGCGACAGCACAGCGAAGTGCACCAGGATCGCGATCACGGTGACGCTGCCGAGCAGGAGCGGGAGACCGACGGTCGGCTTCACCACAGTCCAGATACGAGCTTGA
Source organism: Rhodopseudomonas sp. G2_2311 (assembly GCF_047501505.1). Taxonomy (NCBI): domain Bacteria; kingdom Pseudomonadati; phylum Pseudomonadota; class Alphaproteobacteria; order Hyphomicrobiales; family Nitrobacteraceae; genus Rhodopseudomonas; species Rhodopseudomonas sp. G2_2311. The sequence goes on from NZ_JAZDRK010000001.1 coordinate 89,817, forward strand.
TTCATATTCTATACTCCTTTGGGCAGCTAATTAGTGCAGCCAGGGCGAGTAAACGTAGGCGAGGAAGTGCGCGACGATCGCGATCGCACCGAAAATGCGGGTGCCATCGATCACGTGCTTGTGGAGCTCTTCGGACTCCTCGACCGTCAGGCCGGTCAGCGTCTTGTCAGCCATTTTGAGACCTCATAATGGGGTTTCTGCGCATCGCCGAGCCGCGTTGCGGCCCTCGATGGCGCGCATATTGACCCGCTCCCCCCGACCGAACATTGAGCCGGCTCAAATTTTCGTGAGTGCTGCGTGATCCGTTGGTCGTAAGGCGGTAGCGAGGTGCTGGGTTAGGCCGCTTTATTGTGGGCCAGCGGATTGCCAAAAGTCCCTTGGTGCGCGCATTGCCGGTCGAATCGAGCTCACGGAGCGGACAGGTGAACGGCGATCGATTTGGGAGCTGCTGGGCCAAGTGGACCGCCAGCGAAGAGAATACACGCGAAGTTAGGCACCAAAGTCGGCGCTCTACACCGATCTGCTGCCGAAGCTGAACTCGCGGATGATCCGACTAGTGGACAACCCGCGACTGATCAGTCAGCTCGCCGCGCTGGAGCGGAAAACCTCACGTCGCGGCAAAGATACGATCGACCATCCGCCGGCTGGGCATGATGACGTGGCGAACGTGGTGGCCGGCGCGGCACACTGCGCGGTTCATCGGCACAGCGTCACGGTGCAGGAGTTGGTGATTTAGGAACGATTGTGCGACTCAATCGTTCCTAATATGTTCTATTAACGGTTTAAAGTTAGGCTTAAGTCATGTTCCAGCTGCCAAAATGCAGGCATTGCGAAAGACGATGGCGGCCGCCATCGGGGGTCGTAAGTGCTCAAGCTTTCTGCGCCCGGTGTAGTAGCGACCGCCGGAAGATTGCCGCGGACAAACTCGGGTTCCGAAGGCTGCACAAAAAGGATCTCGCAGATTCGTATGTCATCTCCCGACATACTAAGAAGAATTAATTCAGCCCGTGATTCTTGCAAACATCGCAGTTAGTTCGCGCTCCGCGGCATCGTAAGTCACCCCAGTCGACCCTCCAAGACTACGCTTGTTACCCGAACCGATTGGCTCGCTCCAAGCCTTCCAATCATAAAGAGTAGATGTAGTCTGATCCCAAGTGACGAAGAAACGTCGCTTTCGTTGCTCGCACTTCCAATGGACCCGGTGCGGTGAAACCGAACATTCCCATCTTGGAGTTGTCTGCAGCTTTGCCAACGCGCCGGATATCTCATTAGCCGATTGATAGCGGGATGAGGTGTCGTCATGGAGCATGGTTCGGATGAACGTTCTCCAGCTCTTCGGAACATGGGGCAGCCAAGGAAGATGTCTGGCAAATCCTCCCCTTCCGACGACATGTCGAGGCTGAGGCAGTCGAGAGTACCATTCTTGGCCGTGGATCAGCCTGTAGAGAGTCATACCTAAGGCCCAAACGTCCGTCTTAACGCTGGTGCCGCCGCCATTAATCACTTCGGGTGCTAAATGGTCACTGTACCCAGCCTGTGATGCGTATCCGAGAACAATGTTGTCGGTGACTAGCCCAAAATCTCCTAGTTGCGCAGCCCCATGTCGGTTGAGCAAAATGTTAGCCGGCTTGATATCTCTATGTAGAAGATTTCTCGCGTGAAGTGCTGCTAATCCCATGGCAACTTGAGTCGCATACCTCCGGACTTCCGCGAGAGTCATGGGCCCTAGTTCGAATTTCTTCTGAAGGCATCCCCCTGGACAATAGTCCATTACAAGGTGGACAGCATCACTTGTGGCGCTTTCCAGCAAAGCATGCACTTTGACGACGTTAGGATGCTCTGCGCGACTAAGTCGCTGGCCTTCTGCAAGAAGCCCATTCTTTCGAGCCGACCAGTCTCCATCGGTTTCGCCAGTGTCCTTCGTGAATATCTTCACAGCCACAGGTCCGTGAACATCGTCTGAGCCGAGATGGACCTCGCCAAAGTGACCGTTGCCAATTTTGGGTCCGATTCGAAGGTTTGAGATTAAGGTCACTGGTCTTTCCGCGCATCGATCAACATCATTGCAGCTTCCCTGCTGCCATTACGCAATTTCACGCCTTGAATTTCTTTCGCCCAAAAACCATCATCTTTCAAATACTCATCGACTTTTCGGTCGCCGAAAGTCCTGCTAATCGTCGCCTTCGACTTAACCTGAGTTGTGGTAACTGCAGCCGAGGCCGCAATGACGACTCCACGCAATTCCGCCGATTCAAGTAGCGCCTTCGTGGCGGTTTGCTTTTGTGCAACAGCACTTTCTTTGACGATTGTCCGTTTGATCCCATTCTCCCGGATGTAGTTCGAAAATTGCTGCGAGATCACAGCAAGAGCCTCGGGTCTCTCACCCCTCTGAAGTGAAAGCGTTTGATCGCTTTGAAGGGTCAAAGGCTCGCTCGCATCCCCGACTTCGGCGTCAACGAAAATCACCTTGTCGCCGGATACGACTACCCCCAGCCAACGCTCTTTCATCGTGTTCCTGCTCTCAATGGGAATCGGTCCAGGATAATATCAGGGCGGGAAAATGATCAGAAGTGCGTCAGAAAAGTTGTGCCATACTGGGAAGAGCTGCCCGTATGTGGCCCCGATCGGAGCTTGGCAAAGCAACCTCGAAGCGGAATCGCTCCTAACCTATTGAAATGTCATGGTGAGCGCGGAGGGACTCGAACCCTCGACCCCATGATTAAAAGTCACGTGCTCTACCGGCTGAGCTACGCGCTCACGTGAGGCGCTGTGTAGGGGGCGGGGCCGGCGGGGTCAATACCCGCGGTAGCGGCGCCAGCCGCAGCCAAAGCCGAATTGGCTCAAGCCCACAGATATTTATCCAATCTTCCTCGTGCAACCAATCAGCTGGCGCGCACGGCCGCGACGCGCGGTTACGCATCGCGGTGAAGCTCGGAGGCGACCTTCTGCGGCGCCGGGATCGGGGTCGGCAGCGCGACGGGGCGCAGGCCGATCAATTCGGCGGTCCGCACCGCGGTCGCGGTCCACCAGCCGAACTGGTTGATTCGCGAGTTCTCCAAAATCGCGATCGCCACCGCCGCCAGGAACGGCAGGCTCTGCAGCACCAGGACGCCGGCGAAGATGTAGATCTCGGTGATCTGAATGTTGCTGTTGGAGACCACCAGGATCCCGGCGCCGATCAGCAGCAGCAAGCCGATCACCGCCTCCCAGAACGCCTGGAATTCCACCGACATCATCGTCAAGCCGCCCTTGGAGGTGCGGGCAAAGGCGAGGTGCTCGGTGATCAGGCCTTGGGCGACGGCGCGGGACACGGTCCATTGCACTGACATCGCCGCGATCATCGCCCCCAGCATCTGCGGCACGCCGATCTTCACCCGCAGCCGGTACAGCACCAGGAAGTGCGCCAGCGTGACGATGAATGAGGCGATGATTGGCAGGGTGAGGATCTTGTCGGGAATCGCGATGTCGGCGAACGCGACGATCGGCACCCAGATCAGGTTGAGGATCGCCACCACCACGCCGAGGCTTTCGGCGCCGAGCCAGTTCAGCCAGCCAAGGCCGAATTCGCGGCGCTGGTCGCGGGAGAGGCGGCTGTTGCCGGGCAGGAACCGGCGCCAGTGCTTCTTGATGATCTGGAAGCCGCCATAGGCCCAGCGATGGCGCTGCTTCTTGAACGCCTCATAGGTGTCCGGCAGCAGGCCGTAGCCGTAGCGGGTGTTGGTGTAGTGGGTGAGCCAGCCGTGCTCCATGATCTCGAGGCCGAGATCGGAGTCCTCGCAGATGGTGTCGCTCGACCAGCCGCCGGCCATGTCCATCGCGGCGCGGCGGATCAGGCACATCGTGCCGTGCACGATGATGCCGTTGTACTCGTTGCGCTGGACCATGCCGATGTCGAAGAACCCGGCATATTCGCCGTTCATGATGTAGTGCATCAGCGAGCGGTCGCCGTCGCGATGCTCCTGCGGCGCCTGCACCAGGCCGACCCGCGGATCGTCGAACGCGGGAACGAGGTCCTTCAACCAGTCCGGCGTCACCACATAGTCGGCGTCGATGATGCCGATGATCTCGGCATCGACCGCGGTGCGCTCCATCGCGATCCGCAGCGCGCCGGCTTTGAAGCCTTTGACCTTTTCGGCGTTGATGAACTTGAAGCGCTCGCCGAGCTCGCGGCAGTGATCCTGGATCGGCTGGGTAAAGGCCGGATCCGGCGTGTTGTTGATGATCACCACGACTTCGAAGTTCGGGTAATCGAGCCGCGCCAGCGCATCCAGCGTCTGCTTCAGCATCTCCGGCGGCTCGAAATACGCCGGGACGTGGATCGAGACCTTGGGGAAGGTCACCGGTTCGCCCTTGGCGAGCGCGGCGGCGCGCTTGGCTTCTTGGGCGTCGGTGAGGGCGCGGGTGATCAGGCGGCGCGGCTTGCGACCGAAGGCGACCGCGGAGATTTCCTCGATCCGGGCGAGGGCGATGGCTACCAGCGGCACCAGCAGGATCATGCCGAGCGTCAGCGCGAAGGCCGAGCCGAACAAAAAGTAATGTCCGTTCCAATAGGCGAACACCGTCGCGGCCCAGGCCCCGGCGCCATGGGCGGCCGCCGACAGGAGCAGCGTCTGCATCGCGGTCGGCGCGGCGAGCTGCAGGATCGGCAGCGATAGCAGGATGCCGACCAGCAGCGCGATGCCGGCAAGCTTCCAGTAGTTCGGATCGACCACCGGGCCGGTCCAGGCGAACTTCGGCTGGCGCGATGCGTCGAGGAAGCCCCAATACGGACCGACGCCACCTTCGAAGAACTTCCAGGGCTGATCGATCGCTTCAACGATGTTGTATTCCATGCCGATCGAGTCGGCGCGGCTGACGAAATTGCGCAGCGTCACCGCTTGCTCGAACTGACCGGGCACCGCGGCCTTGCGGTTATAGCCCGCGCTCGGCCAGCCGAATTCGGCAATCACGATGCGCTTGCCGGGGAAGGCCTCGCGCAGCTTCTGATAGATGATCATCGCCTGATCGACCGCCTGCTTGGCGGAGAAGCCTTCCCAGTATGGCAGGACGTGCGCGGCGATGAAGTCGACCGAGGAGGCGAGCTCGGGATGCTCGAGCCAGATGTTCCAGATTTCGCCAGAGGTGACCGGCGCTTTGACCTGAGACTTCACGCGCTGGATCAGCCGGGTCAGGCGGCGGACGTTGTTTTCGGCCGTGGCCCAGCGCACTGCTTCGTCGCGCTTGTCGGCCGGCTGGGCTTCGGCGTCGCGGACCCGCTGGTTCTCTTCGGCGACCAGCCGGTAGCGCTCTTCCTCGCTCAGCCCGAGATTTTCCAGCGGGATCTGATCGCCGCGATACACCGTTTCGTTGCCGACCACGATGCCGCTGACATTGGCGTTGTGCTTGGCGAGGTCGATCGCGGCCTGGATCTCGCGCTCGTTGCGGGTGACGTCCTTGTCGATCCAGGCGCCGACATTGACCTTCAGGCCGAACTCGTTGGCGATCGGCGGCACCATCTCGGGACCGCCGGTCGACGAATACAGACGGATGGCGCGGGTCTGCGCCGACAGCTTCTTCAGGTCGGAGCGGATCCGCTCGGCGGTTGGGAAGTTGTCGACGTCCGGATGGCCGGAGCCATCGAACGGCGCGTAGGACACGCTCGGGAGCATGCCGGTGAAGTCGGCGGCTTGTTGTTTCTCCCGAAGGAGGCCCCAGAGCCCGGCGTGAGCGGCGGTGACGAAAAGCAGAACGGCGACGACAGCGCGCATCGCGACTAAACCATAAGGGGCCAGTTTGGCAGGTGGACTAACCCGTCCCCGAGGTCTGTCCACATCGTGGGCGCATCACTGTACGGATGCGCCCCGTGTCCAAGCAACTCGGCCGACCCCATGGCGAATTGAGGGCGTCCGGCGACCAAACCCGAGAAAATCCCGAACGTTCCAGCGCGCCGCGGAGTTATTTCGCAGGTGCGGGAGCTGGAGCCGCCGGTTGCTGCGGGGCAGGCGCTTGCGCCGGCTTGGCGGCCGGACCGGGAGGCGTTGCGGCCGCCGCGGCAGGCTGCTGCTGGGCGGTCGGATTGATCCAGCATGCGTGCACGCGTCCGCTGAGGCTGTCGGGAGCTTTCGGGTCGATAGGACCAGATCGCACGACACACCTGAATGCCGCCTGAATGTGACCCGTCGGGCAGCCGAAGCGATCGTACATATCAAGGTGACGGAATGCGGTGTCGAGGTCGTCGCGCCACATCAGCACCACGACGCGGCGGCCGAGCCAGACGCATTCGGGATTGCCGGCGGGGCCGTTGATCGCCTGCGCAGCCTCGGCGAATTCGTCGGTCTTCTTCTGGCTTTCCTTGAGCGCGTCGGCAGTTGACTGAGCCGGCTGATTGTTGGCGGCCGCCGGCGGCTTCTGCGTCTGATCCTGGGCGCGCAGATCGCCGCTCTGGGCGATCGCGCCGCCGACGCCGACCGACAGAGCAAGACCGCTCACGGCCAGGCAACGCAGCATCGCGTTCTGGAACTCAAGGAATACTCGTCGCATCGTGTCCCCGATCTCGTTGCCGGGCCATCGCGGCGCCGGTCCATCCACCTGATGCCGCTTGAATTCGTCGCCGATAGGGCGTGGCCCTCGGCAGAATCCCATGACGGACATTTTTGATTTTGTCCAGCAATGGCAGTTCGTCCTTCGGTGCATGGCGACGAATTGATGGCGGAAGAACGTCTGTTGTCGTGGCGGCTGAACGGCGCAGTGCACAAGGCGGCCTTGGCAGATCGGTCGCGAGCGGCTAATCGACGGGACCCTTTTGCAACGGACGGAATCGAAATCCTTGCGCACGCCGCTGTTGTTGATCCCGATCTCGTTGGCCATGATCTTCGGTGTGTGGTGGTGGATCGCCACGCCGATCACGCTCGAACGAGCGCCGATCGAAGCCAACTCCAAACTGGAATGCGTCTCGTACGCGCCGTTCCGCGGCGCGCAGACGCCGCTCGATCCGACGACGCATATCGACGCCGAGCAGATCGCGCAGGATATGGCGCAGCTCGCCAAGATCTCGAAGTGCGTTCGTACCTATTCGATCGATAACGGCCTCGACCAGCTTCCGCCGCTTGCCGCCAAGGTCGGGCTGAAGGTGCTGCAGGGCATCTGGCTGTCGAACGACCGCTCGAAGAACCTTGCGCAGATCGCAACCGCGGTCGGACTCACCAAAGCCTATCCGGACGTGATCACAGGTCTGGTGGTCGGCAACGAAGTCTTGCTTCGCGGCGAGATGACGACGGCGGATCTGGCTGCGACCATTCGGTTGGTGAAGGCGCAGGCCAAGGTGCCGGTGACCTATGCGGACGTCTGGGAATACTGGCTGCGTAACCGCGAGATCTACGACGCGGTCGATTTCGTCACGATCCATATCCTGCCGTACTGGGAGGACATGCCGGTCCGCGCCCGCTACGCTGCGAACCACGTCGACGCGATCCGCAAGCAGGTCGCGGTCGCGTTCCCGGGCAAGGAAATCCTGATCGGCGAAACCGGATGGCCGAGCGCCGGCCGGATGCGCGAAGGCGCGTTGCCGTCGCGCGCCAACCAGGCGCGGGTGGTTTCGGAGATCCTCGCTCTCGCCAAGGCGGAGAACTTCCGCGTCAATCTGATCGAAGCCTACGACCAGCCTTGGAAGCGCGACCTCGAAGGCACCGTCGGCGGTTACTGGGGCCTGATCGACGCCGACAACCGCGCCGAGAAGTATCCGGCGGGTGTGCCGATCAGCAACTTCCCGTATTGGAAGCTCGACGCGGCCGCTGGCATGACGCTGAGCGTTCTGGTGTTCCTCACCGCAATCCTGACGCTGCGTCGGCGCCCATGGGCACCGCGGCTGATCTCCTGGCTGGCGGTCGGCACGTCCGCGACGGTTGCCGGCGTTCTGCTCGGTATCGCGGTCGACAAGCTGCTGGTCGAAAGCTACGGCGTCGGACGCTGGGCGCAGTGGAGTCTGCTGCTCGCCAGCGGCATTTTGACGCCGATCCTTGGCGCGCATGCGCTGATGTCCGGCCGGCCGCTTCCGACTTTCCTGGATCTGTTCGGGCCGCGCGAAGACCGGTCGCACTCGTTTGCGACCTGGGCGCTTGGTCTGGCTGTGGTGGTCACCGTGCTGATCGGCGCACAGACCGCGCTCGGCTTCACCTTCGATCCGCGCTACCGCGACTTCCCGTTCGCGTCGCTGACGATGGCGGTGGTGCCGCTGTTCCTGCTGATGCTGCTGAACCGGCCGCAGCAGGGGCTCCGACCGATCGCCGAAGCCTCGTTCGCCGGCCTGTTCGCCGTCTGCGCGCTGTACACGGTGTTCAACGAAGGGCCGAAAAACTGGCAGTCGCTGTGGACCTGCGCAGTTTACGCGATGCTCGCGCTCACGCTGTGGCGGGCGCGGGTCGCGCAAAGCCCAAAATAAGCAGCCCGATCGCGATCCCGGACAGGCCGATATTGTAGAGCACGATGCCGAGGCCGGCGCAGATCACGCCGCCGGTGAGGAGCACGATCGACGGTCGGATGAAGTGCAGCGCCGCGATCACCAACGCCGCGATGCCGAACACCGAATTCTGAAACAGATACGTCATCAGCAATCGGGCTTTGCACAGCATCGAGCGCAATCCGGCGTCGCAAGCCAAGGCCACGGTCGACAACTCGATCGCGAGGTAGCGCAGGTACAGCGCGTAGCCGACGGTCAAGAAACCGACGATCAGCAGGAATTGCACCTGATACGGAGTAAGGCGGAACGGCTTTTTCTTCATAGCGTGATTATGCTGCGCTTCGAGAGGGAGAACAAGCTGACGCGGCGCTCGTGACCGAGGCCGCCCCAGGCTTTTAGCGGATGCCGAGGATCGATGACAGGGTGGCTGGCCGCGGCGGCGGAGGTGCATCCTGCGCTGGTGCCGGCGGAGGCGGCGGCGGTTCGGGCTGCTGCAGTGTCACGCGCTCGCGATGCCGGCGCACCGGGCGTTGCGGCGCCGGTTGGGGCGCGCTCGCAGGCGCCACCATCGGCAGGCGCTGGCCATCATAGACCGACGCTTCACAGGTCCGGTCCGCGCTGCCGAGCGCAGCACAGACCTTCGCCGCCGCGGCGGCGTCAGCGATCGGACCGGCGACCAGCCGCAACTGGGTGGCGTTGCCGTTTTCCTTGATCATGATGATCGGCTGCAGGCCCTTGAGCGCCTTCTGGGTCTTCGACAGCTTGCGCCACAACCCGCGCAGCCCCTCGACGGTATTGGCAGCACCGAGGTCGACGCCGAAGTCAGTGCGCGGCGCCGGCGTCTCGGCGGCAGCCTCGGCGTCCTCGTTGGTCTCTTCCGGCGACGTCGCCGCCTTCGGCTCGAGCAGCTTGGTCGCGCCGGGATCGGGCGGTGCCAGGATCGACCGCGACGGCATCAACGGCGTGGTCGAAATCATCGCCGCCGTCGTTTGCGCGGCCGGCCGCTCCGGCGGGGCCGGCTCCAGCCGCGGCTTGTCGAGCCGAGATCTTTCCTGAGGTTTTTCCGCCACCGCCTTGTCGTCCGACAGTTTTTTCGCCTCAACAGCAGCAGGAGCTTGGGCCACGGTCGGCTCTTCCGGCTTGGCCGGAGCGGGTGTCATTGCAGCCGCTGCAGCGACCGCAGGAGATGACGCCGGAGCGGCCCCGTTGGAGGCAGGCTCGATCGCACCCAGCTTCTTGGCAGGCGCGGCGGGCGTATTCGGCTTGGTTTCGACCGGAGCGACCGGCGGCGCAGGTGGGGGCGTCTCTTTGGTGGGGATCTCCGGCAGGGTCGCGGCCGGTCCCCAACGGTCCATCGGATTGTCGGCCGCGGGTGAGTGCGGCTTGCTGCCGCCCGCCTGCACCCGCGCGATCGAGCCTGTAACCGAGTCCAGGCCCTGTTCGAGCGTGCCGACGCGCGCATACAGCCGGTCGCGGTCTGTGTTCAGCGACTCGATCGCCGCGGTCAGCCGGCTGGTCGCTGTCTGCGTGTCCTTGGCGAGGCGCTGGATCATCTGCGACTGCTGGGCGACATCCGCCGCCGCCGTCTGCTCGCGGCGCCGGTCGGTGACGTTCTGGACGGCCATGATGGCGAGCACGACCGCGCCGAGCGAGGCGATTGCCCACGAACCCAGGCGCCACTTGTCCTGGGTGTTGAGCTCTTCTTCATCTGCCAGCAGCCGGGTCAGCCAGCCGCCCGTTTCCTCGGTCGCGAAGCTGTCTGCCAGATCGTCGGTTTTTCTGGCCATCGGATGGTCTCAAAGCCTTGAAGCGCGCAACGCGAATCAGATGCCCAACATTATCAGGGAATTGCCGTTTTCAGGTGGGCCGCGCTTGCCGCCGGAGCCGCAAACCCGTTTCCCCTTCGTGGCAAAACCCTTTATGAGGGCCGCATCACCAGACCATGGATGTTGGAATGACTGCCAGAAACAGCCTGACGATCGTGCTTGCCGCGGGCGAGGGCACGCGGATGCGATCTTCGCTGCCGAAGGTACTGAACCCGGTCGCCGGCCGCTCGCTGCTTTCCCACGTGCTGAGCGCGGCGCCGCATGGCGACCGCGATCGGCTCGCGGTGGTGATCGGTCCGGATCATCAGGCGGTCGGCGACGAGGCCAAACGTGTCCGCTCTGACGCGGCCATCCATATCCAGGCGCAGCGACTCGGGACCGCCCATGCGGTGCTGGCGGCTCGCGAGGCGATCGCCCAGGGCGCCGACGATCTGCTGATCGCGTTCGGCGACACCCCGCTGATCTCGGCCGAGACGTTCGCCCGCCTGCGCGAGCCATTGCACAACGGTTCCTCTCTGGTGGTGCTCGGTTTCCGTGCGGCCGATCCGACCGGCTACGGCCGTCTGGCGGTCCAGGACGGCAAGCTGACAGCGATCCGCGAGCAGGCGGATGCCAGCGCCGATGAACTGAAGATCACGCTGTGCAACGCCGGCGTGATGGCGATCGACGGCAAGATCGCGCTCGACGTGCTCGACAAGATCGGCAACGCCAACGCCAAGGGCGAGTACTACCTGACCGACGCGGTCGGGATCGTTCGCGATCTCGGCCTGACCGCCAGCGTGATCGAAACCAGCGAGGACGAGGTTCGCGGCATCAACACCAAGGCGCAGCTCGCCGAGGCCGAGACCGTGATGCAGACCCGCCTGCGCCAGGCTGCGATGGCGGCCGGCGTGACGCTGATCGCGCCGGACACCGTGTATCTCGCCGCTGACACGACGTTCGGCAAGGATGTGGTAATCGAGCCGTTCGTAGTGATCGGCCCCGGCGTGTCGATTGCCGATGGCGCGGTGATCCATTCGTTCTCGCACCTTTCCGAAGCAAAGATCGGCAGCAAGGCGCAGGTCGGTCCCTATGCACGATTGCGGCCGGGAACGTCGCTCGGCGATGGCGCCAAAATCGGTAATTTCGTCGAGACCAAAGCCGCGCAGATCGACGCCGGCGCCAAGGTCAATCACCTAACCTATATCGGTGATGCCCACATCGGCGCGTCGGCCAACATCGGTGCCGGCACTATCACCTGCAATTACGATGGTTTCGACAAGCACAAGACCGAGATCGGGGCGGGCGCTTTCATCGGCTCGAATTCGTCGCTCGTCGCGCCGGTCAAGATCGGCACCGGCGCCTACATCGGGTCCGGTTCGGTGATCACCAAGGACGTGCCGGATGATGCGCTGGCAGTCGAGCGCAACGTGCAGACCGCCAAGGACGGCTGGGCCAAGCGCTTCCGGGACGCCAAGTCACGGCATCGCAAGCCGAAGGCGCATTGAAGCCTCCGGTTTGGCTTAACCTTGTGTCAAATCGCAATAATTGTTGACTACCAAGGCTTTCACAGAAGCCGCTAGAAGTCGGGAGCGTCGGCAGGTCGGCCGGCGAACTGGGGATTATTCAACCGCATGTGCGGCATCATCGGAATTCTGGGACGTGGACCGGTTGCTGAGCAACTGGTCGATTCGCTGAAGCGGCTCGAGTACCGCGGCTATGACTCGGCCGGGGTCGCAACGCTCGAAGACGGCCAACTTGTGCGCCGCCGGGCCGAAGGCAAGTTGAAGAATCTCGAAGCGGTTTTGCAGCGTCAGCCGCTGGCCGGCCATGTCGGGATCGGCCACACCCGCTGGGCGACCCACGGCAAGCCCAATGAGGCCAATGCGCACCCGCATGCGGCGTCTGGCGTCGCGGTCGTGCATAACGGCATCATCGAGAACTTCCGCGAGCTGCGTGACGAGCTCGAAGGCGGCGGTGCGACCTTCGCCAGCGAGACCGACACCGAAGTGGTGGCGCATCTGGTCAACTCGTTTCTGGCCAAGGGGCTGTCGCCGCAGGACGCGGTGAAGGCTGCGCTGCCGCGGCTGCGCGGCGCATTCGCGCTGGCCTTCGTTTTCAAGGGCTATGACGATCTGATGATCGGCGCCCGCAAGGGCTCGCCGCTGGCGATCGGCTATGGCGACGGCGAGATGTATCTCGGTTCGGATGCGATCGCGCTGGCGCCGCTCACCGATGACATCAGCTATCTCGACGACGGCGACTGGGTGGTGCTGACCCACACCAGCGCCGAAGTCCGCGATGCCAAGGGCGACGTCGTCAAGCGCGACGTGATGAAGTCGGGCGCCTCGTCGTTCGTGGTCGATAAGGCGAACTATCGCCACTTCATGGCCAAGGAAATCCACGAGCAGCCGGAAGTCGTCGGCCACACGCTGGCGCGCTATCTCGACATGGCGAGCGAGCGGATCGCGCTGCCGATGAAGCTGCCGTTCGACTTCAAGGACGTGCAGCATCTGTCGATCACCGCCTGCGGCACGGCGAACTACGCCGGCTACGTCGCCAAGTACTGGTTCGAGCGCTTTGCGCGGCTGCCGGTCGAGATCGATATCGCGTCGGAATTCCGCTACCGCGAAGCGCCACTGCGCAGCGGCGATCTGGCGATTTTCATCTCGCAGTCGGGCGAAACCGCCGACACGCTGGCGGCGCTGCGCTATGCCAAGGAGCAAGGGCTGCACACGCTGTCGGTGGTCAACGTGCCGACCTCGACCATCGCCCGCGAGAGCGAGGTGGTGATGCCGACCCTGGCGGGCCCCGAGATCGGCGTCGCCTCGACCAAGGCGTTCACTTGCCAGCTCACGGCGCTGGCGGCGCTGGCGATCGCGGCGGGACGAGCGCGCGGCACCTTGACCGATGACGACGAAGCCAAGCTGGTGCACGGCCTGATCGAATTGCCGCGGCTGATGGCGGCGGCTCTGACCCACGAGCCGCAAATCGAACGGCTGGCGCGCGACATCTCCAAAGCCCAGGACGTGCTCTATCTCGGCCGCGGCACGTCGTATCCGCTGGCGCTGGAAGGCGCGCTGAAGCTGAAGGAAATCTCCTACATCCACGCCGAAGGCTACGCCGCCGGCGAGCTGAAGCACGGCCCGATCGCACTGATCGACGAGAAGATGCCGGTGGTGGTGATCGCGCCGTACGACCGGGTGTTTGAGAAGACCGTCTCCAACATGCAGGAGGTCGCGGCCCGCGGCGGTCGGATTATCCTGATGACCGACGCCAAGGGCGCCGAGGAGGCGACCGTCGAGTCGATGGTGACGATCGTGATGCCGGACATGCCTTCGGCGTTCACCCCGATGGTCTATGCCATCCCGGTGCAACTGCTCGCCTACCACACCGCCGTGGTGATGGGCACCGACGTCGACCAGCCGCGCAATCTGGCGAAGTCGGTCACGGTGGAATAGGGCGTTCACACGCCCATCGGCCCCTCGGCGCGAAACGTTCGCAGCACTCTGCCGAGGCATCCGGCAAGTTGTCGCGGCCGGCTGGCTGTCCACACCCGGCCGGTTGTTGGCGGCTGCGGGAGCCCTTATATCTGGCGGCGTTGGCAGAACGCCGAAGTGGCGCGATCGAGCCTGGCCGGGTCGGATCGATCGCTTATCCCCAGGGCGCTCTGCTACAGTGAACCTCGCGTCGGGGCTTCGGCCGCGACATCCGTAGCACCGACCTGGACTGCCGATGACCGACCAGCTTCCGACCCCGACCGGTGATCTTCCGCCGGACCCGCCGCGCGGCGTGATGGGGCGTCTCCGTAATTACTTCCTGACCGGCCTGATCGTCGCGGGCCCGGTCGCGATCACGTTCTACCTGACCTGGTGGTTCGTGAACTGGGTCGATGGCTTCGTGCGTCCGCTGGTTCCACCGGACTATCGCCCGGAGACCTATCTGCCGTTCGCGGTGCCGGGCTCCGGCCTTGTCGTCGCGTTCGTCGCGCTGACGCTGCTCGGTTTCCTCACCGCCAACCTGATCGGCCGCAGCCTGGTCGATCTCGGCGAGCGTCTGCTCGGCCGGATGCCGGTGGTGCGGGCGATCTACCGTGGCCTGAAGCAGGTGTTCGAGACGCTGTTCTCGGGCAACGGCAACAGCCTGCGGAAAGTTGGCCTGGTCGAGTTCCCTCAGCCGGGGATGTGGTCGATCGTGCTGATCTCGCTGCCGCCGAACCAGGAAGTCGCGACCAAGATCCCGAGCCAGGACGAGCACATCTCGGTGTTCCTGCCGTGCGCGCCGAACCCGACCACCGGCTTCTTCTTCTACGTCCCGCGCAGCAAAGTGATCCCGGTGGACATGAGCGCCGAGGAGGCCGCGACGCTGATCATGTCGGCGGGCGTGGTGCAGCCGGGTTCCGATCCGCAGAAGAAGATCGCGGCGCTGGCGGCGACCGCGCTGGCCGCGAAGAAGGTCCGCGAACCCGGCGAGCCGGAATCGGCGTTCTCGCGCCGCCGCGTGAACAAGGCGCCCGACAAGGTCGATTAGTTCGGCCACGGTGCGGCTGAGGCCGTTCGCAATCATCATTCACGTTCGTCATTCCGGGACGCCGCTCAGCGGCGGGCCCGGAATCCATAATCACCAACGCGGATGATGATTTGCGGGGGGCATCGCCGGGTGTCAGTCGCTAGGCCAGGGGCTATGGATTCTGGGTTCGCGCTGCGCGCGCCCCGGAATGACGATCACTTCTAACCCGCCCCCAATAGTGGGATCGCTTCGTCGCGTTCGTAGAGATACAGCAGGCAGCGCAGCGCCTCGCCGGACGGGCCTTCGAGCTTGGGGTTGTCTTTCAGGATCCGCAGCGCTTCGTCGCGCGCCTGGGTGATCAGCTGGGCATGGACTTCGGAGCGCGCAATCCGGTAGCCGGGCAGGCCGCTCTGCCGTGTGCCGAGCACATCGCCTTCGCCGCGCAGCTTGAGGTCTTCCTCGGCGATCCGGAAACCGTCGGTGGTGTCGCGGATCACACGCAGCCGTGCCCCCGACAGCTCACCCAGCGGCTCGCGATACAGCAGCAGGCACGTCGACGCCTCAGCTCCGCGGCCCACCCGGCCGCGCAGTTGATGCAATTGTGCCAGACCGAACCGTTCGGCGTTTTCGATCACCATGATGGTGGCTTCGGGCACGTCGACACCGACTTCGACCACCGTGGTGGCGACCAGCACGCTGATCTCGCCGCGCGCGAACTGGCCCATCACCAGGTCCTTGTCGCTGCCGCGCATCCGTCCATGCACCAAGCCGACCTGATGATCGCCGAAGCGTTGCCGCAGCGACTCGAAGCGTTGCTCGGCGTCGGTGAGTTTGACGTTCTCGGATTCCTCGACCAGCGGGCAGATCCAGTAAACC
Organism: Rhodopseudomonas sp. G2_2311; assembly: GCF_047501505.1. Classification (NCBI taxonomy): domain Bacteria; kingdom Pseudomonadati; phylum Pseudomonadota; class Alphaproteobacteria; order Hyphomicrobiales; family Nitrobacteraceae; genus Rhodopseudomonas; species Rhodopseudomonas sp. G2_2311. Next base: position 105,441 of record NZ_JAZDRK010000001.1, read on the forward strand.
CGCTTGCCGGCGGCAATCGCGCGACCGATGCCGTCGATCACTTCCGGCAGCCGGGTATCGGACAGCGTGCGAGTGTCGATCGGTTGGCGGCCGGCGGGCTTTTCGCGGAGTTCCGACACGTCCATGTCGCCGAAGTAGGTCAGCACCAGCGTGCGCGGGATCGGCGTTGCGCTGAGCACCAGCACGTCGACATCGGCGCCCTTGCTGGTCAGCGCCAGCCGCTCGCGCACGCCGAAACGGTGCTGTTCATCGACAACCGCCAGCGCCAGAGATTTGTAGATCACGTCGTCCTGGATCAGCGCGTGAGTGCCGACCAGAAAATCGATCTCGCCGGCGGCGAGCCGCTCCACGATCTCGCGGCGTTCCTTGCCTTTCTCGCGGCCGGTCAGGATCGCGACCTGCATCCCGGCGCGTTCGGCCAGCGGCGCGATGGTCTTAATGTGCTGACGGGCGAGGATTTCGGTCGGCGCCATCAGCGCCGCCTGCTTGCCGGCTTCGGCGACCGCCGCTGCGGCCAGCAGCGCCACCACGGTCTTGCCGCTTCCGACGTCGCCCTGCAGCAGTCGCAGCATCCGCACCGGCTGGCGTAGATCTTCGGCGATCGCCGCGGCGGCCTGCTGCTGCGAATTGGTCAGCGCGTAGGGTAGCGCGTCGATGATCTTGTGGCGCAGGCGGCCGTTGCCGGCGTTGCGGCTGCCGGCCGGGCGGCGGAGCTGCGCCCGCACCAGCGCCAGCGCCAGCTGGCCGGCGAGCAGTTCGTCGTAGGCGAGCCGCGACCAATACGGCCCATCGGGCAGAATGTCGGTCGGCTGATCCGGGATGTGGACGTGCTTCAGCGCTTCGGCGAACGACGGAAACCGGCAGCGCCGCAGCACCTCGGGGCTGATCCATTCCGGCAGCGCCGGCAGCTTGGTCAGCGCCTGCGCCACCGCCCGGCGCAGTGATCCGATCGCCAGCCCCTCGGTCAGCGGATACACCGGATCGATCTGCGGCAGCTTGGCGAAGGCCTCTTCGTCGACGACACGGTCCGGGTGCACGATCTGCAGCGTGCCGTCGTAGAGCTGGCCGGTGCCGGAGACGTAGCGCTTGGCGCCGACCGGCAGCAGCTTCTGCACATAGTCCGGCTTGGCGCGGAAGAACGTCAGCACCACGTCGCCGGTGTCGTCGCTGGCATAGACCAGATACGGCGCGCGGGAGCGGCCCGGCGGCGGCGCACGGTGGCGATCGACCGTCACCTCCAGCGTCACCACCGTTCCCGGCACGGCGTCGCGAATCTTCGGCCGGGCCCGCCGGTCGATCACGCTGCTCGGCAGATGCAGCAGCAGATCGGCCAGTCGCGGGGTATCGTCGCGATCCAGCAGATAGCGGAACAGCTTGTCCTGTTTCGGTCCGACGCCGGTCAGGCTGGTGACCGGGGCGAACAGCGGATTGAGCAGAGCAGGGCGCATCGAACCAAGCGGGTGGATGGGCGGTTGCCCGCAGGGTTGGCTGCATTTGCGGCCGATTGCAATGCGCCAGTGCGGGCTGACAGCGTCGATCCCGGTCGCTATATCAGGGCCGCCCGGCACGTCCGGGCTTTTGGCGTTGAGGTGGATTTCGACATGACGGGCACCACACGGTCGAGCGGCGGGCTCGACGACCGCCGCAAGCGGCTTCTGTTCCGCTGCTGGCATCGCGGCACACGCGAGATGGATCTGATTCTCGGCCAGTTCGCCGACGCCGAGATCGGTACGCTGTCGGAGGCCGAGCTCGACGAGCTCGAACGGCTGATCGAGGTCAACGACCACGATCTGTACGCCGCGGTCGCCGGCGGCGACACGCTGCCGGCCGAGTTCAAGGGCGGGCTGTTCGAACGGATCAAGACCTACGGCCATCAGGACGGCGCCGTATGAAGACTCCGAGCAGGTCGCCGGCGGAACAGCTTACGCCCGGCAAGGCGTTGACCTTCGCCAACGTCGCCGAAGGCGCCGAGGGGCTGATCATCGCCGATCTGGCCCGCGCGGTCGCGGCCAAGCCGAAGGCGCCCGCTGTCAGCCTGACGGTGATCTGCCGCGATGGTCCGCGGATGCAGCAGCTGGCGCGCAGCCTGGAGTTCTTCGCGCCCGATCTGGAAGTGCTGCAGTTTCCGGCCTGGGACTGTCAGCCTTATGACCGGGTTTCGCCGCATGCCGGCATCCTGGCGCAGCGCGTCACCACGCTGGCGAAGCTGTCGCGCCTGACCGGCAGCGACAAGCCGCTGATCGTGCTGACCACGGTCAACGCCGCCGTGCAGCGGGTACCGGTGCGCGAGATCATCGCCGCGCAGGCGCTGTCGGTGGCGCCCGGCAACGTCGTGCCGATGGATTCGATCGTCGCCTGGCTCGAACACAATGGCTACAGCCGCGCCTCCACGGTGCGCGAAGCCGGCGAATACGCGGTCCGCGGCGGCATCCTCGATCTGTTTCCGGCCGGCCTCGACCAGCCGGTGCGGTTCGACTTCTTCGGCGACCAGCTCGAATCGATCCGCACCTTCGACGCCGAGACCCAGCGCACGCTGCACACCATGCGCGGCCTGGACCTGGTGCCGGTGTCGGAATTCCAGCTCGTCACCGAGACCATCCGCCGCTTCCGCATGGGCTACGTTGCCGCGTTCGGCGCGCCGCATCCGGACGACCAGCTGTACGCCGCGGTCAGCGAAGGCCGCCGCCATCCCGGCATGGAGCACTGGCTGCCGCTGTTCCAGGAGCGGATGGACACGCTGTTCGATTACCTGAAGGGAACGCCGGTCGCGATCGAGCCGCAGAGCGAAGACGCCGCGCGCGAGCGCTTCAGGCAGATTGCCGACTACTACGACGCCCGGCGCGAAGCGATGGAGCAGCCCGGCTCCGGCGCGATCTATAAGCCGCTGCCGCCGGATCGGCTGTATCTCACCGACAGCGAGTGGACCGCGCGGCTCGAAGGCGTTGCCCTGGCGCGGCTGACGCCGTTCGCGCTGCCGGACGACACCAGCGACGTGATCGATGCCGGTGCCCGTGCCGGCCGCAACTTCGCGCCGGAGCGCGCGGACGCCAACGTCAACGTGTTCGAGACGCTGGTGGCGCACGTCTATGCGCTGCAGGCTGCGCGCAAGAAGGTGGTAATCGCGCTGTGGAGCGAAGGCTCGCGCGACCGCATGGCGAGCATGCTGAAGGACCACAAGCTGGTCGCGCTCACCAGCGTCAATTCCTGGCGCACCGTGCAGGCGACGCCGCGCAACGAAACCATGCTGGCGGTGGTCGGCCTGGAGTCCGGCTTCGAGACCGACGCCTTTGCGGTGATCACCGAGCAGGATGTGCTCGGCGACCGCCTGGTGCGGCAGCGCAAGGCCAGCAAGAAGCTCGACAACTTCATCTCCGAAGTCACCAGCCTGTCGACCGGCGACATCGTGGTACATGTCGAGCACGGCATCGGCCGGTTCGTCGGCCTGCAGACGCTCGAAGTCGGCGGCGCGCCGCACGATTGCGTCGAACTTCACTACGCCAATGACACCAAGCTGTTCCTGCCGGTCGAGAACATCGAACTGCTGTCGCGCTACGGCTCCGACGGCACCACGGTCGAACTCGACAAGCTCGGCGGCTCCGGCTGGCAGGCGCGCAAGGCCAAGCTGAAGAACCGTATCCGGCAGATCGCCGGCGAACTGATCAAGGTCGCGGCCGAACGGCACTTGCGCGAGGCGCCGAAGCTGCCGATCCAGCCGCAGCTTTACGACGAATTCTGTGCGCGCTTCCCCTACGACGAAACCGAGGACCAGCTCGCCGCGATCAACGCGGCACTCGGCGATCTGGAGAAGGGCACGCCGATGGACCGCCTGGTCTGCGGCGACGTCGGTTTCGGCAAGACCGAGGTGGCGCTGCGCGCGGCGTTCGCGGTGGCGCTCGACGGCAAGCAGGTTGCGGTCGTGGTCCCGACCACGCTACTGGCGCGCCAGCACGCCAAGACCTTCACCGAACGCTTCCGTGGCTTCCCGGTGAATGTCGGCCAAGCCTCGCGGCTGGTTTCGACCAAGGAGCTGTCGCAGGTCAAGAAGGGCATCGCCGACGGCGCGCTCGACATCGTCGTCGGCACCCATGCGCTGCTCGGCAAGTCGATCAAGTTCAAGGATCTCGGCCTCGTCATCGTTGACGAGGAGCAGCACTTCGGCGTGACCCATAAGGAGAAGCTGAAGCAGCTTCGCTCCGAGGTTCACGTGCTGACGCTGAGCGCGACGCCGATCCCGCGCACGCTGCAGCTCGCGATGACCGGCGTGCGCGACCTGTCGATTATTGCTTCGCCGCCGGTCGACCGCCTCGCGGTGCGAACCTTCGTGGCGCCGCATGATCCGTTGATGATCCGCGAGGCGCTGCTGCGCGAGCGCTATCGCGGCGGTCAGGCTTTCTACGTCGTGCCGCGGATCGACGATCTCGCCGAGGTGAAGGACTTCCTCGACAAGCACGTGCCGGAGATGAAGGTCGCGGTCGCGCACGGCCAGATGCCGCCGGCGGTGATCGAGGACATCATGTCGGCGTTCTACGACGGCAAGTTCGACATCCTGCTGTCGACCACGATCGTCGAATCCGGTCTCGACATTCCGAACGCGAACACGCTGATCGTGCATCGCGCCGACATGTTTGGCTTGGCGCAATTGTATCAGCTCCGCGGCCGCGTCGGCCGGTCGAAGCTACGCGCCTACGCGCTGTTCACGCTGCCGCAGCACAACATCACCGCGCAGGCGGAGCGCCGGCTCAAGGTGCTGCAATCGCTGGAAACGCTCGGCGCCGGCTTCCAGCTCGCCTCGCACGACCTCGACATCCGCGGCGCCGGCAATCTGCTCGGCGAGGAACAGTCCGGCCACATCAAGGAAGTCGGCTTCGAGCTGTATCAGCAGATGCTGGAGGAGGCGATCACCAACCTCAAGGCCGGCATCGTCGACGAGCCGGTCGCCGACCGCTGGTCGCCGCAGATCACCATTGGCATGCCGGTGCTGATCCCGGAGGAGTTCGTCGCCGATCTGGCGGTGCGGCTGTCGCTGTATCGCCGGCTCGCCGATCTCGACACCGACGAGGAGATCGAGAACTTTGCCGCCGAGCTGCGCGACCGGTTCGGTCCGCTGCCGGACGAGGTGCGCTATCTGTTCAAGGTGGCGGCGATCAAGGCGTATTGCCGCCGCGCCAATGTCGAGAAGGTCGACGCCGGTCCGAAGGGCGTCGTCATCAGCTTCCGCGACAACGCCTTCGCGCAGCCGGACAAGCTGGTGTTCTTCATCAAGCGCCACGGCGAAGCCGCCAAGGTGCGGCCCGACATGAAGGTGGTGTTCTTCCAAGTCTGGGAGACGCCCGAAGAACGGCTGATGGGGACGACCGATATCCTCAAGCAGCTCGCCGACCTCGCCGAGAACCGCAAGGCGGCGTGATCTTTCGCCGCCGCGTCATTGCGAGGCGCGCAGCGCCGAAGCAATCCAAAAGCTCCGTACACCGGCCTGTGGATTGCTTCGCTGCGCTCGCAATGACGGGGATCGTCTTGGCTGGACGCCTACGACGCCGCGCGGCGGCGGTCCTGCTGGACGACGCGGGTCAGGATGGCGCGGGCGGATTCGTCGGGCATCAGGGTTGCGACACTGACGTCGGGATCGATCCGAGCCTCGCGCCGGGCGCTGTGAGCGGTCTGCTTGATCACGCTGCTGAGCCGCCGCGCGATCGCCTGGGCGTTGCGCAGGTCAGTCGCCGCAAACACCACCAGCAGCGTGCCGTCGGTCTGCAGCGTGCCGAAATCCATCTTGCGCATCAGTCGGCTGACGATCCGTGCGGCGTCGTTCACCGCTCGGCGATCGGCGCGGTGCAGGACGAAGCGCGCGACCGACAGGCCTTCGCCGCGAGTCTGCGCCTGATACACGGCGGTGGCAAAATCACGCTCGAACGCCGCCTCGGTGAGAAGGCCGGTGCGGGGATCGAGCAGGCCGCCGGCGTCGAGCGAAGCCAGCGTGCGGGTGAGCCGGGCCTCGAAGGCGTGCTGGCGCACCAGCGGCAACGCGGCGCCGACGATCCGTGCCGGATCGCCATCGACGAATTCGAGATTGGGCAGCTCGAAGCTGCTGTGCGGCGCCGGAACGCCGACCACGATCGGCAGATGCCGGAACCGGGTATCTTCCGACAGCACGGTGAGAAAGGCATCGACCACACGCGGGCTGAAGCCTTCGGCCAGCACGATGCCGTCGAGATCGCGGGCGTTGAGATGCTTGGCGGCGGCTTCGATCGACAGCGCGCCGACCACCCCGACGCGTTCGCCGAGCGCGACCGACAGCGCCGGATAGGCGGCGCCGCGGCCGATCAGCAGTACGGTCGCGTCCTGCAGCGGATCATGGTCGGACAGTTCGGTGAGGCCACTCGGATCGGTCAGGCGCCGCATCGCCGTGGCGTGCAGTGTCCGCACCCGCAGCGCGGCCCGCAGCCGCGGCGCCAGATGGATCAGCTCGCGCGGATCGGCGCTGAACGGCATGACGTTGTCGGGCAGGCCGCCATCGGTCCCGATCGCGATCAGCGGCACGTAGGGCTGCAGCAAGCCGATCTGGCGGGCGAGTGTCTCGAGGGAGCCGGCGGGCGGTCCGCCATCTGCGACCACAGCCGACGGGCGCAGCCGGCCGACCGCTTCGCCAGCTTCCGGCCATGCAGAAGCGAGCACTGGAAACAGTTTGGCGTCCGTCAGTGCTGCGAGGGTCGGCGAGCTTTCATCGTCGGTTACGACGAGGATAGGCGCGTGGTACGACATTCCAAGAACGGCTCCCGCGGTCGAGGCGGAAACCGTAAGCCGTCGCTGTTAATGCGGCGTCAACGTCGATGCGCGGTTTTCATCGACCTTCGGAGCGTCGCGGAAGGCCTCGACCATCAAAGGGTTTAGGCCGAGTTCTGCAAGTGCTTCACGAGCTCTGGAATTGTCCTGTGCGCGGCCCGCGAGCCGATAGCCGCTGAGCCGGTCCGGCAGCGCCGTGAGCAGCGCGCCCTGGCCGAGCCGCTTCGCCCATTCCTGCAGGTCCTGAGCGAGGAAGCGATAGCCGCCGACCGCCATCACCCCGGCAGGTGGAGCGGTGATGCAGATCGCGCCGGTGGCACGGTCGAGCCGGGCCGCGTAGCCGGTGTCGACATAGTCCGGCGGCGGCGCCATCGGGATCGAACTGTTGAGCGGCGGCAGCGGCGCATAGGCGGCGAGTGTCACCATCGGGCCGCGCAGCCCGAGCGTGCCTTTCGGCGTGATCAGGATTTCGCCCGCAGTCGAACCGCCGGCATGATCGCGGGGTGCAGTGTGCGGCCCCGGCATGATCGCAGCCGGAGTACCTTCCGCCGTGCGCTGCGCGCCGAACAATCCGGCTTCGCCGAACAGATAGATGTCGGTGAAGTGGGCCGGCGCGCCGATCCAGTTTGGACTGGAAGCGACCTGCTCGGGGGCGCGCCAGAGGCCCACCACGCTGCGCAGCGACGGCGCCTGCGCTGTCAGTCCGGCTTCGCCGAGGCGGAGCGCAAGCGGTGCCGGTGCGACCAGGGCCTGACAGCCGAGGTCGACGATCTGCCGCTCCAGTACCGCGTCATCGAACGGGTGGTGCAGGGCCAGCGTGCCGCCGCTGAGCAGCCACGTCACCATCGATGAAGCCAGCCCGGCGAACGTCGCCGGCGTCTGCGCCGACAGCATCACCGCCCCCTGCGGGATCGCGCTTTCCAGGAACACAACCAGGCCGCCAGCGATCAGATGCAGATGGCTGCGCGGGATCGCCCGGACGCCGTCGCCGGTGGTATCGAACGAGATCACCGCGGCGCGGCGGGCCTCCTGCGGCCCCGGCGCCGGCGGCAATGCGGTGGGGTCTTCCATCGCGGCATCGAGCGAGGCCATGCCCTCGGGCAGGTCATCGCCGAAGCCGCAGACATGGCGGATCGAGAACGCCTCCGCCGCGGCGTTCATGGCCAGATCGGAGTGGCTGACGCCGTCGATCCAGCGCGTCGACACGATCGCCCGCGCACCGGTGCGGTTCAGCGCGGCGGTGAGATCGGCATGGCGCCAGAGCTGCGGCAGCAACGCGACGACGAGGCCGGCGCGATGCGCCGCCAGCACCGTCAGCGCGAATTCGATGGTGTTCGGCAGTTGCACCGCGATCACCGAATTGCTCGGCAGACCGGCGGTGACGAAATGCGCGGCTAGCGCCGAGATCGCGCGGTCAGCCTCGGCATAGGTCATGCGCCGCGGCGGCTGCCCGGTGATGCGCTGCTTGTCCGGCGGATCGATCAGCGCGATCGCATCCGGCTGACGGGCGAGGGTGCGGCGAAACAGTCCGTCGAGCGTCGGCGAGGTGTTGGGCGGGCTCACTGGATCACCTCTGCGGCGGTTGCTGCGGCGGCGGCCGATACCACCATGTTTCGGGAAGATAACCCGTCAGGGCAGTGGCCTTCGGACGTTCTAAACGATTCCAGCGCGCGATCCATTGCTCACGCACGCTGTACACAGGGACCACGTAGAACCCCGAGATCAGCACGCGATCGAGCGCGCGCACGGCGTCGACGAAATCCGCGCGGCCGCGAGCGCTTAGCAGCGCCGCAATCATCGCGTCGATCGCCGGATCCTTGGCGCCCATGTAGTTGCGGGTGCCCGGCGTGTCGGCGGCGTCGCTCCCCCAATAGAAGGATTGCTCGTTGCCGGGCGACAGTGACTGGTCCCAGCGGTTTGGGATCATGTCGAAGTCGTAGGCGAGGCGGCGCTGATCGAACTGCACGGCATCCACGGTGCGGACCGACACGGTGATGCCGGCGCGCTTGAGGTCGCGGGCGAACGCCAATGCGATCCGCTCCTGCTCCCGCGTCGTCACCAAAAGCTCGAAGGTGAGGGGCTGGCGGGTGTCGCGCTTGCGCAGCACGGTGCCGTCGAGCTGGTAGCCGGCCTGCTCCAGCAGATCGAGCGCCCGGCGCAGGCCGGCGCGGTCGCGGCCCGAACCGTCGCTCTGCGGCAGCCGGAAACTGCCGTCCAGGATGTCGGCGCGGAGCCGCGGCAGATATGGCTGGAGCAGCTTGCGTTCGCCGTCATCGGCCGCGCGGCCATAGGCCGACAGTTCCGAGCCGCCGAAGAACCCCGCGGTGCGGGTGTAGAGGCCAAAGAAGTAGTTGCGATTGATCCACTCGAAGTCGAACAGGTTGAGCAGCGCCTCGCGGACCCGAACATCGGCGAACACCGGACGGCGGGTGTTGAACACCAGCGTGTCGGTCGGCTCCGGCGTGCCCGGCTTGATCGCGTCGCGGATCACGTCGCCATGCCGTGCGGCGGGGAAGTCATAGCCTTCGCTCCAACGCAGCGGATCGGTCTCGACGCGGAAGTCATAGAGCCCGCGCTTGAACGCCTCGAACTGCGCATTGGACTCGCGGAAGTAATCGATCCGCACTTCGTCGAAGTTCCACAGGCCGCGGTTGATCGGCAGGTCGCGGCCCCAATAGTTTTGGTCGCGCGTCAGGGTGACGCTGGTACCGGCCTGAACATTGGTGACACGGTAGGGGCCCGAACCGAGCGGCGGTTTGAGGGAGGTTTCTTCGAAGCTGTCGGGATCGACCGCATGGCGGGGCAGCACCGGCATCAGGCCGAGGATCAGCGGCAGTTCGCGGTCCGGTGCGCCGCCGAAATCGAACCGGACGGTGAGGGGATCGAGCGCCTCGGCACTGGCGACCTTGCCGTAGTACAGGCGGAGGTTCGGCCGGCCCTTGTCGCGGAGTAGCTTCCAGGAGAACAGCACGTCCTCGGCGGTGACCGGCTTGCCGTCGGAAAACCGGGCGCGCGGATCGATCCGAAATGTGACGTAGCTGCGAATGTCGTCGGTTTCGACCGAGCGCGCGAGCAGGCCGTACAAGGTGAACGGCTCGTCGTGGCCGCGCGCCAGCAGACTCTCGATCACATAACCGCGCATCTGCTGGACGGCGATTCCTTTGACGATCAGCGGGTTGAGACTGTCGAACGCGCCGACGACGCTGGCGATCATCCGGCCACCCTTGGGGGCGTCCGGGTTGACGTAGGGCATCGCGGTAAAGTCGGCTGGCTGCGCGGGCTTGCCGTGCATCGCGATCGCATGGCTGACGATCGCAGGTGCGGGAGTGCCGGCCGGCTCGGCGCCTGCCGTCGTGACGCCGGTCAGGCATCCGGTGCCGATCGCGAACGCGACGGCGAGGGCCTTGATTCGGCGGATGAAGCGGTGTTCTGATTCGACGCGTCCCACGCCGGGATTTTTACCACATTAGCGCCTGGAAACCGGTGCCGGGGGATTGTTGCCATTGATCTTTGCGTTCGCCAATGTATTGAAGGCGGGCAGTCGATGATGCCCACCGGCTCGTCACGTAACCGCCTCAATTGGCACCGAGACAGCGGCCAAACGGACCGCTGTCAGCTCCAGCGTCGCAGGTTGGGGTGCGCGACCGTTTCAGAAAGGGTTTTCCGAATGAAGTCTTGCAACTTGGTCGCGTCGGCCGGGCCGCGCGGGCGGGCCTTCGTCCTGCTGGCGGCGACCGCGTTCGCGGCGTTGACCATCGCTCCGGCCGCGCAGGCCCAGCAGCCGGCTGCTCCGAAGGCAGCCCCCAAGGCGGCGCCGAAGGCAGCCCCGGCGCCGGCGCAGCAGGCTCCCGCCCAGGGACAGCCTGAGCAGCAACAGGTGCAGCTGATCTACGCGCCCTGGACCAAGTTCTGCCTCAAGGGGCAGGACGCCAACGCCAAGCAGGTGTGCTTCACCGGCAAGGACGGCCGTATCGAATCCGGTCAGCCGGTGATCGCCGCCGTGATCATCGAGCCGGAAGGCGAGCCGAAGAAGATCCTGCGCGTGACCCTGCCGCTCGGCATGCAGCTCGTGCACGGCACCCGCATCATCGTCGACAGCAACGCGCCGCAGCAGAGCCCGTATGTGATCTGCTTCGCCAACGGCTGTATGTCGGACTATGAAGCGACGCCGGATCTGATCAATCAGCTCAAGAAGGGCCAGAACCTGATCGTGCAGGCGATCAATTCCAACGGCGCGCCGCTGACGCTGCCGCTGCCGCTGGCCGAGTTCGCCAAGGCCTATGACGGCCCTCCGACCGATCCGAAGCAGTTCGAAGAGACCCAGAAGAAGCTGCAGGAAGAGCTGCAGAAGCGCGCCGAAGAGCAGCGCAAGAAGCTGGAAGCTCAGGCTCCGGCCGGCGCCAACCCGGCCGCCAAGTAACACGCGACTGCAATCGCAAAATGCAAAGGGCGCCCCGGTGGCGCCCTTTCTGTTTTCTGCGTACTCGCCTGCGCTGCTGCGGTCAGCCGGTGACGGTTGCCATCACGGACAACTGGGTTGCCGCGTCGATGCCGCGTGCCTCCATGGCGTTCTTCAGCAGCGGCGCGTCACAGCCGTGATCGCGCATCCAGCGGGCGATGATTTCGGCGCGATCCTTTCGATCACGGCAGAGTTCGGTCGCCAGCCGCAGTTCGGGCGCCACCACCGCAACGCGCGTGTTGCCCACGACGATCTCGGAAAAGTGCGTCCAGGGGCCGCTGCCGAAGGCCTCGATGAAAGCGGACTGCGACGGAGACTCGACAGTGCTGGCATCGACCTGAACGCCGCCCACCTCGAACGCCGCGTAATACTGCATGCAACAGGGCATCCAGGTCGGCGGGCTCAGGCATCGGTAGGCGGCAAGCGCCCGCGCGAAAGTGTCGACATCGCTGCGTGTGGGCATGAGAAAGTCGACGTCGCAGGGCTCGATCGGCACTCCGCGCAGCAGGTCCGCGGCGGTGCCGATCAGGCGGTAGTCGAAGCCGCCCTCCCGTTTCGCCAAGCTCAGCACAGTCGTAAGGGTCTGGCGCAAAAGCTCCGGCGTCAGCGTCATGAGAGCTCCTTCCCACGACAGCCTAGCAGGGATGTGGCTCTCTGCGCTTTTGTGCTTTCGCGTGAGACGGCGCGTTCCGGCAATCCGTCCCAGCTGGGCGGGTCGATACGTCGATCCGCGGCGTCCCCGATTAGTTCAGCGACGGATTGCGCGGCCGGTAGCCGCCGGACTTGTCCTTGATGAAGATCTCGGCGACCTGGGAATGCCGGATCGGCTCGCCGGAATCGTCGGGCAGCAGATTCTGCTCCGACACGTAGGCGACGTATTCCGACTCCGCGTTCTCCGCCAGCAGGTGGTAGAACGGCTGGTCCTTGCTCGGCCGCACCTCTTCGGGAATTGCCAGCCACCATTCCTCGGTGTTGGCGAATTCCGGATCGATGTCGAACACCACCCCGCGGAACGAGAAGATCCGGTGGCGGACGATCTGACCGATCTGAAATTTAGCGGTTCGCGTTTTGATCATGGGAGTCGGATAGACCAGCTTGGCGGCGGACGCTAGTGGTAAACCGGCGACTCTGCTCCGCGGTGGTTCACCCGGGGTTTCCCTGATACCGCTCGGTTCCAACCCCTCACTGCCGCATTTTCATGATCGATATTCTCAATCTTGCTCTGCCGTATTTCGGCCTGATCTTCGTCGGCTTCGCCTGCGGACGCTGGAAGAAGTTGCCCGAACAGGGCCTGGTTTGGATGAATTTCTTCCTCGTCTTCGTCTCGCTGCCGGCGCTGTTCTTCCGGATCATGTCGAAGACGCCGTTCGAGGAACTGAACAACCTGCCGTTCGTGCTGGCGACCACGCTGGCGACCGCGATCGCCTTCTTCCTGTCAGGGCTGCTCGGCCGGCTGATCGGCAAGCTGTCGATGCGGGAAGCGACGATGGCGGCGCTGTCGGGCGGCTACGGCAATATCGGCTATATGGGGCCGGGGCTGGCGTTGTCGGTGCTCGGCACACAGGCAGCCGCGCCGACCGCCCTGATCTTCTGCTTCGACACGATCTTTCTGTTTTCGATCGTGCCGCTCGGCATGGCGCTCACCGCCGCCGATAAACGTCCCTTGATCCCGACCATCATCGCGGTGCTGCGGGAGATCCTGTTCCACCCGCTGATCGTTGCCGCCTATTGCGGAGCGGCGGCGGCGGCGTTCCACATCGAGTTGCCGGTCGCGGTCGATAAGATGCTGGGGTTCTTGCAGAACGCTGCGGCGCCGGTGGCGCTGTTCACGCTCGGCGTTACTGTGGCGCTGCGGCCATTCGGCCGGGTGCCGTGGGAGATCCCAAGCCTGGTGGCGGTGAAGCTGCTGCTGCACCCGGTGATCGTGTTTTGTCTGATCTTGGCGTTCGGGCCGTTTTCGCCCGAATGGGCGGCGACTGCGGTGCTGATGGCGTCACTGCCGCCAGCGCTGAACGTGTTCGTGATCGCCCGGCAATACAATACCTGGGTCGAACCAGCGTCGGTCGCGGTGCTGATCGGCACCTTCATGTCGGTGGTGACGCTCACCACCGTGATGTGGCTGATCCGGACCGGGCAGATCCCGTTCCCGGGCTAGCCGTGCTCAGATCGAGCGCCAGAACGGCGACAGCCCCTCGCGCATCGCGAACCGGCGGATCGGGGCAACCGAACTGATCAGATGCATCCCCGCCGCGCGCAGCATCTGCGCGGGTAAGAGATCGCTGAGCAGGGTGCGGTTGGCGATGTCGATCGCGGCGGTGCGGCTGGCGATGTCGGGGCCGCGGCTGCGGCCATAGCGCGCCATCACGGCGTCCGAGCCGATATCCGTGCCGTTCGCCAGCGCGTCGCGCACGATCTCGGCAAGGTCGCCGGCATCCCGTAGCCCCATATTCAACCCTTGCGCCCCGATCGGGGGTACGACGTGAGCGGCCTCACCAACCAACGCGATGCGATGCTGCGCGTAAGCGGCCGGTTTCTCGATCGCCAGCGGAAACAGATTGCGGCCGGGCTCAACGGTCATTTTGCCGTAGATCGACTGTGACTGCTTCTCCGCCGCAGCCGACAATTCGTCGTCGGACAGCGCCATCAGCCGTTGCGCCTCCTTCGGTGAGGCGACCCAGACAATGCTCATCCGACGGCCCGGCAGCGGCACGAATACGCACGGGCCTTCCTTGGTGTGAAACTCGGTGGAGACGTTGTCGTGGGAGCGGGTGGTCTTGACGTTGAAGGTTAGTGCCGACTGGTGCAGGGCGCGGCTGCTCACCTTGATGCCGGCGGCCTCGCGGCACTGCGACTGGCGGCCATCGGCGCCGACCACCAGCTTGGCCGAGATGGCTCGGCCGCCGCGGATCCGAACGATCACTTCGTCGTCGCCCGGCACGACCGATTCAGCTTCATCGTCGAAACGCTGCAGGTTCGACAGCTCGGCCGCGCGTTCTTCGAGGCCGACCAGCAGGGCACGGTTCTCAATGTTGTAGCCGAACGCGTCCATGCCGATTTCATCGGACGCGAACTTCACTTCGGGGGCCCGGATCAGCCGGCCGGTATCGTCCACCAGCCGCATCGACCGCAGCGCGGCGGCCTTGCTCGAGCAGCGGCGCCAGACGTCGAGTCGGTCGAGAATGTCGATCGAATCGCCAAGGAGGGCCGTGGTGCGATTATCGCCGTAGGGCACCAGCCGCGCGATCAGTGCGGTAGCAGCGCCGGTCTCGGCAAGCGCGATGGCGGCGGTGAGGCCGGCGGGACCGCCGCCGACAATGATGGCGTCGTAGCTGTTAGGCTCGATCAGGCTCTGGGTCATGGCACGGACAATTGCTCTCGTCAGCGACGATTTCAAGTCCGCCGCGAAACATTAACGTTTCCGGCCGTTTGCGCGACCGAACGCCGCAACTGATTGTGCAGACCGGTACTCAACCTGATATGCACGAGGCCCGATGACCCAGCTGGACCCATCGCCATTGCCGCCCGGATCGGGCACACGCCGCGCCGCCGCGCTCGGCGTGCACCTGTTTACGGCCGCGGGGGCGGCGATCGCATTGCTCGCGATGCTGGAAGCTGTCCGCCAGCATTGGGCCGGGATGTTCGCTTGGCTCGGGTTGGCGTTGCTGATCGACGCGATCGACGGCCCGCTGGCGCGGCGCCTGGACGTCGCAAGGTTGCAGCCGCAATGGTCGGGCGATGTGCTCGATCTGGTGGTCGATTTCGTCACCTACGTGTTCGTGCCGGCCTATGCGATCACCGCGAGTGGTCTGCTATTGCCGATCGCAGCGCCGCTGCTCGGCATCGGCATCGTGATCAGTTCGGCGATGTACTTCGCGGACCGACGGATGAAGACCGACGATAATCACTTCCGCGGCTTTCCGGCGCTGTGGAACGCAGCAGCGTTCTATCTGTTCTTGCTGCACCCGCCGGCGATCGTCGGCAGCCTGGGAATAGCAGCCTTGATCGTGCTCACCTTCGTGCCGTTTCGCGTCGTGCATCCGGTGCGTGTTGCGCGGTTGCGCGCCTTGACGCTGGCGCTGATCGCGCTGTGGGCGGTGCTCGCTGCCTATGCAATTGTCCGCGACTTCGAAGTCCCGCTGCCGGTTACCATCGTGCTGTGCGCGGTCGCCCTCTATGTCTGCCTTGCCGATAGTGTCATCCGCTTATTCCGACGAGCCCCCCGATGATCGAATTGTTGTCCAGTCCCGAAGCCTGGGCCGCGCTGCTCACCCTGACGGCGCTCGAAATTGTCCTCGGCATCGACAACGTCATCTTCCTGTCCGTGCTGGTGTCCCGTATCCCCGAGCCACGGGCGACCCGCGCGCGCCAGATCGGCCTCGGCCTGGCGCTGCTGTTTCGGCTCATGCTGCTCAGCGTGCTGGTGTGGCTGATCGGGCTGACGGCGCCGGTGTTCAGCATCGCCGACAGGGCGTTCTCCTGGCGCGACATCATCCTGATCCTCGGCGGCCTGTTTCTGATCGCCAAGGCGACCCACGAGATTCATGCCGAGGTCGAGGCCAAGGACGGCGAGGCCCAAGCCTCGACCGCCGATCGGGCGTTCTTCTGGGTGATCGTGCAGATCGTGGTGGTCGATCTGGTGTTCTCGATCGACTCGATCATCACCGCGATCGGCATGGCCCAGGACATCGAGATCATGGTCGCGGCGGTGCTGATCGCGATGGCGGTGATGTACGTCTCGTCCGGCCCGGTGGCGCGATTCGTCTCCGAGCACCCGACCACCAAGATGCTGGCGCTGGCATTCCTGGTGCTGATCGGCGTGGCGCTGGTGGCCGATGGTTTCGCGTTCCACATCCCGCGCGGCTACATCTACTTCGCCATCCTGTTTTCGGCCGCGGTGGAGTTCTTCAACGTGCTTGCCAAGCGTAACCGCGCCAAGCCGCGTTGACGCCGTGCGCCGCCGCATCGCCGCCGGTTGACAAGGCCGGGGCGATGGCATTCCGTGACGCTGACAATAGACCTGAGGGGACGATAATGGCGAAGGCGGTGCGGGTGCATCAGGTGGGTGGACCGGAGGTTCTGGTCTACGAGGACGTCGAGCTGCCGCCGCCGGGCGAGGGCGAGGTCCGCATCCGCCAGCACGCGGTCGGCCTCAACTTCATCGATGTGTATTTCCGCACCGGACTCTACAAAGCGCCATCGCTGCCGTTCGTGATCGGCAACGAGGCGGCCGGTGAGGTCGTCTCGGTCGGCCCGCATGTCACCAATTTCCATCCCGGCGACCGCGTCGCGTACTACGCGAATCTCGGGGGCTATGCCACCGAGCGCAACATCGAAGCCGCCAAGCTGGTGAAGCTGCCCGACCACATCACCTACGAGCAGGGCGCCGTGCTGATGCTCAAGGGCCTGACGGTGTGGTACCTGCTGCACAAGACCTTCAAGGTCGAGCCCGGCCACCGGGTGTTGATCCACGCTGCCGCCGGCGGCATCGGTCTGCTCGCGTGCCAATGGGCGCGCGCGCTCGGCGCACATGTCATCGGCACCGTCGGCTCCAAGGCCAAGGCCGATCTGGCGCTGGCCAATGGCTGCGATCACGTCATCCTCTACAACGAAGAAGACTGGGTGGCGCGGGTCAAGCAGATCAGCCGCAATGAGCTGTGCGACGTGGTCTATGACGGCGTCGGCAAGGCGACATTCCCCGGCTCGCTCAAGTGCATCAAGCCGCGCGGGCTGTTCGTGTCGTTCGGCAACGCCTCAGGCCCGGTGCCGCCATTCCCGCTCACCGAGCTCAACAACCACGGCTCTTTGTTCGCGACCCGTCCGAAGCTGAACGACTATATCGGCACGCGGAAGGAGCTGATCGAGGGCGCCGACACGCTGTTCTCGGCCGTGATCGAAGGCAAGCTGCATGTCCCGATCAACCACGCCTACGCGCTCAAAGACGCCGCCAAGGCGCATGTCGATCTGGAAGGGCGTGTGACGACCGGTGCTTCGATTCTGAAGCCGTAAGGTCGCACAACGTCACCCCACAACTATCCGTCACCCTCCGCGAAAGCGGAGGGCCCAGTATTGCAGAGCGCTGGTGTAGAGCAATCAGCTCTCTGGAATACTGGGTCGCCCGGTCGAGCCGGGCGATGACCTCGGTGTGTGTAGTCGCGACGGTGTGTGGAGCAGCTGTTGCTGCTTAGAACCCCGCCACGGTGCCGTGCAGGTCGTACGCGTCAGCGCGGTCGATCTTGGCGGTGACAATTTCGCCGACGCGCAAGGGGCGGCGGCTCGACAGATAGACCGCGCCATCGATATCCGGCGCGTCGGCCTTGGAGCGGCCTTTGGCGACGGTCGGGCCGATCTCGTCGATGATCACCTGCTGACGGGTGCCGACCTTGCGCTTCAGCCGGCGGGCAGAGATCGCCTGCTGCCGCGCCATCAGCCTGTTCCAGCGCTCCTGCTTGACCTCATCCGAGATCTGATCGGGCAGGGCGTTCGACGGTGCGCCGGCGACCGGCTCGTATTTGAATGCGCCGAGACGATCGATTTCGGCTTCGTCCAGCCATTCGAGCAGGAATTCGAAGTCGCGCTCAGTCTCCCCAGGGAAGCCCACGATGAAGGTCGAGCGTAGCGCCAGATCGGGGCACTGTTCGCGCCAGCGCTTGATCCGGTCCAGGGTCTTGTCCTGCGCGGCCGGGCGCTTCATCAGCTTCAGCACGTCGGGGCAGGCGTGCTGGAACGGGATGTCGAGATAGGGCAGCACCTTGCCGTCCGCCATCAAGCCGATCACCTCGTCGACATGCGGATACGGATAGACGTAGTGCAGCCGCACCCAGGCGCCGAGCTCGCCGAGCTCGCTGGCCAGATCGAGGAATTTGGCGCGGACGCTGCGATCCTTCCAGGGGCTCTCTGCGTACTTCACATCGACGCCGTAGGCCGAGGTGTCCTGCGAGATCACCAGCAGCTCCTTGACGCCGGCAGCCACAAGCTTCTCGGCTTCGCGCAGCACGTCGCCGGCCGGGCGCGATGCGAGATCGCCGCGCAGCTTCGGGATGATGCAGAAGCTGCAGCGATTGTTGCAGCCCTCGGAGATCTTCAAATACGCGTAGTGCCGCGGCGTCAGCCGCACGCCCTGCGGCGGCACCAGATCGAGATGCGGGTTGTGAAGCGCCGGCCGGGCCCGATGCACCGCCTCGAGCACGCTTTCATATTGCTGCGGTCCGGTGATCGACAGCACGCCGGGGTAGGCGGCTTCGATCTGCTCCGGCTCTGCGCCCATGCAGCCGGTGACGATCACCTTGCCGTTGGCCGCCATCGCTTCGCCGATCGCCGCCAGCGATTCCTGCTTGGCGCTGTCGAGAAAGCCGCAAGTGTTGACGATCACGAGGTCAGCGCCGTCGTGCTTGCGCGCCAGCTCATAGCCCTCTGCGCGCAACCGCGTGATGATGCGCTCGGAATCGACCAGGGCCTTGGGGCATCCCAGCGAAACAAAACTGATCTTGGGCGCGGTGGCCTGCTGCATGGTCGAACTGCCTGGATTGGGGTGGAGAGGAGCTAAACCGGATCGGCGGCGCTGGCAAGGCGGGCCGGAACTCCGTTGGGCGAGAAGAATGCTCTTTGGCGAGGTTTCGGGAGAGACGGATTTTTCCAGTTCCGGGACCCCTGCAGCGGGCCCGTTGTTATTTCGGCGGCCGTCTTGCGGAGGACGACGGCCAGGCCTTTCTTGCTCTGCGGAACCAGGAGACGGACCGGTGCGACAACAGCCTCATTTGCAGTCCGCGACAGCCCAGCGGCTTCGGTCGTGGTCGGCGTTCGCGATCGATATTCACGTCCTGATGCTCGGGGCAGCATTTGGCCTGATCGGCGCGATCGTGATCGCCGCCCCGCATCTGCGGCTGCCGTGATCGCTTGAGGGCTTACTACTCATGCGAGCCGCTGCCCGCCTGGGTTCGCACGAACCGCGCCGCTGGAGCGAGCGCTGAATTTGCAAAATGCCGGACGATCACGCTGGCGAGCGCCTGTGCCGCAGGATTGGAGCTCCGCGCCGAGCGGTAGAGCACCAAATCGACTTTCGGCAGGGCCGGAAACGTATCACCGCGGCCGAGCATGCGCATCCCCGGCAGCACCGAGCTCTTGCCAACGACGCTGACCGCAATCCCTGAGAACACCGCCGCCTGGATGCCGCTGATGCTCTCGCTAATGCAGCTCAGGCGCCAGATCCGGCCGATGCTTTCGAGTGCCGCGAGCCCGAAATCGCGGAAGATGTTGCCGGGCGGCAGCATCGCCAGCGGCACTGGGTTTTCGAGGTGTACTGAGCTTCGCTCAGACGCCACCCACACCAGTTCTTCCTGTGCCACCAACTCGCCGACCTTGAACGCGGGCATCCCCGTGACGATCGCCAGATCAATCTCCGCGCGCTCGACCGACGCCATCAGCTTGCTCGACAGCGCGCATTTCAGCTCGACATCGACATTGGGGTAGGCGCTGCGGAAGTCCGCCAGAATGCCCGGCAGCAGATACGCGGCGTAGAGATCGGGCATCCCCAGCACGACCACGCCGTCGAGTTTCGGTGCGGCGAGGCGGGCACGTAGTTCGTCCTGCAGGCCCATGATGGTGCGTGCATAGCCGAGTACGAGCTCACCATGGTTAGTCAGCACCAGCTTGCGGCCGACCTTAGTGAACAGCGGTGCCCCGGTTGCTTCCTCCAGCCGGTTGAGCTGCAGGCTGACGGCCGGCTGGGTCCGGCCCAATCGGCGGGACGTTTCGGAAAAGCTGCCGGTCTGAACCAGCACGATGAAGGTCTGCAGCAGGCGGAGGTCGAGTGGGGCGAGCATGGTTCTATTAAGCCAGCTTATAAAACCGATATAAACAATAAATTTCTGATGTTGTTGCGTCGCACCTACAGTGGCTTGCCGGGATCAGCAGCGAGGAAGCCATGCACAACAGCACCAGACGCCACTTCATCCGCCTTGCGGTGACCGCGACAGCGCTTGCCGCCACCAGCCTGACAGCGCTTGCGGAGGATCGCGTCATCAAGGTCGGGACCTTGAAGCTGATCCACGGCATCACGCCGTACTTCTACGAGAAATTTGTGCCGGCGGGCGTCAAGGTGGTGGTGGTGCCGTTCGAGAGCCCGACCGATGGCAAGAACGCCGTGGTCACCGGCTCGGTCGATTTCGGCATCTTTGGTCTCGCCGCGGCAACCCTCGGCGGCGCGAATGGCGAACCCGTGGTGGTGGTCGGCGCGGCTTGCAATCGTGGCATGGCGGTGGTGGCCGGCAAGGACTCCGGCATCGCCAGCATCAAGGACCTGAAGGGCAAGAAGGTCGCGATCTGGCCGGGCTCGACCCAGGAGGTCGTCATTCTCGACCGGCTGGCTGCCGAGGGCATGTCGATCAAGGACATTCAGGCGGTCCGCGTTTCGTTCAGCGACATGGCCCCGGCGTTGGCGCGCGGCGACATCGACGCCTATGTGGGCGCCGAGCCGGCGGCAGGTATCAGCCTCGCCAGCGGCGTCGGCAAGATCGTCGAGTATCCGTATTCAACGCCGACCGGTTCGCTGAACATGGTGCTGAGCACCCGGCGCGAGCTGATTGAGAAAGACCCCGAACTGATCCGCTCGCTGCTGAAGGTGCATCGCAAGGCCAGCGAATTTGCGATGAGCAACCGCGATGCCTTCGTCGAGATGGCGATGCAGAAGCTCGGCCAGCAGAAGGCATCGATCGAGCAGGCGGCGCCGAACGTCGAGCTGACCTGGAACATCGACGATCAGTTTCTGAAGCAGGCGCAGTATTACGGCGCCCAGATGCTCGACAAGAAGCAGATCCGGCAGCTCCCCGACTACAAGACGTTCATCGATCCAAGCTTCATCAAGGCCATCTCGGCGTCGTGAGCGACAGATGAGCTTGGAAAGTACGGTCTCCCCATCCGCCATGAGTGGCCCCGCGATCACCAAGGCTGCCGCCAATGCACGCGGCAGCAGCACCAGACAGTTCGCCAAACTCACAGCCAGGCTTCGCACCGCCGCCCTTGCGCTGATCGTGCCGGTCGGTCTGCTGCTGGTATGGGACTTGATGGTGCGTTGGACCGGGACGCGGCTGGTTCCGCCGCCATCCGGCGTCGCGACCATGATGTGGGATTTCGCCTTCGGCGGAATCTACGACGACGCCTATAGCGGCAGCCTGCCGATCCATTTTTGGAAGTCAGTGCAGCGCGTGTACGGCGGCTTCTTCCTGGCGGCGCTGCTCGGGATTCCGCTCGGGCTGATGATCGGCCGGATTCCGCTGCTGCGTGCGCTGCTCGATCCGACGCTCGCCCTGCTGCGGCCGATCCCGGTCACCGCCTGGCTGCCGCTGTCGATGATTTTCTTCGGCCTGGGGCCGAAGTCGGCGGTGTTCCTGGTGTTCCTCGGGGCGTTCTATCCGATCCTGCTCAACACCGTGTTCGGCGTGAAATCAGTCGATGTCCGGCTGTTCGAGGCGGCCGGGATGCTCGGCTGCAGCGGTCCGCAACTGTTCAGATCCGTGGTGCTGCCGGCGGCGCTGCCGAGCATCTTCAACGGCCTCCGGCTCGGCGCGTCGTTCGCCTGGATCCTGATCGTGGTCGGCGAGATGACCGGCGTGCCGGAAGGTCTCGGGGCCGTGATCATGGATGGCCGCACACTGTCGCGCACCGACCTGGTCATCACCGGGATGATCATCATCGGCATCACCGGATTCCTGTCGGACCGCATCCTGGTGTCCCTCAGCAATTACTTCCTGCGCTGGAGCCCGCAGCATCATGCTTGATCAAACCACCCATCGCGACGCGCCGCCGGTGATCCTGGAGGTCAGCGGGCTCAATAAGATCTATCAGGCCTCGAACGGCCCTGTCGAAGCGCTGCGCAGCGTTGACCTGACAGTGCGCAAGGGCGAGTTCATCTGCCTGCTTGGCGCCTCCGGCTGCGGCAAGTCGACGTTGCTACGGATCATCGCCGGCTTCGAGCAGGCGACGCAGGGCTCAGTCGGCGTGTACGGCTGCGAGGTGAGGGGACCTGGCCCCGACCGCGGCATGGTGTTTCAGGACTACGCGCTGTTTCCGTGGCTGACGGTCCGGCAGAACATCGGCTTCGGCCCCAGCCATCGCCGCGTCGCGGCGCAGGAAGTCGACAAACTGACCGATCGGTTCATGGCGATGGTCGGGCTGACGGCATTCGCAGACCGCTATCCGCATCAGCTCTCCGGCGGCATGAAGCAGCGCGTGGCGATCGCCCGCGTACTCGCCAACGACGCCGACATTCTGTTGATGGACGAGCCGTTCGGTGCGCTCGACGCCCTGACCCGCGCCGCTCTGCAGGAAGAGCTGATCGAGATCTGGCGTAGCACCAAGCTGACCGTGATCTTCGTCACCCATTCGGTCGAGGAGGCGGTTCTGCTCGCCGATCGGGTTGTGGTGATGAGCTCGTCGCCGGGCCGGATCGACCAAGACGTCGAGATCGAGTTGCCTCGGCCGCGCGACGTGGCGTCGGTCGAGTTCAATCGGCTTCGGCGCAGCATCACGCAGCAACTGACCAGCCATGTCGGCGCAGGCCGCAAGGTTGCAGCGACGGCGGATTCCTGACGTGGACGTTGCAGCCCCCCACGCGTCGCGATCGGTCTATCGCGGGATGGATCGAGCGGCTCTCGATGCCGCCTACAATAACAGCGCAGCAGTGGTCGACAGCCCGCAATGGCTGGAACGCTGGCGCCAGCGCAGTGCTGTCCGCCGCGCCGGTCCCGGAGCACGGCTCGATATCCCATATGCGGAGCGCGAACGGACTTCGCTCGACTATTTTGCCTCCGGCGAAACCGGCGCGCCGCTGCTGGTGTTTCTGCACGGCGGCTATTGGCAGCGCAATTCGAAGGAGATGTTCTCCTTCGTCGCCGATGGGCCGAACGCGCGCGGCATCGATGTCGCCGTGGTCGGTTACACGCTGGCACCGACGGCGCGGCTGTCGGATATCGTCGCCGAGGTCGATCTGGCGCTCGATGTGCTCGCCGCCGACACCGAGCGCTTCGGCTTCGACCGGCGCAAGCTGGTGGTCAGCGGCTGGTCCGCGGGCGGGCATCTGGCATCAGTCGCGAGCGCGCATGCCGCGGTTCGAGGCGTGGTGTGCATCAGCGGCATCTTCGATCTCGAGCCGATTGCGCTGTGCTATCTCGACGAAGCGCTACGCCTCGACCGGCAGGAGATCGAGATATTGAGCCCGATCCGGCGCACCCGCCTTGGCACGGCGCCACAGTCGCTGGTGGTCGGCGGCGACGAGTTGCCCGAACTGCAGCGTCAGTCGCTGGACTACTCCAACGTCGCTGCGCGGGCAGGATTGCCCATCACTCTGAGCATCCTGCCGCGGCATCACCACTTCTCCATTCTGAATGAATGGAGCGCGGACGGCGCGCTCACCGTCGAGCTGCTGGCCCTGATCGGGGCGTAGCTACGCGTCAGGTGCCGGCAAAGGGCGCGACAGTGATGCCGCTGGCTTCCAGCTTGCGGCGGACGCCGCGCGCGATCTCGACCGCGCCTTTGGTATCGCCATGGATGCACACCGTGTCGGTGCGCATCTTGATCACCTTGCCCGTGACGGAGACGACGGCGCCGTCCTGCGCCATCCGCAGCACGCGTTCGGCAATCTCATCGGGGTCATGCAGCACCGCGCCCGGCTTCTTGCGCGACACCAGATTGCCGTCGTCCTCATAGGCCCGATCGGCAAACACTTCGTGCGCCAGCGGCAGGCCGGCTGCCTCGCCGGCAACCATCAGTTTCGAGTTCGCCAGCACGACGAACACGAGCGATGGATCGACCGCCTTGATCGCCGAGGCAATCGCGCGGGCGGTCATGTCGTCTTCGCAGGCGACGTTGGACAGCGCGCCGTGTGCCTTGACGTGGGTGACCTTGTGGCCGGCGAGAGCCGCGACCGCCTGCAGCGCGCCGATCTGATAGGCGACAAGGTTTTCGATCTCCGCGGCTGTGATCCCCGGCACCGGCCGGCGGCCGAAACCGTGCAGGTCGCGGAAGCCCGGATGCGCGCCGATGGCGACGCCGTTCTGCTTCGCGAGCTTGACGGTCGCATGCATGATGTCCGGATCGCCGGCGTGGAAGCCGCAGGCGATGTTGACGCTGGTGGCGATCTGCATCATCGCCGCATCGTCACCCATCTGCCAGACGCCAAAGCCTTCGCCGAGGTCGCAGTTTAGATCGATCTTCATCCCGATTGGTCCCGTCGTCAGATTCGATTACTCCGCCGCCAGCGCGTCGATCGCCGCACCGGCGACGTTGGCGGAGAGCAGCGCGTCGAGGTCGATGGTAGCGTGCTGCGCGTCGCGCAGCCGGTCAGGCAGCGAGCGGATCAGCTTGGCGATCGCGCGATAAGCCTCCTGAGCTTCGTCGACGCCCACCGCCTGAAAGCGGAACGGTCGGCCGGGCTGACGCTGCGCCAGCCGCCCGAGATCGGCGGAGATCACCGTGGCGATCTTCGGATAGCCGCCGCTGGTGCCGCGATCGGGCATCAGCACGATCGGCTGGCCCGAGCCGGGCACCTGGATGCTGCCGTCGACGGTGCCGTCCGAGACGATGTTGTGGCCGTGGAGATGCGAGATCTGCGGACCGTCGAGCCGATAGCCCATGCGGTCGCTGGTCGCCGAGATCGTCCATTCGCCAGCCAGGAACGTCTCGACCGCGTCGCCAAACTCATCGTTCTGCGGACCGAGGACGACGCGGATCGGCGTGTCCTGTTGCTCGGGCAGGTCGAGGCGGCGTTCGAGCGCCGGTGCCGCGGACTTGACCTCGATGGTGTCGCCGGCCTGCAGCGGTCGCGGGTAGGGGCTGCCGAGACCGGCGCGGGCGTTGACCGCGAGACTGCCAAACATCGGCTCGCCGCCGACGCCGCCTTCAATTGCCAGATAGCTGAAGACGCCGCCACGCGCGACGCCGACGGTGAGGATCTGGCCTTCGGTGAGCGTGAACGACTCGTTGAACGCCAGCGGCTTGCCGTCCAGCGCGGCTGGCCGCTCGGCGCCTGTCAGCGCCAGCCGCACCGCGCCGTCGCGGACGCTCAGTTTCGCGCCGAGCGGGCCGAGTTCGATCGCCGCCGCGAACGCGCTGTTGCCGACCAGCACATTGGCGGCGGCAAGCGACAGCCGGTCCATCGCACCGCTCGGCGGCAGACCGTAACGCTGCGCGCCGTGGCGCCCGGCATCCTGCACGGAGGTGGCCGGGCCGACGCTATCGATCACAAGCTTCGTCATGCGCTCAGCAATTCCGCGACGACTTCACCATGGGACGCTGCATCGTCGCGCTCGGCGAACTCCTTGGCGTCGATCTGCGCGAAGCTGATGGCGTCGCCAGGTTCGAGCAGAAAGATCGGCTCGCGATGCAACTGATAAGTCCGCACCGGCGTGCGGCCGAGCAGGTGCCATCCGCTCGGTCCGGCCAGACATTGGATGCCGGTCTGGATGCCGCCGACCGAAATCGTGCCGGCCGGAGTGTGCAGTCGCGGCGCTTGCCGCCGGGGCATCGCCAGGGCCGGATCGAGGCCGGAAAGATACGACCAGCCCGGTGTGAAGCCGATCATGGCGACGCGATAATCGCCGGCGGCGTGGCGCGCGACCAGCGCATCCGGTGTGATGTTCAAAGCCTGCGCCGCATCCTCCAGATCGATACCGTGCTCGCCGCCGTAACACACCGGAATCCGCCAGCGCCGCTTGGCGACGGTTTCGCTTTCGTCGGGCGTCTGCGCGAGCGTTACGAGTTGATCGGATAGCGCGCCGAAGCCGATCGTCTCCGGATCGTAATGCACCAGAAGCGACCGATAGGTCGGCACGGTTTCGACGATGCCGGAGATCGGAGCTTGCTTCAGCTTGCGATCGAGCGCCAACACGCGACGATTAGCTTCATCACTGATATCGCGGCCGAACTCGACGGTGATCGCGGTGTCACCGCTCGGCAGCATCCTGGGAGGTGGGGTGGTCATGCTGCAACGATCTCACAAAGCTACCGGCAGCGATAGCGCCTTTTCCGAGCGGCTGAAAAGCACTTCGCAACTCATGCGAGGTCGATAAGTCGGCGACTTTGGATGTGATAAATTGCGATGATCGCCATGCGCTGGAGAGAGCTGCTGAGCGCGGGGTTGCGTCTTGACGCGGCAGGCGCGGCCCGCAAGATGCGCCGACAATCACTGGAGCTCTCTCTTCATGTCACTGACCCCGGAAGCCATCGATATCCTGTCGCGCGTTTCGACCGCGACCATCACCACGGTGCTGCTGAAGAAGGGGCTCCGCAACGTCTGGATGCGCGGTGCGCGGCCGCTGCGTCCGGGTGCGACGCGGCTGGTCGGTGAGGCGTTCACGCTGCGCTTCGTGCCGGCGCGCGAGGATCTTGCGACGCCCGAGTCCTGGGCCTCGCCGATCTCGACCCGCGCGGCGATCGAGGCGATGCCGGAAGGCTGCATCGCCGTGGTCGACGCCATGGGCATCAAGGACGCCGGCATCTTCGGCGACATTCTCTGCGCCCGCATGGTCAAGCGCGGCATCAAGGCGCTGATCACCGACGGCGTGGTGCGCGACCTCGAGGGCGTGCTGGGCACCGGTCTGCCGGTGTGGTGCGACGGCGCGGCTGCGCCGCCGTCGGTGGCCGGCCTGACCTTCGTCGGCTGGGATCAGCCGATCGGTTGCGGCGGCGTCGCGGTGTTCCCGAAGGACGTCATCGTCGCCGACCAGGACGGTGCGGTGCTGATCCCGCAGGCGCTGCTCGACCACGTGCTCGCCGAGGGCCCGGAGCAGGAGCGGATGGAAGGCTGGATCGTCGAAGAGGTCAACAAGGGCGCGGTGCTGCCCGGGCTGTATCCGATGAATGCCGAAACTAAGGCGCGCTACGCCGCGTTCAAGGAGAAGGCCGACAAAACCTAAGGAGACTGGTCGATGGACATCTTCGCGGCGGGCTCACGCCCGACCCAGCGGGCGCCCAAGGACTATTTCACCGGCACGGTGTGGCAGGACCCGATCGTCGCCCCCCCGCCGCCCCCCGGCCTCGCCGCCACGCGCGTGGTGTTCGAACCGGGCGCGCGCACCGCGTGGCACACCCATCCGCTCGGCCAGACGTTGTATGTCGTGACCGGTGTCGGCCGGATTCAGACCGAAGGCGGCCCGGTGCGGGAGATCCGCGCCGGCGATGTGGTGTGGATTCCGCCGGGCGAGAAACACTGGCACGGCGCCTCGCCGACCAACGGCATGACCCATATTGCGATGCAAGAGGCGCTGGACGGCAGTTTCGCCACCTGGATGGAGCATGTCTCCGACGACGATTACGCCGTCGCGCCGTCCGCCTGAGATCCGCGGCCACCGCCGATCAGAATCCTCAAAACCGCCGGTTTCTCCGCCGATGGGACCCTTTCCCGTCGGGTGGGGACTCGGTATGAAGGGCGCTTCGTTGCAAGGTGGCGGGCGTTGAGGAGAATAGAATGGCAGCCAAGACGAA
The DNA here is from genome assembly GCF_047501505.1 of Rhodopseudomonas sp. G2_2311. Lineage (NCBI taxonomy): Bacteria > Pseudomonadati > Pseudomonadota > Alphaproteobacteria > Hyphomicrobiales > Nitrobacteraceae > Rhodopseudomonas > Rhodopseudomonas sp. G2_2311. The sequence goes on from NZ_JAZDRK010000001.1 coordinate 133,153, forward strand.
ATTTCGGGGGTCGTTTACCGCCTTGGTCACGCCGTTCAAAAATGGCGCGCTCGACGAACAGGCGTTTCGCAGCCTGGTGAACTGGCAGATCGAGCAGGGTACCCACGGCCTGGTGCCGGTCGGAACCACTGGCGAGAGCCCGACGCTGAGCCACGAGGAGCACCACAAGGTGGTGGAGTGGTGCATCGCGGAGGCCAAGGGCCGCGTGCCGGTGATCGCCGGCGCTGGCTCCAACTCGACTCGCGAAGCCGTCGAGCTGGCGCGCCACGCCGAGAAGGCCGGCGCCGATGCGGTGCTGGTGGTGACGCCGTACTACAACAAGCCGACCCAGGAAGGCATGTATCAGCACTTCAAGGCGGTGAACGATGCGATCGGGATTCCGATCATCATCTACAACATTCCGCCGCGGTCGGTCGTCGACATGTCGGTCGACACCATGAGCCGGCTTTACGAGCTCGACAACATCGTCGGCGTCAAGGATGCGACCGCCAATCTCGGCCGCGTGTCGCAGCAGCGCCACGCGATGGGTCCCGATTTCATCCAGCTCTCGGGCGAGGATATGACCGCGCTGGCCTATATGGCGGCCGGCGGCCATGGCTGCATCTCGGTGGTGTCGAACGTCGCGCCGAAGCTGTGTTCTGATCTGATGGGCGCGGTGTTCGCGGGCGATTATCCCGGCGCGCTGAAGATCCAGGACCGTCTGGTGCCGCTGCATGACGCGGTGTTCAAGGAGCCGGGCGTCGCCGGTGCCAAGCATGGCCTGACGCTGCTCGGCCGTATCCAGGAAGAGGTCCGGCTGCCGCTGATGCCGGTGACCGAACCGACCGGCAAGACGATCCGTGCGGCGATGGTGCACGCAGGAGTCATCAACTGACAGGGAGCGCATGAACAGCACCGATTCCGTCCGTCACTTCGAGCAGAAGGGCTCGAGGCTTCTCAAGGAATTTCGCGATTTCGCGATGAAGGGCAATGTCGTCGACCTCGCGGTCGGCGTCATCATCGGTGCAGCGTTCGGCGCGATCGTGACCTCGCTGGTCGGCGACGTGATCATGCCGATCATCGGAGCGATCACCGGCGGGTTGGATTTCTCCAACTACTTTACGCCGCTGTCGAAGTCGGTGACGGCGGGCACGCTCGCCGACGCGAAGAAGCAGGGTGCGGTGCTCGCCTGGGGCAATTTCCTCACGGTGACGCTGAACTTCCTGATCGTCGCGGCGGTGCTGTTTGCAGTGATCCGGTCGCTGAACAAGTTGAAGCAACAGGCGGAAGAGGCCAAGTCGCCGCCGCCGACCCCGACCCGGCAGGAAGAACTGCTGACCGAGATCAGGGATTTGTTGAAGAAGGGCGCCGGTCCGTCGCCATAGGTGACGACGACCGCGCCGACAGGAATCGCCCACAATGGCCGAGAAGAACGAACGCCCGATCAAGGTGGTCGCGGAGAATCGCAAGGCGCGGTTCAACTACGCGATCGACGACACCGTCGAGGCCGGCATTGCGCTGACCGGCACCGAGGTGAAGTCGATCCGCAACGGCAAGACCACGATCGCGGAGTCCTATGCGGACGCCCGCGGCAGCGAGATCTGGCTGATCAACGCCAATATCCCGGAATATCTGCAGGCCAACCGCTTCAATCACGAGCCGAAGCGGCCGCGCAAGCTGCTGCTGCATCGCAAGCAGATCAACAAGCTGATCGGCGCGGTCGAGCGCGAAGGCATGACGCTGATTCCGCTCAAGCTGTATTTCAACGAACGCGGCCGTGCCAAACTGCAGCTCGCCCTCGCCAAGGGCAAGAAGCTGCACGACAAGCGCGAGACCGAGAAGAAGCGCGATTGGAGCCGCGAGAAAGGTCGTCTGCTGCGGTCGCGCGGCTGAGCGGGTTCGGAGGGAGGCGGCCATGACCAAGCAGCCAGATCTTCTCAAGATCGATTGGAACGCAATCCCTGCACCGGACGATGACGGCGCCGCCGCGCATTTAGCGGGCGCCGTGATCCCGTCTGTCGTTCTGCCGGCGACTGATGGTGGCTCGGTGACGCTGTCGTCGCTGCCGGGGCGGACCGTGCTGTTCATCTATCCGCGGACGGGCGTGCCGGGTCAGATCAGCCTGGTCGACGACTGGGACATGATCCCCGGTGCGCGTGGCTGCACGCCGCAGACCTGTTCGTTCCGCGATCTGTTCGCCGAGCTCAAAGCCGCGGGCGCCGACGCGGTGTTCGGACTGTCGACGCAATCGACCGCTTATCAAATCGAGATGGCGACCCGGCTGCATCTGCCGTTTGCGGTGCTGTCCGACGAGAGCCTTGAACTGACCCATGCATTGAACCTGCCGACGATGCAGGTCGCCGGCATGACGCTGCTCAAGCGCATGGCGCTGATCATCGACGACGGCCGCATTAGCCACGTGTTCTATCCGGTCTTCCCGCCGGATCGGAATGCCAGCGACGTGCTGGAATGGCTCAAGGCCAATCGGCGCTAGTTAGCAGTCGCGGATGCCCATCCCCGTCATTGCGAGCGAAGCGAAGCAATCCAGAGGCCTCAGAGCGTGTGGCCTCTGGATTGCTTCGTCCCTTCGCTCCTCGCAATGACGATTCTTTCTGATCAACTACGCGTCGAGATCAGCCCGCACCCGCGCGAACACGTCGCGGAACATCTGAGGCGTCAGTACGCCGGTGTTCGTGTTGTAGCGCGAGCAGTGGTAGCTGTCGTAAAGGCGCAGCCGGCCGGCGTCGTGCACGGCGCCGTGGCCGAACGGGGCCTGGGCGGCGCGGAGGCCGAGCGCCTTCAGCGTTGAATCATGGGCGATCCGCCCGAGCAGGACGATCGCCCGCAGCTTCGGCATCGCCTCGATCGTGGCGATCAGAAAGCGGCGGCAGGTGTTGATTTCGATCGGCAACGGCTTGTTCTGCGGCGGCACGCAACGCACCGCGTTGCTGATCCGGCAGTCGATCAATTGCAGCCCGTCGTCGGGTCTGGCCTGATAGTGGCCCTTGGCGAAGCCGTAGTCGATCAGCGTGGCGTAGAGCAGGTCGCCGGCATAGTCGCCGGTGAACGGCCGGCCGGTGCGGTTGGCGCCTTGCAGGCCCGGCGCAAGGCCGACAATCAGAAGCGAGGCGTCGGCGCCGCCGAAGGACGGGACGGGCGCGTTGAACCAGCCCGGTTCGCGTGCGCGGGCTTCGCTGCGGAATTCAGCGAGACGCAGGCAGAACGGGCAGTCGCGGTCAGGGTCGGTGAGGGAGGTCGGGACGCGGGGCCCGGAGCCCCGCGTCAACGTCGGCATGGACCTTAGTCTTCGAAGTCGTCAGCGCCGGCGCGCGACGCCAAGGCAGTGGATCGCTGCAGGAACTGCGGCGCGTGGTGACGCGGTTCGCGAGGCTCGCGCGGTTCCCGCGGCGGCGGGCGGTCGGCGGGATCGCGGCCGATCTTCGATTGCAGCTCGACCAGATCGGTAAAGATGTCGGCCTGGCGGCGGAGTTCGTCGGCGATCATCGGCGGCTGGCTGGAAATCGTCGAAATCACGGTGACGCGGACGCCACGGCGCTGCACGGCTTCGACCAGCGAGCGGAAGTCGCCGTCGCCCGAGAACAGCACCATCTGATCGATGTGTTCGGCCAGCTCCATGGCATCGACAGCAAGTTCGATGTCCATGTTGCCCTTGACCTTGCGGCGGCCGGAGGCGTCGATGAATTCCTTGGTCGCCTTGGTGACGACGGTGTAGCCGTTATAGTCCAGCCAGTCGATCAGCGGGCGGATCGACGAGTATTCCTGATCTTCGATGATCGCGGTGTAGTAGAAGGCGCGGACCAAATTGCCGCGGCTTTGAAATTCCTTCAGCAACCGCTTGTAGTCGATGTCGAAGCCGAGAGTCTTTGCGGTTGCGTAAAGGTTGGCACCGTCGATGAACAGCGCAATTTTGTTACTGGAGGAAGTGGACATCAAGATCTCTCATGTGTCTGTTGTCAGCTTCTTGGCGCAACGGAAATAGCTGCGCAGCTCAAGTCAATTTTTGCACGAATAGCCGTCGCGCTGGGCAACCGGCACAAACTTCAACCGCACGAAGCATCAGCCGGTATTCTATACTTTTCTTTCTGAAAAGAAGCCTTTTGTTGTCGGACTCGTGTTCGTCCGAGTTGGCCAGTGGCTGGCCGTCTCGGAATGTCGGGTGCATTATCAGAGTGGGGCTGATCGGCCAAATGACAAATTGCTGCTTGCGAAAGCCGCCTTCGCGCTATAGGTAGCGGTCTAACCCCGATTTTGGTCCTATTGAACGGAGCGACTGGCCATGGCGCGCGTCACCGTGGAAGACTGCATTGACAAGGTCGACAACCGGTTCGACCTCGTCCTGTTGGCCGCTCATCGCGCCCGCATGATCTCGTCCGGCTCCCCGCTCACGATTGATCGCGACAACGACAAGAACCCCGTTGTTTCGCTTCGCGAAATTGCCGATCAGACGATCTCGCCGGAAGACCTCAAGGAAGAGCTGGTGCACTCGCTGCAGAAGTTCGTCGAGGTCGATGAGCCGGAACCCGACACCGTACCGCTGATCGGTTCGGCCGGCGCCAGCGTCGACGCCGACGACACCGAAGTGGCGATGGAGCGGATGACCGAGGAAGAGCTGCTCAAGGGTCTGGAGGGCCTGGCGCCCCCGGAAGAGCAGCCCGAGGAAGACGAATAAGCCCTACGGCGGCTTTGCACATTTCCGTGATGCTCTGCAAAAACGGCTCGGATCGCTTCCGGGCCGTTTTTCGTTTTTGAAGAGATTCGGGTGCACACGGAACAGTGTCCGGCGCATTGCTGCCCTGACCTAAACTCCGCCGAAATCGCGGTTTTTTCTGGCCGTTCTGGTTCCTTTCATGGCACAAGATCAGAGGTCTAGCGGGCGTAATTAAAGCTCCGAAGGCGGAGTTCCGCCGTCGCTGCAATGCAATAAAGGTTGTGGAATGGCGTCAGGACGCCAGAGTTCGAAGCAGATGGAGCAGGCCGGCGGCGCAGCCGCCGTCGCCGAGCCGTCTGCTGCCGCCAAGCCCCGATCCCGTGCCCGCATGATGCGGCAATACGATCTGGTCGAGCGGGTCCGGTCTTACAATCCGAATACCGACGAGGACCTGCTCAACCGGGCATACGTTTACGCGATGATGGCGCATGGGGAGCAGACCCGCGCCTCCGGCGACCCGTATTTCTCGCACCCGCTCGAAGTCGCCGCGATCCTGACCAACCTCAAGCTCGACGACGCCACCATCGTCGCCGCGCTGTTGCACGATACCATCGAAGACACCGAGGCGACCAGGACCGAGATCGACACCATGTTCGGTCCGGAGATCGGCGCCCTGGTCGAAGGCCTGACCAAGCTGAAGCGGCTCGAGCTGGTGTCGCGCGAGGCCAAGCAGGCCGAAAACCTGCGCAAGCTGCTGCTGGCGATCGCCGACGACGTCCGCGTCCTGCTGATCAAGCTCGCCGACCGCCTGCACAACATGCGCACGCTGGAGTTCGTGCCGCCCGCCGCCCGTCAGCGCATTGCCGAGGAGACGCTCGACATCTACGCGCCGCTCGCAGGCCGCATGGGCATGCAGGAGATGCGCGAGGAGCTCGAGGACCTGTCGTTCCGCAGCCTCGATCCGGAAGCCTTTACGGTCGTGATGCAGCGGCTCGACGCGCTGGCCGAACGCAACCGCAATCTGATCGGCGAGATTGAAAGTCAGCTCTCTGCCAATCTCGCCCGCCACGGCATCACCGCCGAGGTCACCGGGCGGCGGAAGCGGCCGTTCTCGATCTGGACCAAGATGGAGCGCAAGTCGGTCGGGTTCGAGCAGCTCTCCGATATCTACGGATTCCGCGTCGTCCTCGACAACGTCGAGGCCTGCTATCGCGCGCTCGGCGTCGTGCATACGACTTGGCCGATGGTGCCGGGGCGGTTCAAGGATTACATCTCGACACCGAAGCAGAACGACTATCGTTCGCTGCACACCACGGTGATCGGCCCTGGCCAGCAGCGCGTCGAGCTGCAGTTCCGGACCCGCGAGATGAATCAGATCGCGGAATACGGCATCGCCGCGCATGCGTTCTACAAGGACGGCGTCGGCTCGCCGACCGAGCTGCTCAACCGCGAATCCAACGCGTTCGCCTGGCTCCGTCACACCATCGAGATGCTGTCGGAGAGCTCGAACCCCGAAGAATTCCTCGAGCACACCAAGCTCGAACTGTTCCACGACCAGGTGTTCTGCTTCACGCCCAAGGGCAAGCTGATCGCGCTGCCGCGCAAGGCCAATGTGGTCGACTTCGCCTATGCGGTGCACACCGACGTCGGCAACAGCGCGGTCGGGTGCAAGATCAACGGCAAGTTCGCGCCGCTGTCGTCGGAGCTGCAGAACGGCGACGAGGTCGAAGTGCTGACCTCACCGGTGCAATCGGCACCGCCGGCGGCCTGGGAATCACTCGCCGTCACCGGCAAAGCGCGGGCGGCGATCCGCCGTGCGACCCGCGTCGCGATGCGCGATCAGTATGCCGGCCTCGGCCGCCGCATCGTCGAGCGTTTGTTTGCCCGCGCCAAGATCGAATATGCCGACGACAAGCTGAAGGGCGCGCTGCCGCGGCTTGCGCGGGCCTCGGTCGAGGAAGTGATGGCATCGGTGGGCCGCGGCGAGATGAAGGCGTCCGATGTCGCCCGGGCGATGTACCCGGACTACAAGGAAGAGCGCATCGCGCGGTTCGGCGGCAAGAAGGATGTGCCGGACAAGGTGATCGGCAAGGCCCCCGAGACCGGCAAGGTTTCCTCGGTGATTCCGATCGGCGGTCTGCATTCCGGACTGCCGGTGAAGTTCGCGCCGAACGGCGGCGCGGTGCCGGGCGACCGCATCGTCGGCATCGTCACGCCGGGCGAGGGGATCACCATCTATCCGATCCAGTCGCCGGACTTGAAGGAATTCGAGGAAGAGCCGGAGCGCTGGCTCGACGTGAAGTGGGACATCGACGAGACCACGCCGCAGCGCTTCCCGGCGCGGTTGTTCGTGCAGAACGTCAACGAGCCCGGCAGCCTGGCGCAGATCGCCGGCGTCATCGCCGAGCACGACGGCAACATCGACAACATCAACATGAGCCGGCGTTCGCCCGACTTCACCGAGCTCACCATCGATCTCGAGGTCTATGACCTCAAGCACCTCAGCGCGATCATCGCCCAGTTGCGCGCCAAGGACGTCGTCGCTCACGTCGAGCGGGTGAACGGCTGAGGCTCGAGGTCGCACGAGGCAGTTAGTATGTTCGTCAGTGCGAGCGAAGCGAAGCAATCCAGGACAGCGTGCACTGAACCGGATTGCTTCGTCGCTTCGCCCCTCGCAATGACGAGTGATCTCCACTCCAAGTCTTTCGGTTCTCGATAATGTCCAAAACTCCTCCGCTTCGTCTCGGTGTCAACATCGATCACATCGCCACGCTGCGGAACGCGCGCGGCGGTCGCCATCCCGATCCGTTGCGGGCTGCGTTCGCGGCGATCGAGGCGGGGGCCGACGGAATCACCGCGCATTTGCGTGAGGATCGCCGCCACATCCGCGACGCCGACATGCAGCGGCTGAAGGCGGAGATTTCCAAGCCGCTGAATTTCGAAATGGCGGCAACCGACGACATGATCAGGATCGCGCTCGGCGTGAAGCCGCACGCGGTGTGCCTGGTTCCGGAGCGGCGCGAGGAACTGACCACCGAGGGCGGCCTCGACGTGGTCGGTCAGCAAGCCTCGCTCGGGCCGGCGATCGCGCGATTCAACGATGCCGGCATCCGCACCTCGCTGTTCATCGCCGCCGATCCGGCGCAGATCGAGATGGCGGCGAAGCTGAAGGCCCCGGCGATCGAAATCCACACTGGTGCCTGGTGCGATGCGATTACCGACGGCGATGCGGCCAAGGCCAATACAGAATGGCAGCGGATCTTTGCCGGCGCCGCGCTGGCGCGGTCGGCTGGGCTCGAAGTCCACGCCGGTCATGGTCTCGACTATGCCACCGCCGAGACGATCTCTGAGCTGCCGCAGATCGTCGAACTGAATATCGGCTTCTACATGATCGGAGAGGCGCTGTTCGTCGGCCTCGGCGAGACCGTGCGGGCGATGCGGGCCGCAATGGACCGCGGCCGCGCCAAGGCGATCGCCGCATGATCATCGGCATCGGCTCGGATCTGATCGACATTACCCGCATCTCCAAGGTGATCGAACGTCACGGCGAGCGGTTCCTGGATCGGGTGTTCACCGAGGCGGAGCGGGCAAAGGCCGAGCGGCGTGCCAAGAAGGCGGAACTGGTCGCCGCCACCTACGCCAAGCGGTTCGCCGCCAAGGAGGCCTGCTCCAAGGCGCTCGGCACCGGTATCCGGCAAGGGGTGTGGTGGCGCGACATGGGGGTGGTCAATCTGCCCGGCGGCCGGCCGACCATGATGCTGACCGGCGGTGCCAGGGCCCGCCTCGACGCGCTGACGCCTCCCGGCATGACGGCACGGATCGACCTGTCGATCACCGACGAATGGCCGCTCGCGCAGGCTTTCGTGGTGATCTCGGCGGTCCCGGCGGCCGCCGAGGCGACCGGCGCCACGTCCTCGTGAGACGGAAAAGCGGTTGATTCGTCATAGCATTAGCCCGCGATGCCGCGACGCTTGATTGCACCGGTCGCGACAACAGTCTAAAACCGCGCGGAATCCCCAGCGGGGTCGAGTCCTCGGCGAACGAGCGCCGGTCGTGGCGGTGTCCGTCGCTGCGGCCTACGTCTCGCCCATCACCTGGACCCGTTCCGCATCAGTTCAGTCGTCCACCGCGCGGCTCCCCGCGACGGGAATCGGGAAAGCGATGAGCGTGACATCCGGAACCAAATCTGAGAGCGGCGTCGGCGAAACCATCCGCGTCGTCATTCACGCCCTCATCATCGCGCTGATCATCCGTACCTTCCTGTTCCAGCCTTTCAACATTCCGTCGGGATCGATGAAGGCGACGCTGCTGGTCGGCGACTATCTGTTCGTCTCGAAATACACCTACGGCTACAGCCACTACTCGATCCCGCTGTCGCCGCCGCTGTTCTCCGGCCGGATCTTCGGCTCCGATCCGAACCGCGGTGACGTGGTGGTGTTCCGCCTGCCGAAGGACGACTCTACCGACTACATCAAGCGCGTGATCGGTCTGCCGGGCGATCGCATCCAGATGCGCGAAGGCCTGCTGTACATCAACGACAAGCCGGTCGAGCGCGAGCGGCTGTCGGACTACGTCGGCGAAGATCCGTGCGGCTCGGAAGCCACCGCACGCGTCAAGCGCTGGAAGGAAACGCTGCCGAACGGCGTGTCCTATGAGACGCTGGATTGCGTCGACAACGGCTTCTACGACAACACCAACGTCTACACCGTGCCGCCCGGCCACTTCTTCATGATGGGCGACAACCGCGACAACTCCACCGACAGCCGCGTGCTGTCCGCGGTGGGCTATGTGCCATACGAGAACATCATCGGCCGCGCCCAGATGATCTTCTTCTCGATCGCCGAGGGCGAGCACGCCTGGCAGATCTGGCGCTGGCCGACCGCGGTGCGCTGGAGCCGTATCTTCTCCATCGTGCGATGAGCGATGATGTGACCAACGTCGAGCAACCCTCGACGGCGAGTGAACCGCAACCGCAGGATGTTCCGGCGGCGGAGCCTTCGGCTGCAAAGAAGCGGCGCGCCAGCAAGGCGAAGTCGAAGGCGACCGCTGCCGCGATCGAGCAGCGGCTCGGCCACAGCTTCGCCGATCCGGCGCTGCTGACCACCGCGCTCACCCACGTCTCCGCGCTGAAATCCGCGCGCCGCACCGACAGCTATCAGCGGCTCGAATTTCTCGGCGATCACGTGCTCGGCCTGATCGTCTCCGATATGCTGTACCGGGCGTTTCCGGACGCCGACGAAGGCGAGTTGTCGAAGCGGCTCGCCGATCTGGTCCGCAAGGAAACTTGCGCCGACGTGGCCCGCAGTCTCGACCTGGTCGAAGGCATCAAGCTCGGCACGGTTGGGGCCGGCGCCGGCGCCAAGCTGCGCAAGTCGGTGCTCGGCGACATCTGCGAAGCGGTGATCGGCGCGATCTATCTCGACGGCGGCTACGACACAGTGTCCGATTTCGTCCGGCGCAACTGGACCGAGCGGATGCGCAAGCCGGCGCGGTCGCTGCGCGATCCCAAGACCGTGTTGCAGGAGTGGGCACAGGCCCGCGGCCTGCCGACGCCGGTGTATCGCGAAGTCGAACGCACCGGTCCGCATCACGATCCCCAATTCCGTGTCGCCGTCGTGCTTCCCGGCCTGGAGCCGGCGGAGGGTCTCGGTGGCAGCAAGCGCGCGGCCGAGAAGGTCGCGGCGTCGGCGATGCTGGCGCGTGAAGGCGTCGGCACAGGCGGCAATGATGGCTGAACATGAAGACGCGGCGACCGCCGCGACCCGCTGCGGTTTCGTTGCGCTGATCGGTGCGCCGAACGTCGGCAAATCCACACTCGTCAACGCGCTGGTCGGCTCCAAGGTGACGATCGTGTCGCGCAAGGTGCAGACCACGCGCGCGCTGATCCGCGGCATCGTGATCGAAGATGCCTCGCAGATCATCCTGGTCGACACCCCCGGCATCTTCGCGCCGAAGCGGCGGCTCGACCGTGCGATGGTCAAGACCGCATGGAGCGGTGCGCACGATGCCGACATCGTCTGCGTGCTGCTCGATGCCCGTGCCGGCATCAACGAGCAGGCCGAAGATATCCTGGCCAACCTCGCCAATGTCGATCGGCCGAAGCTGCTGGTGCTCAACAAGATCGATCTGATTGCGCGCGAAAAGCTGCTGGCGCTGGCGCAGGCCGCCAATCAGCGGCTGGCGTTCGATCAGACCTTCATGGTCTCGGCGCTGACCGGCGATGGCGTCGACGATCTGCGCAAGGCCTTGGCTGCGCAGGTGCCGCCGGGTCCGTTCCACTATCCCGAAGACCAGATGTCGGATGCGCCGCTGCGCCATCTCGCTGCCGAGATCACCCGCGAGAAGATCTTCCGGCAACTGCATCAGGAACTGCCGTATCAGTCGACGGTCGAGACCGACACCTGGACCGAGCGCAAGGATGGCTCGGTGAAGATCGAGCAGACCATCTTCGTCGAGCGCGAGAGCCAGCGCAAAATCGTGCTCGGCAAGGGCGGCGCGACCATCAAGGCGATCGGTGCCGAGGCCCGCAAGGAGATCGGCGAGATCCTCGAGCAGCCGGTGCACCTGTTCCTGTTCGTCAAGGTGCGCGAGGATTGGGGTAACGATCCGGATCGTTACCGCGAAATGGGCCTGGAGTTCCCCAAGGAATGACCACCAGCACCACCACCAGCCTGCCGCGCAATGTCTACTGGTTCGAAGTGCTGCTGCTCACCTCGCTGATGCTCGACTGCATCTCGGTGGCGTTTCAGGATCGCACCGTGATCGAGCCGAGCATGTCGGCCGGTGTGGTGGCCGCCGCCAACACCATGGCGGCCGGACTGATCGTGCTGCTGAGCTATCTGGTGTGGCTCGCCGCGCACGCCCGCAAGAACTGGGCGAGGGCGGTGCTGACCGCCTCGCTGGTGTTCTCGGTGGTGTCGCTGGCCCAGATCGTCGGCGACAGCGGCATCGAAGCAGGACTGTGGATCGATATTGCGTCCTGCATCCTGACCGCGGCGGGACTGTATCTGTCCTACACCGGCGACGCCCGCGGCTGGTTCACCGCGTAAGGCCCGCGGGCGCGACTGCTCGAAATCCGATAGGCTCATCCGATGGAATGGAGCGACGAGGGCATCATTCTCGGGGTGCGGCGCCATGGCGAATCCGCCGCGATCGTCGAGCTTCTGACCCGCGAGCATGGCCGGCATCTCGGCATGGTGCGCGGCGGGGCGTCGGCGCGGATGCGGCCGTTGCTCCAGCCCGGCAACAGCGTGCTGGCGTCGTGGCGGGCAAGGCTCGACGAGCATCTCGGCTACTATCAGTTGGAAGCCACCAAGATGCGCGCCGCGACGCTGCTGGCATCATCCTATGCGGTGTACGGCGTCACCCATCTGGCGGCGCTGGCCCGGCTGTTGCCGGAGCGCGATCCGCACGAGGACATCTATCAGCGGCTGTTGTTCACGCTCGATGATTTCGACGACCTCGGGGTCGCCGCAGCGCATTTGATCCGGTTCGAACTGGCGATCCTGGCCGAACTCGGCTTCGGGCTCGATCTGTCCGTCTGCGCCGCCACCGGCAGCACCACGGAACTGATCTATGTTTCGCCGAAGTCGGGTAGTGCCGTCTCGCGCAGCGCCGGCGAACCGTGGCGCGACCGCCTGCTGCGGCTGCCGGCCTTCCTGCGTGACGACGAGACGGCGAGCGAGAGCGGTTGGTCCGGGCAGGATCTGTTCGATGGCTTCGAGCTGACCGGACGCTTCCTGCTGCGCAATGTGCTCGAGCCGCGCGGGCAGAGCCATTCGGACGCCCGCGCGGGGTTCATCAATGCGATCACCCGCGCGCTGCAGCGGCCGGCGGAGTCGTAACCGGCCGCGTCACATCCGCGAGATGCCGCGATCGCTGCATCAGGCTGTCAGAGCTGCGGAGATCGTTGCCGCGATCGGCGTGGTCGGGCGACCGATCAGCTGGCTCAAGGTGTGGCTATCGTCGAACAGCGCACCCTTGGCGGCACCGGCGTCGGAGTCCGCCAGCAGCGCGGCGAACGGTCCGGGCAGGCCGGCCCCGACCAGGGCAGCCTCGTAGTCGGCCTGCGGCAGATCGCGATACGCGACTGGTTTGCCGGATTGCTTCGACAGCTCGGCCGCGAACTCAGCCAGCGTATAGGCCGGATCGCCGGCGAGTTCGTAGATGCGGCCGGCCTGCGGCTCCGCGGCGGTGAGCACACGAACCGCGGCCTCGGCGTAATCGGCGCGCGCCGCAGAAGCGATCCGGCCGCCATCGGCGCTGCCGAGCAGGGCGCCGTGCGCCAGCGCGGCTGGAATCGAAGCCGCGTAGTTCTCGCTGTACCAGCCATTGCGGAGCAGGGCGTGCGGCACGCCGGACGCCTTCAAGGCCGCCTCGGTCTGCCGATGCTCCTCGGCGAGCCCCAGCGGCGAGGTGTCGGCGTGCAGCAGGCTGGTATAGGCGAGCAGTTTGACGCCGGCCTGGCGCGCCGCCTCGATCGCATTGCGGTGCTGCGCGGTGCGCTGGCCGATCTCGCTGGAGGAGATCAGAAGAGCACGGTCGACGCCGGTGAAGGCAGCCTTGAGGCTGTCAGGACGGCCGTAATCGCCGGTGTGGACGTGCAGGCCTCTGGCAGCGAATTCGGCGGCGGCCTTTTCGCTGCGGACCAGCACGCCGATCTGGGCGGGTGGCACCGACTCCAGCAGGCCGTCGATGACGAGGCGGCCGAGCTGACCGCTGGCACCGGTGACGAGGAAACGGGAGGCGGACATCAGGATCTCCTGGTGGTTTTCAATTGAGGGTAGGTCTATATTGGAGACCTTCATCCGGCCGCGTAAGGAGGCAGTATTTCGTGACAAGGTCACCTGCAGATAACCTGACGGTCGCCGCGCACCGCGCCACGCTGACCGACCGCTACGCCGCCTGGCGCGAGCTCGGCTTCGACGCGTCGCGCTGTCCGGTGCGCAATGTGCTCGACCATCTGGGCAGCAAATGGAGCACGTTGCTGTTGATCGCGCTGGCCGAAAAGCCGATGCGGTTCAATGCGCTGCTGCGGGATGTTCCAGATATTTCGAAGCGGATGCTGACCCAGACGCTGCGCGATCTGGAGCGCGACGGGCTCGTCGCCCGGCAGGTGTTTCCGACCAAGCCGCCCAGCGTGGAGTACCGTCTGTCGGCGTCCGGCGAGTCGGTGCTTGGACCGTTGACGGCCTTGGTCGGCTGGGCGGAGCAGAACTTCCCCGAGATCGAGCGCGCCCGCGCTCGGTTCGACTCGGCGGTCCAGGAGGGTCGCACCCAGGTTCCAGGCGAATCCGCAAGGCCGGACAGCCCGCTGGCGCTTGCTCCGCTTCCGGTCAGGGGATAACCCCACGCCATGGGAAAAAGATTGATTCCGCCGGAGCCGGCCGAGATCCACGAGGTCCAGCTTCGCGAGGCGCTGGAAGAGCGCTATCTCGCCTACGCGCTGTCGACCATCATGCACCGGGCGCTGCCGGACGCGCGCGACGGCCTCAAACCCGTGCATCGCCGCATCCTGTACGGCATGCGGCTGCTGCGGCTCGACCCCGGCACGCCGTTCAAGAAGTCCGCCAAGATCGTCGGCGACGTGATGGGTTCGTTCCATCCGCACGGCGACCAGTCGATCTACGACGCGCTGGTGCGGCTCGCGCAAGACTTCTCGTCGCGCTACCCGCTGGTCGACGGCCAGGGGAATTTCGGCAACATCGACGGCGATAACCCGGCGGCCTACCGCTACACCGAAGCGCGCATGACCGACGTCGCGCGGCTGCTGCTGGAAGGCATCGACGAAGACGGCGTCGCGTTCCGCGCCAACTACGACGGCCAGTCGAAAGAGCCGGTCGTGCTGCCCGGCGGCTTCCCGAACCTGCTCGCCAACGGTGCGCAAGGCATCGCCGTCGGCATGGCGACCGCGATCCCGCCGCACAACGCCGCCGAGCTGTGCGACGCCGCGCTGCATCTGATCGAGAAACCCGACGCCAAGTCGAAAGCGCTGCTGCGCTTCGTCAAGGGCCCGGACTTCCCGACCGGCGGCATCATTATCGACTCCAAGGAGAGCATCGCCGAGGCCTACACCACCGGCCGCGGCGCGTTCCGCACCCGCGCCAAGTGGGAGCAGGAAGAGGGCGCGCGCGGCACCTGGACCGTGGTGGTGACGCAGATCCCCTGGCTGGTGCAGAAGTCGCGGCTGATCGAGAAGATCGCCGAGCTGCTGAACGAGAAGAAGCTGCCGCTGGTCGGCGACATCCGCGACGAATCCGCCGAGGATGTCCGCATCGTCATCGAGCCGAAGTCGCGCAGCGTCGATCCGACGTTGATGATGGAGTCGCTGTTCCGGCTGACCGAGCTGGAGAGCCGGATCCCGCTCAATCTCAACGTGCTGGTGAAGGGCCGGATTCCGAAGGTGCTCGGCCTCGCCGAGTGCCTGCGCGAATGGCTTGATCACCTGCGCGACGTGCTGCTGCGCCGCTCGGAGTATCGCAAGGGCCAGATCGAGCATCGGCTCGAAGTGCTCGGCGGCTATCTGATCGCGTACTTGAACATCGACAAGGTGATCAAGATCATCCGCACCGAGGACGAGCCCAAGCCGGTGCTGATGAAGGCCTTCAATCTCACCGAGATCCAGGCCGAAGCGATCCTCAACATGCGGCTGCGCTCGCTGCGCAAGCTCGAGGAATTCGAGATCCGCACCGAGGATAAGAACCTCCGCGCGGAGCTGAAGGGCATCAACGCGATCCTGAAATCCGAGACCGAGCAGTGGGCCAAGGTCGGCGAACAGGTCCGCAAGGTGCGCGAGATGTTCGGGCCGAAGACCCCGCTCGGCAAGCGCCGCACCCAGTTCGCCGACGCGCCGGAGCACGATCTCGCCGCGATCGAAGAAGCCTTCGTCGAGCGCGAGCCGGTGACGGTGGTGATCTCCGACAAGGGCTGGGTTCGCACCCTGAAGGGCCATGTCGAGGATCTGTCCGGGCTGAACTTCAAGCAGGACGACAAGCTCGGCCAGTCGTTCTTCGCCGAGACGACGTCGAAGCTGTTGCTACTTGCGACCAACGGCCGGTTCTATGCGCTCGATGTCGCCAAGCTGCCCGGCGGCCGCGGCCATGGCGAGCCGATCCGCATGTTCATCGATATGGAGCAGGACGCCGCGATCGTCACGGTGTTCGTGCACACCGGCGGCCGCAAATTCCTGATCGCCAGCCATGACGGGCAGGGCTTCATGGTCAACGAGGACGAGTGTGTCGGCTCGACCCGCAAGGGCAAGCAGATCCTCAACGTCGACATCCCCAACGAAGCGCGCGCGCTCACGGTTGTCAGCGAGGGCGACGATAGCGTCGCGGTGATCGGCGATAACCGCAAGATGGTGATCTTCCCGCTCGATCAGGTGCCGGAGATGACCCGCGGCCGCGGCGTGCGGCTGCAGAAGTACAAGGACGGCGGCCTGTCCGATATCGCCACCTTCTCGTCGAAGCAGGGCCTCAGCTGGCGCGACTCCGCCGGCCGCGAGTTCAGCGCGACCATGAAGGAACTCGCCGAATGGCGCGGCAACCGCGCTGACGCCGGCCGGCTGCCGCCGAAGGGCTTCCCGAAGTCGAACAAGTTCGGACGCAACATCGCGTGATGCTGGCCCGCCTGCGCGCTATGCCGCAGGCGGGCCGTTCGTTTGGCTTTGCGTCTCGCTCCCGAATTGCTTTGAAGTGGATGCGATGATCGAACGCTGCTCCCGCCGATTTCGCCTGTTACTTCCGCTGCTGGTCTTTGCTGCGCTTCCGGGCCCCGCACAGGCCGCCGAGCTAGACGGCGCGGCGCTCGGCTGGGCGTGGGGCGTGCCGTTTGCCGGCATCCTGTTGTCGATCGCGCTCGGACCGCTGCTGGCGCCGAAGATCTGGCACGCGCATTACGGCAAGATCGCCGCTGGCTGGGCCGCGCTGGCACTGGCGCCGATTGCGATCGTCTACGGCTGGGACATCGCGCTGGCATCGCTGATCCATGCGTTGCTCGCCGAGTATCTCAGCTTCATCGTGCTGCTGTTCGCGCTGTTCACGGTGTCGGGCGGCATCCTGGTTACCGGCACCATCCGGGCAACGCCGCTGCTCAACACCGGACTGCTTGCCGTGGGCACGGCCTGCGCCAGCCTGATCGGCACAACCGGCGCCGCAATGGTGCTGATCCGGCCGCTGATCCGCGCCAATGCGGGACGGCAGCACAACGTCCATGTCGTGGTGTTCTTCATCATCCTGGTCGCCAATATCGGCGGCGCGCTGTCGCCGCTCGGCGACCCGCCGCTGTTCGTCGGCTTCCTGCGCGGCGTCGATTTCTTCTGGCCGTTGCAACACCTGTGGCAGCAGACCCTGATCGTCGCCGGCGTCCTGCTGGTGGTGTTCTATCTGCTCGACCGCTGGTATGCGCGGCACGATGCGCCGGCCAAAACCGCCGAGGCACCGATCGGATTTCGCGGCGGCATCAATTTCCTGCTGATCGCCGGCATCATCGCCACCATTCTGGTCTGCGCGCAGTGGCATCCCGGCATCGAGTTCGACGTTTACGGCACCAAGGTCGGGCTGCAGAATCTGGTGCGCGATGCGATGCTGGTGGTGCTGGCACTGCTGTCGCTGTGGTGGACCGCGGACGAGCATCGCGCGGCCAACGGCTTCACCTGGGAGCCGATCCGCGAGGTCGCCAAGCTGTTCGCCGGGATCTTCGTCGCGATCATCCCGGTGCTGGCGATGCTGCACGCCGGCAAGAGCGGGCTGTTTGCGCCGCTGTTGGAGGCGGTGACGGCGAGCGACGGCACGCCGCGCGAGGTGCCGTATTTCTGGTTCACGGGTCTATTGTCGGCGGTGCTCGATAACGCGCCGACCTATCTGGTGTTCTTCGAGCTGGCAGGCGGCCGCCCCGCCGAGCTGATGGGGCCGCTCGCCGGCACGCTCGCGGCGATCTCGATGGGCTCGGTCTATATGGGCGCGCTGACCTATGTCGGTAACGCGCCGAACTTCATGGTCTATGCGATCGCCACCGAGCGCGGCATCAAGATGCCGGGCTTCTTCGGCTACGCGCTACGGGCTGGCCTGGTGCTGATCCCGCTGTTCCTGCTGCTGACGTTCCTGCCGATCGTCCCGAACCTGCGGCTGCACTGAGCCGCAAGGGGCGTCACTTGCTCTGCGGCGCTGTAGCGGCGGGGGCAGGGGGCAGGCCCGGCGTGTGCTTCGGCTTCAGCGTACCGACGTAGAACGATACGCCGCCGACCAGCACGACGCAGATCGCGTACACGAGATAGGCTTGCGGAGGCTTCGTGGCCCAACCCAGCAAGCCGCGAAAAGACATCCGCTCTGGCGCTTGATTTGTCATGGCGGCGTTGTGCGCGATTTGAGAGCGAACGCAAGCTGGAAAATCGCGGCGATATCTCGTCCTGTCCCCGAAACGGTACGGTCGAAGCCTGATCAATGACCACTGACGTCTTTTGTGGCAATGTTTGAAGTGGCCCGCGACTCGGCCGCTGGAGGCTCCTTGACCGCAAATATCGTCATCGACCAGTGCTTGGCTACCTTCTTGCTATTGCAAATGACTTGCAAGAAGCTGTGCGAGCCTGCATTGTGATGCGATGGATGCAAGATCGCCGCAGATGACAGCCGAACCCTCGCCGGCACCGGAGCAGACCACGGGGTGGCGGTTGGCGCGCGGCGAGCCGTCGCTCGCCGGGATGTTCGGGACTGTGCCGACCCGGGCCAAGGGTCCGTTCTGGCGCAAGCTGATCGCCTTCCTCGGGCCTGGCTATCTGGTCGCTGTCGGTTACATGGACCCCGGCAATTGGGCGACCTCGCTCGCGGGCGGCTCCAAATACGGCTACGCACTTCTCACCGTCGCGCTGGTCTCCAACATCATGGCCGTGGTGCTGCAGTCGCTGTGCACGCGGCTCGGCGTCGGCGCGGGCAGGGACCTCGCCCAGGCCTGCCGCGACGCCTATCCGCGTTGGGTCTCATGGCCGCTGTGGCTGTCGGCTGAGATCGCCATCACTGCCACCGATCTTGCCGAAGTGATCGGCACTGCGATCGGGCTCAATCTGTTGTTCGGCATTCCGCTCGAGATCGGCGTGCTGATCACCGCGGCCGACGTGTTCCTGGTGCTGGCGCTGCAGGCGTTCGGCTTCCGCTGGATCGAGGCCTTCGTGGTGGCGCTGCTCGGCGTGATCGCGGCGTGCTTTGCGGTCCAGATCGCAATGGCCGATCCGGATTGGGGCGCGGTGATCCGCGGCTTTGCCCCGACCACGCGGGTGCTGACCGAACCCGGCATGTTGTATCTGGCGCTCGGCATCCTCGGCGCCACGGTGATGCCGCATAATCTCTACCTGCACTCCGGCCTGGTGCAGACGCGCGGTTTCGGGACGAGCCCCGCCGAGAAGCACGAAGCGATCAAACTCGCGACCTTCGACTCCACGATCGCGCTGACCTTCGCGCTGAGCATCAATGCGTCGATCCTGATCCTGGCGGCCGCAACCTTCCACCATGCCGGCAAGACCGATATTGCCGAACTCGACCAGGCCCACGCCTTCCTGGCGCCGCTGCTCGGCTCGACGCTGGCGCCGACGCTGTTCGGCATCGCTCTGCTCGCCTGCGGCCTGAACTCGACCATTACCGCCACGCTGGCCGGCCAGATCGTGATGGAAGGCTTCATCCAGATCCGGATCAAGCCATGGCTGCGACGGATGGTGACGCGGCTGATCGCAATCGTCCCGGCGGTTGCGGTGACGATCATCGCCGGCGAGAAGGGCACTGGACAGCTCCTGATCCTCAGTCAGGTGGTGCTCAGCCTGCAACTGCCATTTGCCGTGGTTCCGCTGGTGGTGTTCACCGCGAGCCGGGCGAAGATGGGCGAGTTCGTTGCGCCGCGCTGGCTCACCGCCATCGCATCGCTGATCGCCGCGATCATCGTCGTGCTGAATATCAAGCTGGTGTTCGACTACGCGACCGGCGGATAGTGCACCGACGCGCAGCATTCGAGCGTTCGGATCTGCCCGTTGAACAGAACTGATGCCTGATCAACCACGCTTCTGCTCATCCGATCCCGCTTTCGTAGGGGCATGACGCTGCGCGAAGTACTGAGCGGGCGTGCTTCCAAGCGCCTTCTTGAACATGGTGATGAAGGCGTTGACGGACTCGTAGCCGAGTTCGGCCGCAACGTTCTGCACCGCTTCGCCGCTCGCGAGTTCCCGAAGGGCGACGACGAGGTGAAGTTGCTGCCGCCAGCGTCCGAATGTCAGACCCGTCTCGCGGATCAGCAGCCGCGCCAACGATCTTTCACTCATCGCGACCTGCTTTGCCCAATCGTTCAACGTCCTGCGGTCGGACGGCTCGGCTGTCAGAGCATCGGCGATGGCCCGGATTTTGGGATGGCTCGAAATTGGCAGGTTGAACCGCTCTCGCGGCATGTCAGCAAGTTCATCCAGCAGCACGCGCGCCATTCGCGCTGCATGGCTGTCTGCGGGATAGTCCGCGCGCTCATCGGCCAGACGCTCGACTAGTTCTCGGATCAGCGGAGAAATCGCCAGCGTGCAACTGGAACGGGGCAGGTTCGCGGCTTCCGGCTCGACGAACAGGTAGTTGAGCTGGGCATTGGCAGTTGCGCGCGCGCTGTGAGGCACGCCGCCAGGAATCCATACCCCGCAGTTGGGCGGCACGATCCAGATTTCATCGGCGGCCGTGCAGGTGACGGCGCCGTGCAGGGCGAGGATCAGCTGCCCCTTCCGATGCACATGCAACGGCACCTCCGACTCATGGTCCGAGAAATGCAGCCGATGGGCGACCGCCGGCAGACGCGTCAGGTCGGGGTCGAAGACGGAAACGACAGATTGCGCGGGCATACGAATGGCCGTTTTCAGGGATTTTATGTCGTAATACCGAATTTATTCGCTTCTGCAAATTGGTCACAACTGGCGTCATGAACACCATGCCGTCGGGACGTCCCCTTTGACTCAGACCTACCCAGCAGCGCGCCAGGCGCTGGCGAACTTCCTCCGCCAGCCCGCCAGGAAGGAAGATGCCGATGCGATCCTGTTTTCGGCGAAGAGTTTCGCCGCGGCGATGCTCGCGTATTATGTTTCACTGCGGATCGGGTTGCCGAAGCCGTTTTGGGCCATCGTCACGGTCTACATCGTCTCCCAGACATCTGCGGGAGCCTCGGTCAGTCGTGGCGTGTATCGGTTCGCCGGGACGTTCGTGGGCGCAATAGCGACCGTCGCGATCGTTCCGAACTTCGTCAACGATCCGATCGTGTGCTGCCTGATCCTCGCCGGCTGGATCGGCCGTTGCCTGTTTCTCTCGCTGCTTGATCGCACACCACGAGCGTATGCTTTCGTCCTTGCAGGCTACACGACCAGCCTGATCGGCTTCCCAAGCGTACTTGACCCTGGCGCAGTCTTCGACACGGCTTCCTTGCGGGTCCAGGAGATCTGCATCGGCATTCTCTGCGCAGTTCTGATTCATCGATATGTTTGGCCGAAGCCGATCACGGGCCAGTTCACCGGCAAGCTATCGGCGATGCTGCAGGACGCTCGCCGGCTCGCGAGCGTCGCGCTGACGGGATTGTCGGAAGAGAACCGGCAACGACGCGAACAGCTCGCTGTCGACCTTCTGATGATTCAGGGGCTGGCGACACATCTTCCATACGATTCCGCATCTGCAAGGCCCCGCCGGCAGACGGTGCAGCTCATCCATGACCGGCTTGCTCGGCTTCTGCCACTCACGGCCGAAATCGAGGAGCGCGTACGTTCTCTCGACATCGAGCGCGCAGCTACGATCGATGAACCGGCCGCGTTGGTCGCTGATGTGGGAGGCTGGATCGCAGCCAATCAGCCGGATGATGATCAGCAGGCGGAAGCTGCTCGTCTGATCGGGCGTGCGAGATCAATTCAGAAATGTTTGGGCACGGACGCGACAATGCCTGTCGACCGGGTAGGTGCCAACCTTGCCGGCCATCTGGCGGAGATGATCGGCCTGCTGAACGACTGCGACAAGCTCAGTCAGAGCATGACCGCCAGCCGGCGCGTCCGAAAAGCAGCGGCGCTGCACGGCCCCGAGCTTGCAAAGGGGTACGTCTATCACCGCGATCCATGGATGGCAGCCCGCGCAGCGTTCGGGGCGATGGTCGGCATCCTCGGCGGCTGCGCTTTCTGGATTTGGTCGGCGTGGCCCGACGGCGGAACGGCAGTCTCGATTCTCGGCGTCTGCTGCACCTTGTTCGGAAACGTCGACACACCTGTACCATTTGTCGTGAAGTATATCGTCGGCTCGATTTTCGGCGTGCTGCTCAGCCTGTTCTACAGCTTCGTCATCCTTCCCCATGTGACCAGCTTTGCAGTGCTTGTCGCGGTCCTCGCTCCGGCGTTCCTGTTCGCCGGCTCTCTCCAAGCGCGCATGCCGACGGCCTTCATGGCGATGGGCATCACGCTCACCATTCCGATCCTGTCCGGGTTGGGCACCAGCTACACCGGTGATTTCGCCGCCTCCCTCAATATGACGATCGCGCTTTTCGTGGCGGTTGGATTTGGAGCGGTCAGCATGTCGATCTTCCAGACCGTACCGGTCGACGTCGCGATCAATCGGCTGCTGCACCTCAGTCGACGGGACGTCGGCCGCCGCGCTTTGGGCGGCGCGCCGAACGAGGCGCGTTGGACAAGTCTGATGATTGACCGAACGGCGCTGCTGCTGCCGAGGCTGCGAGCGGCAAGGACTGCCTATGCAGACGTGCTTGACGGTACGCTCCGGCTTCTTCGTATCGGTCACGTCGCCGGTCAGCTTCGCAAGATGATCCCGCAGGTCAAGGGCGAGGCCCGCGCTGCAATAGAAGGTCTTCTTAACGATATTGCCGCGCACTTTGGTGGCAGGAGACCGACGACGCCAGCCGTCCTGATCGATTTCGATCAGCACATTGAGCGGCTGACGGCGATGATGGAGCACAGCTCACAGAAAAGCCGGTCGCGGATATTCGATCTGCTGATCGACCTGCGTTTCGCGCTCGGCGCGAGTGGAGCAGCCAAGAAAGGAGCCCTGGCTGATGATCGCTGATCTGAATATCGGAGGCGTCTTGATCCCCGGCCTCGTCGTCGTTGCGTTCATCGGGTTGATCATCACGATCGCGACGATGCGCATTTGCACCGAGATCGGCGTCTCGCGCCTGTTCGCCTATCGGCCGCTCGCCGAAATCGCCATCTTTGTCATCGTCTGCGGTCTGCTGATGCAGTCCCTGCCAATGATCGGACTGTCATTGTGAAATCGCTTGGATCACTGCTCGGCCACTATTCGCTGACGCTCTGCGTCTTCGTTGTTTCCGGAATCGTCGCCCTCCAGGCTTGGAGCCATTACGAACGAACGCCCTGGACACGCGACGGCAGGGTAAGCGTCGATGTGGTGCAGATCGCGCCGGAAGTCTCGGGAACGATCCGCACCGTACTGATCGCGGATAATCAGTATGTAAAACATGGCGACGTTCTCTACGAGATCGACCCGGAGCGGCTGCGGCTCGCCGTGACGCTGGCGGACGCTGACGTCGAGGCGAAGTACCAGGATATGCTGGTGCGGCAGGCCACGGCTCAGCGGAAGCAGCAACTCAAACTGAATGACGTGGTCTCACAGGAAGCGCTCCAGCAATCGAGCGGCGCGGCGGCGATGGCCACTGCGGCCTATCAGGCGGCGGTGGCAACACAGGAGCTGGCCAAACTCAATCTTGCACGCTCGGTCATTCGTTCCCCAGTCGACGGGTATGTCACCAATTTGAAGCTTCGGCCCGGCGACTATGCGACCGCCGGCGTGACAAATGTCGCGATCCTCGACGGAGCGAGTTTCTGGATCACCGGCTATTTCGAAGAGACGAAACTCCAGAAAATCCGTGTGGGAGCTCCGGCGCGGGTCAAGCTGATGGGCTTCGATCAGCCGGCGTCCGGACATGTCGAGAGCATCGGTAGAGGCATCGAGAACAGCAACGAAACACCCGGTCGTTTCGGTCTGCCGAATGTGGCGGCGACGTTCTCATGGGTGCGTCTTGCCCAGCGCATCCCGGTCCGCATCCATCTCGATCGGGTGCCTTCCGGCGTCGAGCTGGCCGCGGGCATGACCGCAACGGTCGAGATCATTCCCGCCGAAGTCGAAGCGAATGCGGGGCAGCGGTCATGATGCGGGCTCGCGCTTCTGCTGTCCCATTGACTCACCAGGTGGAGCGGAGAGGGAGGTGATGGACCGAGCGCCGCCAGGTCGCGAGGCTGCTGCTAGTCCTGCGGCTCCGGCTGCATTTCGCCGGAGGCATCGACCCGCAGCCAGCCGCTCGGCGCCAGCCGCTGCTGCGGCAGGTAGCGGCCCTTGTAGTCCATCTTCTTCGAGCCTTCGATCCAGTAGCCTAGGTAGACGTAGGGCAGGCCGAGGCGCCGCGCGCGGGCGATGTGGTCGAGGATCATGAAAGTGCCGAGCGATCGGTGCTGTTCGTTCGGCTCGTAGAACGAATACACCATTGACAGCCCGTCGCCGAGCACGTCGGTCAGCGCCGCGGCGATCAGCTCGCCGCCGCGACCGGTGACACCGGTGTCGGGCGTGCGCTTGCGATACTCGATCATCCGGGTCTGGACGTGGCTGTCCTCGACCATCATCGCGTAGTCGAGCACCGTCATGTCGGCCATGCCGCCGTGGCGATGGCGCTGGTCCAGATAGGCGCGGAACACCGAATACTGCTCGGAAGTCGGCACCGGATTGCGCTGCTCGCCGACGAGGTCGGCATTGCGGGCCAGCAGCTTGCGCTGGTTGCGCGACGGTTTGAATTCGTTGGCGATCACCCGCACCGAGACGCAGGCCCGGCACTGATCGCAGGCCGGGCGATAGGCGATCGACTGGCTGCGGCGGAAGCCGCCATGGGTGAGGAGGTCGTTAAGTTCGCCGGCCTTGTTGCCGACGAGGTGGGTGAACACCTTGCGTTCGTGCCGGCCCGGCAGATACGGGCACGGCGAGGGGGCCGTCAGATAGAATTGCGGTGTGTCGCGCGAGTGCTGGGTCACGTCGGGTCGTCGGCCTCCAACGTGACCAGCATCGCCTTACGTCCGTCTCCGGTCAATCGCTTTCGCCCTTAGTAGGAGCGCGCCGGCTGGGAGGCGGGCACGGTGCTGTTGATAATCACAGTTCCGAGTACGATGTCGTGCAGCAGGCGGCGGCGGGCATTGAACAGCCCGACCAGCAGCACCAGCGGCGTCAGCATCGACAGCGACAGCCAGAACAGGAAGGCGTGCGCAGCGCCGAGCACGAAGTAGCCGGGCTCGCCGGTCCAAGTGGTCAGCTCGAGGCCCATGGTCCGCATGCCGATCGTCGCCGAGTGCGGACCGCCGAGCGAGGCGCCGTAGTACACCAGCGCCCAGATCACCGACAACGGCGAGACCAGCCAGAACAGCGTCCAGCCGATGCCAAGCGTCACCAGGCCGAACATTGCGATGAAGACCGTGACCACCAGCACCGGGATGGTGAGGACGACGAGGTCGATCAGGAACGCGAAGACGCGCTTGGTCAGTACGCCTTGAAACAGTTCCGGATTGAGCCAGGGATCGAACGCCGCCGGCCGCACCTCGCCGCCGCGCCAGCCACTCCCGCCATAGTCAGCCATCAGTCTGCTCCCCGTTGCACCGCTCCGACAGAACGGTGGTCGGGTTCGACATGGCGACGGCGGGCACGCCTTGCAAGGCTGCCGCGACATTACAAACCCTCCATTGATCCACCGGCGACCGGCGAATCGATGGAGGGTTGAAGGAGGCCAGGAGGGAGACTTAGCCCTGCTGCCGCAGCTTTTCGGCCGCCGCCGGCGCAAAGTAGGTCAGCACGCCATTGGCGCCGGCGCGCTTGAAGGCGAGCAGGCTTTCCATCATCGCCCGGTCGCCGTCGAGCCAGCCGTTGTTGGCGGCAGCGGCGATCATCGCGTACTCGCCCGACACCTGATAGGCGAAGGTCGGCACCCCGAAGGTGTCCTTCACGCGGCGAACGATGTCGAGATACGGCATGCCCGGCTTGACCATCACCATGTCGGCGCCTTCGGCGAGATCGAGTTCGACCTCCCGGATCGCCTCGTCGGTGTTGGCCGGGTCCATCTGGTAGGTGCGCTTGTCGCCGGTCAGCGCCTTGGCCGAACCGATCGCGTCGCGGAACGGGCCGTAGAAGGCGGACGCATACTTGGCCGCATAGGCCATGATCTGAACGTCGAGATAGCCGGCGGCATCGAGCGCTTCGCGGATCGCGCCGATCCGGCCGTCCATCATGTCCGACGGCGCGATCACGTCGCAGCCGGCCTGGGCCTGCACCAGCGACTGCTGCACCAGCACCGCGACGGTCTCGTCATTGAGGATGCGGCCGTCCTCAATCAGGCCGTCATGGCCGTGGCTGGTATAGGGGTCGAGCGCCACGTCGCACAGCACGCCGATCTGCGGGAATTCCTTCTTGATCGCGCGAACCGTCTTGCAGATCAGGTTGTCCGGATTGGAGGCTTCGGTGCCGTGCTCGTCACGCAGCGACGGCTCGGTGAACGGGAACAGTGCGATGCACGGGATATCGAGCTTGGCGGCGCGCTCGGCGTCGCGGACGATCTGGTCGACGCTGAGTCGCTCGACGCCCGGCATCGAGGCGACCTGAACCCGCTGGTTGGTGCCGTCGATCACGAACATCGGCCAGATCAGGTCGTCAGTGGTCAGGACGTTCTCACGCACCAAACGACGAGCCCACTCGGTCTTGCGGTTGCGGCGCGGACGGATGGTTAGATCGAGCGGCGGAGCGGCGGGCCGGGTCGAGGGGTCACGAATCTCGATGGGACGGCCGAACTTGATCGCCATGGTGCCAACTCTCCCTGCAGGCTCTGCTGTGTTCATGGAAAATAGCATTTTGGCACCCCCGCGTCACCGCACTGTTGATTTGGCGCAATCAGAATGTTCCGTGGCGATCACAGCCGATTGATTTTGCTGGCCCGGCGGGCCAAGACTCAGGTCAGACCGCACCGCACCACCACCGATCCGGTAGCCGAGCCGCATGTCCGAACTTCCACCACGCGAACAACCGCCGAGAGACCAGGCGATTTCGGTCGCGGCGATCTCGCCGGAGCGGCCGGACAATCATGAGAACGACTGGACGCGGCGCCTGGTGCTGTTCCTGCGGGTGATGGCGGTGCTGTCGGTCGCCAAGGGCCTTTACCACTGGGCGCAGATCACCGGCTTCGTCGGCGGCGAAGACGATGCGTTCGAGGTCCAGACTATGGCCTGGCAGACCGCCACCATCTATTTCGCGGTGATCGAGCTGGTCGCCGCCGTCGGGCTGTGGCTCGCGACGCCGTGGGGCGCCGTGGTGTGGCTGACGACCGTGGTGTCGATGGCGGTGATCGAACTGATGTTCCCGACCATCTATGGCGGCAGCCTGCTGGTGGTGCTCGGCGAAGCGCTGCTGCTCGCCGCCTATCTGGCGCTCGCCTGGATGGCGGCGCGCGAACGGCCGCCATAGCGCGTGCGGCGAGCGCTGCCGCATCACGCAAGGCGGCGCCGGATCGACAATAACCACAACAAAGGGGGAGACCATGGACCAGCTTCATTCCGGCGGCACCGGCGGCAGCCTGATCATCAATGCGATCGCGCGCTACGGTGACCGTCCGGCAATCGCCGACGGCAGCATTCGCTGGAGCTATCGCGAACTGGGTGACGCGGTCGGCCGCTTCATCACGCTGTTTCGCGACTGCGGCCTCGCCAAGGGCAGCGCGCTGTCGATCCTGTCGTCGAACCGCGCCGAATCCTGGGCCGCGATCTGCGCCGCCACGGTGATGGGCATGCGCTACACGCCGCTGCATCCGATGGCGGCAGAAGACGACCATGCCTTCATCATCGAGGATGCCGAGATCGATGCGCTGATCGTCGAAGGCGGCAAGTTCGCCGCGCGCGGCGAGGCGATCCGCGTCCGCGTGCCTGGGCTGAAGCATCTCTTGTCGTTCGGACCGGTGCATGGCGCGCGCGATCTGCTGGACGGCTTCGCAGCGGTTCAGCCGGCGCCGCTGGTCGACGACAGCGTGACCTCCGACATCGCGTGGCTGGCCTACACCGGCGGCACCACGGGCCGCTCCAAGGGCGTGATGATCCCGCATCGCGCGCTGACCACGATGGCGGTGATCCTGTATTCGGATTGGGACTGGCCCGCCGACATCCGCTATCTCGCCGCCACGCCGATCAGCCACGCCGCCGGCGTCACGGTGTATCCGGTGATGATGCGCGGCGGCTTCACGCGGCTTGTGCAGGGCTTCGAGGTCGAGTCGTATTGCCGCGTCATCGCCGAGGACAAGATCACCGCGGTGTTCCTGGTGCCGACGTTGATCTACGCGCTGATCGATGCGCCGCAGGTGAGGGCGCGTCACGACCTCTCGTCGCTCGACATGATCGTGTATGGCGCCGCACCGATGTCGCCGGATCGCTTGCGCGAGGGCATCAAGATCTTCGGCAACGTGTTCGTGCAGCTCTACGGCCAGACCGAAGCGCCGCAATGCATCACCACGATGCGCAAGGTCGACCACGACGACTCCAAGCCCGGACGCCTCGGCTCATGCGGGCGGCCGAGCCCGTTGCTCGACGTCAAGCTGTTCGATTCCGAGATGCGCGAAGTCGGCACCGGCGAGCCCGGCGAGATCTGCGTGCGCGGCACGCTGGTGATGGACGGCTATTGGAAGCGGCCTGAAGCGACGGCGGAAGCGTTCCGCGGCGGCTGGCTGCACACCGGCGACGTCGCTGTGAAAGACACGGACGGCTATCTCTATATTGTCGACCGCACCAAGGACATGATCATCTCCGGCGGCTTCAACATCTATCCGCGCGAAGTCGAGGATGCGTTGATGGCGCACCATGCGGTGGCGTCCGCTGCGGTGATCGGCGTGCCCGACGACAAATGGGGCGAGGCCGTCAAAGCGTTCGTGGTGCTGAAGCCAGGCGCCAACAACGACGCCGCCGAGCTGCAGGCGCACGTCAAAGAGAAGCGCGGCGCGCCGTGGTCGCCGAAGTCGATCGACTTTGTCGAAGCGATTCCGGTGACCGGTCTCGGCAAAATCGATCGCAAGGTGCTGCGTGCCCCATATTGGGAAGGCCGCAACCGCGGCGTCGCGTAAACAAGCTCGCGGCATTTTATCGAAACGCGGTCCGGATAGGGTTGTGAAGACCTTAACCGGATCGCGGACGCGGCGCCGGATCCGTTACGCAGATCTTTCAAATTCGAACGAAGCTGTCTTCAAATGCGACACGGGCATCCGGAAAACCCTTGAATCGCCGTCGATCCGTGAATCAATCGTTGCAAAAAGCCCTTGATTTGCAGGCTTAATGCACGGTTCACTGTCTTAAATTCATGATCTCTTTATCGTCTTATTTAAGCTGATGTTCAAAGCGGCCCCTTAAGGTGGACCTATCAGACGAGACAGAAGTTTCGTCGAATAAGTCGATCAAAAAAGACGACAGGGGAAGTGTCATGATCAAAGCAGTCGCCACGGCGGCGGAAACCTCCGCACCCGCAGTAGCAGCCAACACGCCGGTCCAGCCGCTCTATCTCGAGGCGCTCACCTTGGTGGAGCGACTGCACCGCCGGTTGCTCGACGTCATCAAGGACGAGTTCGATCGTCGCGGTCGCGCTGATATCAACTCGGTGCAGGCGCTGCTGCTCTACAACATCGGCGACAAGGAGCTGACCGCCGGCGAACTGCGCACCCGCGGTTACTACCTCGGCTCCAACGTCTCCTACAATCTGAAGAAGCTGGTCGAACTCGGCTTCCTCGATCATCAGCGGTCGCGCGTCGATCGCCGCTCGGTGCGGATCCGTCTGACCCCGCAGGGCCAGGAAGTCCGCCACATCGTCGAAGCGCTGTATCAGAAGCACGTCAAGACGGTGGAGCAGGTCGGCGGCATCTCTAGCGAGGAGTTCGCCACGCTGAACAAGTCGCTGCACCGCCTCGAGCGGTTCTGGACCGACCAGATCCTGTATCGGCTGTAAGGCCGCCTAAGAGATACGCGCCAACGTCGGCCGGCCAACCGCCGAGCCGCTGCTCACAAGAAGCAGGCCCGCGCGCTGTCAGTCTCCAGACCTGTCGTCCTCGGCCTCCCCACAAGGGAGGCCGATTTGTTTTGCGCTGCCGAACTTTCGCAGGAACCTTCTGGAACCTTAGTCTGCCTCGATGCTTATCCCTGCGCCAGCCGTTGGAGAGGATGATGCTGATCGAGCGAGGGCTTCGGGTGATGAACGTCGACACGATCGGAAAGGCCTACGATATCGCGGCGAACTATCTGCGCCGCACCGGCGCGATCCCCGACACCACGGCGACCCACGACCGCCTGCTCGAATTGATCGTGCAGATGTTCCAGCGCGGCGAGACCCATCCGATCCGTCTCGCCAACAAGGCGATCTCCAACTTCGAGTCCGCGAAGATCGCGGCCTGACAACAAGGGGACGATATGCAACGCGCCATTGACCGCGTGATCCAGACCTATGGGCTGCTGACCAACCAGGAAGCGGCCGAGAATGCCAAAGCCAAAGTTGAAAGCTATATCCGCACGCTGGTCGAGGCGGGCGAGACCGACGACAACCGCCTGACGGTGTGCGGTTTGGTCTATCTGCGCGAGCTTGACGGCAGCAATGATCCGGTGAAAGCTGGCTACACGGGGTTGTAGCAGGCGGTGCACGGATGATGATGCGGCTGATCGCGGGACTGGTTGCGATCCTGCCGGCCATCGTCATTTTCGTCGGCGTCATTGCCAGCGCGGAAACGCCCCGACAACATGCCCTGGTTGAAGCGCTCGGAATCAAGCAGGTGTTCGGCTGGCCGCCGAACGCCGCCGACGTGTTGCGCTATTTGCACCAGTTCAACATGTTTCAAACCCAGGCAGCGGGGCTGGCTGATTCGCGCGGCGACGACGCGCTGCGGCAGTTCGCGGCCGATCAGGCCCGGCAGGCCCGCGAGCGGGACCAGCAGGTGTTCCGGCTCAACACCTTCACGCTGCTGTCGATCGATTTTCCCGACCATTCCAACGTGATCCTCAGCAACGAACTGGCGGGCCTGCGCGGCGCCGTCGGCCAGCGATTCATGGCCGATTTTCACGCCAAGCAGGTCAAGGAATTCCGCCGCATGATCGCACTGATGCGGCGGTTTCTGTTGCATCCAGACAACGACCTGATCCGCCGCTTCGCAATCCAGCAGCTGCCGCTATTGGAACGCGATCTTGCGATCCTGGAAGGCCAGGCGACGAGTTGATCGTTTCTCGAAGGCTGGCCGGCTTGAGCACCGCCGCCGGGTGGCCTACATCGTCGTCATGAACCTCGCCCATTCGGACATTCTGACCGACGACCAGATCGCCCAGCTGGTGCGGACCTTCTATGGCCGCGCCCGGGAGGACGAGGTGATCGGGCCGATCTTCGACCGCGCTGTCCACGACTGGGATCACCACATCGCCCAGATCACCGATTTCTGGTCGTCGATGCTGCTGAAGACCGGGCGTTATGGCGGCCGGCCGATGCGGCCACATCTGATGCTCAACCTCGCGCCGGAGCATTTCGACCGCTGGCTGAAGCTGTTCGAAGCGACCGCAACCGAGCTGTTCACCCCGGAGGTGGCGGCCGAGTTCATCATCCGCGCCC
Source organism: Rhodopseudomonas sp. G2_2311 (assembly GCF_047501505.1). Lineage (NCBI taxonomy): Bacteria > Pseudomonadati > Pseudomonadota > Alphaproteobacteria > Hyphomicrobiales > Nitrobacteraceae > Rhodopseudomonas > Rhodopseudomonas sp. G2_2311. The sequence goes on from NZ_JAZDRK010000001.1 coordinate 164,446, forward strand.
GCCGCATCGCCGACAGTTTCGAGATGGGCATCGCCACGACCAAAGGCAAAGTCGCGACACCCAGGCACAGCGTGTAGTTCGGCGGGGCCATCCAGCCCGTCATTCCGGGGCGCTCACGTCAGTGAGCGAACCCGGAATCCCGAGATTGTAGCACCGGTTCGCCTGCCAACTTCGAGATTCCGGGTTCGCGAACTGCGTTCGCGCCCCGGAATGACGTGGGGAGGAGAGGGCGCTGACGCGATCCCGTCTGAGTTCTCCCGATTACTTAGCCTCAAGCTTATCCTGAGTCTTGGTCTCGAAGTCGCTGGCGTCGTGGCGTTCGTGGAGTTGGGTGGAGAGGTCGCCGCTGATGCGGTTGACCATGCGGCCGCGCTTCACCGCGGGGCGGGCGCCGATCGCCTTGGTCCAGCGCTGCACGTTCTTGTAGCTCGCCACATCCAGGAAGGTGGCGCTGTCGCCGTACAGCACGCCGTTGGCGAGGCCACCGTACCACGGCCACACCGCGATGTCCGCGATCGAGTATTCGGCACCGGCCAGATACTCGGTCTCGGCAAGCCGGCGGTCGAGCACGTCCATCTGCCGCTTCACCTCCATGGCGAAGCGGTTGATCGGGTACTCCCACTTCTCCGGCGCATAGGCATAGAAATGGCCGAAGCCGCCGCCGAGATACGGCGCCGAGCCCATCTGCCAGAACAGCCAGTTCAGGCATTCGGTGCGGCCGGCCGGATCCTTCGGAATGAACTCGCCGAACTTCTCGGCGAGGTACAGCAGGATCGAGCCGGATTCGAACACGCGCTGCGGCGGGTTCACCGAGCGGTCGAGCAGGGCCGGGATCTTCGAGTTCGGATTGACCGCGACGAAGCCCGACGAGAACTGGTCGCCATCGCCGATCTTGATCAGCCAGGCATCGTAGTCGGCGCCGCTATGGCCGCGCGCCAGCAGCTCCTCGAGCAGGATCGTCACCTTCTGGCCGTTCGGCGTCGCCAGCGAATACAGCTGCAGCGGGTGTTTGCCGACCGGCAGCTCCTTGTCATGGGTGGGGCCAGCGATCGGACGGTTGATCGACGCGAATTTGCCGCCGTTCTCCTTGTCCCAGGTCCAGACTTTGGGCGGCGTGTAGGGGGCGTCGGTCATCAATGGGCTCCGGATTGAGGTTCGGATTGTGGTTGAGCGGGACAGCAGAGATTGGCGAGCCGCGCGCGCATTGCAAGGGGCATCGCGGCAGCTTGGTCATGCCCGGCAAGCGGCTGCGACGCCCGCAGGCAGTGCCCGACGAGCGGGGAGGCCGCAGGCGAGGTTGCAGAGCTCCACTGTCAACCGATTTTCGCCGGAAGCGGCGGATTTGATGCGGCCGCCGTCATCGCGCTGCGCTACAACGCGGGGCGACGACACAACGAACGATGGACGACATGGACAAGAAGGCGATGCGCGAAGAGGCCGAACGGCTGATGCGCGAGGCGATGGCGAACCGCAACGTGACGGTGAAGCAGGGCGACACCGTGATCATGGCCACCTGCGGCAAATGCGGCGCCCCGAATAAGGTGAAGGCCCCGAAGGGCGTCACCCGCGTGGCCTACACCTGCAAGGAATGCGGGGCGAAGCAGGAGACGCTGTGAGCGCAGCTCGGTAGCTCGGATCAAGGGTTACGAAATGCGCCGAGGCAATCGGCGTCGGAGCTAACGAACTCGCAAGGCTCGCAGTGCATTTGTCTAGATCGACTTGCAAGAGTGCAGAGTCTCGACAATTCAAGCGTGCTGATGTGTCAGAACGCTTCCCGTCACCAACACCTGGTTATCACCCTCAAACTCTCACCCCCTGCGGCGCCGTGAAGGTGTCGTCGAGGACGTTGCCGGTGTTGCGAACTTCGGCGGGCTCAAAGATCATCACTTCGGCTTCTTCATCGGCGGCGGTGCGGTGCTCGATGCCGCGCGGGACGACGATGTAGTCGCCTGGGCCCATCTCGACGACATGGTCGCGAAATTCGACGCGGAAGCGGCCCTTCCAAACCAGGAACATCTCCTCGCAATCCTCGTGCAGGTGCCATGGAAACACCCCCTGGACCTTGACGACTTTCAGCTCCTGGCCGTTGAGGTTGGCGATGACCTTCGGGCGCCAATGCTCCGTGAATGCCGAGAATTTCTCGGCGATCGTGCCTTGCTGAATCATTTGGCGGCTCCTTGTTGTTGAGGCATTGATAGCGGGCAGCCGTATCGCGCATGATGCGATCCGCGCGCGCCGGCTTGCTGCAGCATAACAGAGCGTGAGGAGCCAGCGATCAAGCCCGCTTCGCTTCGCGGATGTAGGCTGCGATGCTGGGCCGCTAGGCGCTCGCGCACGCCGCCTCACTGCGGCGCTTCAGGCCGGCGAGGATGCGGCGGCGGATCAGGCCGCTGAACGGGCGGACGGCGTACCAATACGGCAGCAGCTTCAGGCGGGCGCCGCGATCGGGGCAGAACGCGCGGGTCTCGGTCGTCAGGCGAATGCGGCCGGCGCTTTGCGGAGCAATCGCGAAGTTGAGCCCGAGCTTGACGAAGCCGCTGCGCTGAAACGCAGCGAATGCCGCGCCATCCGCAATGCGGACGAGACCGAAATCGGGGCGCCAGAATTGGCCGACCAGTCCGAACACCACCTCCTGGTCGTCGTGTTCGAGCAGCGTAAAGTCGTCGATGCCGAACACTGTTGGTGTGGTCTGCCCGCCGCCGCCGAACAGGCGCGCGGTGCGCATCGGTAGTTCGCGCAACGTGATCATCAGGCGGAAGAACGGATCATCTTCCGGCCGGAAGCTAAGAATTGCGTCGAGCACCTTGTCGCCCGGCGCGTCGACCTGGATGGCATGGCGCTCGTTGAAGCTGAACGCTGGCACGTATTTGTCGATCAACGTCATTGGACGGCTTGAAGCCTTTTTGCGGCCAGTATGGGCGACTGCGATCGGAGCGGCGGGGGGCGGGCGGTTGCGTCCTGGTCTGGACGCATCGCAGCCGGTCGTAGCCGGTTGCGCTCCTGTCGAGCTCCCGTCAAACGCTAAGTTCGGCGATCAGCTTTGCCGGAGTGGCCGGCTTTCGACTCGTGGACGCCCATCCCTGATCCGTCCCCGCAAGGCGGGAGCGAACTCCCCGACAGGCCGCTGGGCGCAAAACCACGCATTTCGAAGCAGTTTGGCAGCCCCTTCTGCAACTCTGTCGCAGCCACCATATCTGGGCGGGGCTGAGGCCGGATGCCGCAATGCATGGTTCAGATCCTTGGCCGGCGGGGCCGGATGTGCTATGCGGCAGCCGCCGCTTCCGAACCGCTATCCCGTAACCGCTCGCACCCGATGAACCGGCTGCGACGGTGGAGACTTTTCCCATGAGCACAGCCAATCCCGCGTCCGCGCCCGACAGCTTCTTCTCCGCCTCGCTGGAGCAGGCCGATCCCGAGATCGCCGCTGCGATCCGCGGCGAACTCGGCCGCCAGCGCCACGAGGTCGAGCTGATCGCCTCCGAGAACATCGTCAGCCGCGCGGTGCTGGAAGCGCAGGGCTCGGTGATGACCAACAAATACGCGGAAGGCTATCCGGGCAACCGCTATTACGGCGGCTGCGAATTCGTCGACGTCGCCGAGAACCTCGCCATCGATCGCGCCAAGAAGCTGTTCGGCGCGGGCTTCGCCAACGTCCAGCCGAACTCCGGCAGCCAGATGAACCAGGCGGTGTTCCTGGCGCTGCTGCAGCCCGGCGATACCTTCATGGGCCTCGATCTGGCCGCCGGCGGCCATCTCACTCACGGCGCCCCGGTCAACATGAGCGGCAAGTGGTTCAAGCCGGTGCATTACACGGTGCGCCGCGAAGACCAGATGATTGATATGGATGCGGTCGCCAAGCTCGCCGAGGAGGCCAAGCCGAAGCTGATCATCGCCGGCGGCTCGGCCTATCCGCGCGCCTGGGACTTCAAGCGCTTCCGCGAGATCGCCGACAGCGTTGGCGCGTATTTCATGGTCGACATGGCGCACTTCGCCGGCCTGGTGGCGGGCGGCGTCCATGCCTCGCCGGTGCCGCACGCCCATGTCGTCACCACCACCACCCACAAGTCGCTGCGCGGCCCGCGCGGCGGCCTGATCCTGACCAACGACGAGGCGCTGGCCAAGAAGTTCAACTCGGCGATCTTCCCCGGCCTGCAGGGCGGCCCGCTGATGCACGTGATCGCCGCCAAGGCGGTGGCGTTCAAGGAAGCGCTGCAGCCCGACTTCAAGGTCTACACGAAGAACGTCGTCGAAAACGCCAAGGCACTTGCGGAAACGCTGCGCTCGGCCGGCTTTGACCTGGTTTCCGGCGGCACCGACAACCACCTCATGCTGGTCGACCTGCGGCCGAAGGGGCTGAAGGGCAACGTGTCGGAGAAGGCACTAGTCCGCGCCGGCATCACCTGCAACAAGAACGGTATCCCGTTCGACCCGGAGAAGCCGTTCGTGACCTCGGGCCTGCGTCTCGGCACCCCGGCGGCGACCACTCGCGGATTCGGCGTCGCCGAGTTCCAGCAGGTTGGTCACTTGATCGCTGAAGTGCTGAACGCCATTGCACAATCGCCGGACGGCAGCGCGCCGCTGGTGGAAGCTTCGGTGAAGCAGCGGGTGAAGGAATTGACCGACCGCTTCCCGATTTATCAGTAACGACCAAAGGCCCGTCATGCCCGGGCTTGACCCGGGCATCCATCTTCCTTCGCAAGATGATGGATTGCCGGGTCAGGCCCGGCAATGACTTAGGGGACAAGCAATGCGCTGCCCGAACTGCAACAGCCTCGATACCCAGGTGAAGGATAGCCGGCCGACCGAGGATTCCTCGGTGATCCGGCGCCGGCGGGTGTGCATCGCCTGCAACTTCCGCTTCACCACCTTCGAGCGGGTGCAGCTGCGCGAGCTGATCGTGATCAAGCGCAACGGCCGCCGGGTGCCGTTCGACCGCGACAAGCTGGTGCGCTCGGTGCAGATCAGTTTGCGCAAGCGGCCGGTGGATCCGGAGCGGGTGGAGCAGATGGTGTCGGCGATCGTGCGCGAGCTGGAAAGCGGCGGCGAGGCCGAGATCTCGTCGGAGACGATCGGCGAGAGCGTGATGGATCACCTGCGCAAGCTCGACGACGTCGCCTATGTCCGCTTCGCCTCGGTGTACCGCAACTTCCGCGAGGCCAAGGATTTCGAGGCCGTGCTCGGCGAACTGTCCCACGAAGACGAGGCGAGGGCGGCGCTGGTCCGCAAATGATCTTCCGCATCCTGGAGGAGCAGATCGGCCAGAAGCTCGCTGCCGAAAAGGCGGCTAAAGCCGGCGATTCCGCCGACCGCCGGTTCATGCAATTGGCGCTGGCGCTCGGCCGGCGCGGCCAGGGGCGCACCGCGCCCAACCCCGCGGTCGGCGCGGTGCTGGTCAAGGATGGCGTGATCGTCGGCCGGGGCTGGACCCAGGATGGCGGCCGTCCGCACGCCGAGGTCGAAGCGCTGCGCCGTGCCGGTGAGGCCGCCCGCGGCGCGACGCTGTACGTCACGCTGGAGCCCTGCTCGCATCACGGCCGCACCCCGCCTTGCGCCGATGCGGTGATCGCCGCCGGCATTGCGCGGGTGGTGTCGGCGATCGAAGACCCCAATCCGCTGGTGGCCGGCCAGGGCCACGCGCGGCTGCGCGCCGCTGGGATCGCGGTGGAGATCGGCGTCTGCGCCGAGGAGGCTGCGCGCGACCACGCCGGCCACATTCGCCGCATCCGCGACCGTCGCCCGCAGGTGACGCTGAAGCTGGCGGTCTCCGCGGACGGCAAGATCGCCGCCGCCGGCCACAAGCCGGTCGCGATCACCGGCGAGGCGGCCAACGCCCGCACCCATCTGCTGCGCGCACGTTCCGACGCGGTGCTGGTCGGGATCGGCACCGTGCTGGCCGACGATCCGGAACTGACCTGCCGGCTGCCTGGCATGGCGGCGCAGTCGCCGATCCGCGTGGTGCTCGACCGGAGCTTGCGCATTCCCGCCGCGAGCAAGCTGCTGCATTCCGCCCGCACCACGCCGCTGTGGCTGATGGCCTCAGAGACCGTCGAAGCTGCTACTGCTGCGCGGCTCGGCGCGGCCGGTGCCGAAGTCAGCCACGTCGCCGATTGCGCCGACACGCCGGGCCTCGATCTGCCGGCCGTGCTGCACGCGCTGGCCGATAAGGGCGTGACGCGGCTCCTGGTCGAAGGCGGCGCCCGCGTCGCGGCCTCGCTGGTCGCCGGCGAACTCGCCGATGAAATCTGGCTGTGGCGCAGCGACAATCCGATCGGCGCCGACGGCATCGATGCGCTGCACGGCCTGCCGCTGACAGCGATCACCGACTCACCGCGCTGGCGCTCGCGCAGCACCGAGCGGGTTGGCGCAGATACCCTCACCATTTACGATTCGAACTAGAAGGCACTCCATGTTCACCGGCATCGTCACCGACATCGGCGAGATCGAGACCGTCAAGCCGGTCGCGCAGGGCCAGTTGCACCGGCTGCGGATCCGCTGCGCCTACGACCAGTCGACCATCGCCGACGGCGCCTCGATCGCCTCGAACGGCATTTGCATGACTGTGGTCGGCTCCGGTACCGAAGGCGGCAAGACCTGGTACGAGGTCGACGCCGGTGCCGAGACGCTGGCCAAGACCACGGCGAAAGCCTGGACCGCGGGGACCCGGCTCAACCTCGAGCGCGCGCTGAAGATCGGCGACGAGCTCGGCGGCCACATCGTCACCGGCCATGTCGACGGCATCGCCAAGGTGGTGGCGCGCGAGGAGCTGCCGGACATGGCCCGCTTCACGCTGGAAACCAGCCGGGAGCTGGCGCGGTTCATCGCGCCGAAGGGCTCGGTGACGCTCGACGGCACCTCGCTGACGGTGAACACCGTCGAGGACACCAAATTCTCGGTGCTGATCATCCCGCACACGCTGTCGGCGACGATTCTGAACGGCTGGCAGGTCGGCAGCGAGGTCAATATCGAGGTCGACCTGATGGCCCGCTATGCCGCGCGCCTGAGCGAGATGAAATAGCAACGCTCCCGTCATGCGCGGGCTTGACCCGCGCATCCATCCTCTTAACAAGAACGCTCCATCGTTCCGAAGACGATGGATGGCCGGGTCAAGCCCGGCCATGACGATCAAAGGCAAGGTAGAGTATGGCAGACGCGCGGCGCGCACCCCTGAAAGACCAGACCGACGTTTCGGGCGCCCGCGTCCTGATCGTCGAGGCGCGGTTCTATGACGACATCCAGGACGCGCTGCTGGAAGGCGCGGTCGCCGAGCTGAAGGCCGCCGGCGCCACCCACGACGTCCTGACCGTGCCGGGCGCGCTGGAGATCCCGGCCGCGGTCGCAATCGCGATCGATTCCGCCGAAGCCGCCGGCAAGCCTTACGACGCAGCGATCGCGCTCGGCTGCGTGGTCCGCGGCGAGACCATCCATTTCGAGATCGTGTCGATGGAGTCGGCGCGCGCGCTGATGGACCTCAGCGTCGCGCGCAAATTCCCGCTCGGCAACGGCATCATCACCGTCAACACTGACGAGCAGGCCTGGGCACGAGCCAAGCCCGGCGACCTCAACAAGGGCGGCGACGCCGCGCGCGCCGCGCTGGCGATGCTGCGGATCAAGCGCCGGCTGGCGAAGGCGTGATGCCGATGGCCGAGATCAACAAACCCGCGTTCAAGAAACCGGTGCCGAAAGGCGAGCGTAAGGCCAACCGCCGCGGTGCGGCGCGGCTCGCGGCGGTGCAGGCGCTGTACCAGATGGACATCGGCGGCGCCGGCATCAACGAGACCTTCGCCGAGTTCGAGAGCTTCTGGATCGGCAATGAGGTCGAGGGCGAGCAGTATCTGCCGGCCGAAGCCGCGTTCTTCCGCGACATCGTCGCCGGCGTGGTTCGCGATCAGAAGCAGATCGATCCCCTGATCGACGATCTGCTCGCCAAGGGCTGGCCGCTGGCGCGGATCGACGCGATCCTGCGCGCGGTGATGCGGGCAGGAGCCTACGAGCTCGAACACCGCAAGGACATCCCGGCGCGGGTCGTCGTCTCCGAATACGTCGACGTCGCCCACGCCTTCGTCGAGAAGGACGAGACCGGCATGGTCAACGCCGTGCTCGACCAGATCGCGCGGCGGTTCAGGGCTGAGGAGTTCTCAAAGGGATAGCGGGGCAACCCGCCGGTGACGCAGCCGATCGAATCCGATCGCCCAACAAACTCGAAACGACTTGAAGTCAAAGGTTCGAGTGCTGCCTGCGGAATGGGTCGTAATGGGCTTCCTCGGCTGTGTATCGCTTGTGATCTTCGGCCTTGTTTCCGTCTTTGCAATTGGAGCGGTGACGTCGCTCTACTTCGCTCTTGCCCCACCAGAAGTGCCAACGCCGCCTGATGTGAGCTTTCTTGCGTCGGACGCCCACTTCATGGTCGGCGGGCAGCATCTGATCGTGCCGGTGGTGGCGTTGAGTCGTTTTCACTGCGTTGAGTGCCTCGAGCCGCATCGGCTCAAGAAGTCGAGGGCTTACCTTCAAGAGGCGGGCGATCCCTCCAAGCCTATGCCAGCGCAGATGTTGGACGTTTCGATCCTTCGATATCGGAACATCATTGAGCAGAGCTCCACGCCAGATATTTGCCCGCTGCTGACGCGACAATGGTCAAAGGCGGTCTGCCGCGGTCAGACCAAGGGGATTCTCAGCCGATTGCCGCCGTCGATCCATCTTCGGGAGCGCACCCTTGGCAAGGAGACTACTTCTGGCGTGGAGCCGGCCGCAGATCGGCGTAACGATGGGATGCGTCCCGTCGCAGCCGAGGTTCACTGCGATGTCGACGCAAGGCTTTGCGATGCCAGAATCGAGGCCCTTCCGGGACTGCTGGCGGTGTGGACGGTCTGGAACGATGAACGCACCGGCACCCCGGCCTCAGAGATGGCCGACAGGCAAGGCCTCGCCATCGTCGAGTTCGTCCGGCGGGCTATCGGTCCGGTCGAGGATATCACCTTGTTGCAAGCGGAGTGACTTTCACGGCAAGCGCGATCGGCCCAGAGAGCAGCTTGCTTTGGACCGTGTTCTGGCCTTTCAGTGAGTGCCACTTTCTCAATTGGCGGGCTGATGCAGCGGCCCCGAGATACTGTGACGATGCCCTCCGGTGAAGACGATCTGATCGCTCGGTACTTCAAGCCTCTGGCGATCGATCCGGGGGCGCGGGGGCTGGTGGATGACGCCGCTGTCTTGGCGGCCACGGGCAGCGATCTGGTGCTGACCACCGACGCGATCGTCGAAGGCGTGCATTACCTGCCGGGCGACCCGCCCGCTGCGATCGCCCGCAAGGCGCTCCGGGTCAATCTCTCCGATCTGGCCGCCAAGGGCGCCGCGCCGGCCGGCTTTCTGCTGACGCTGGCGCTGCGTCAGGCCGATGAGGGCTTTCTTGCCCCGTTCGCTGCCGCGCTCGGCGAGGATGCGGCGACGTTCCGCTGCCCGCTGCTCGGCGGCGACACGGTCTCGACTCCCGGCCCGATGATGATCTCAGTGACTGCGCTCGGCCGGGTGCCGCCGGGCCGGATGGTGGCGCGCGACGCGCTGCGCCCCGGCAACGCGATCGTCGTCACCGGCACAATCGGCGATGCGGCGCTCGGGCTCGACCTGTTGCAGGGCCGGGCGGTTGCCGCGAGCGACGAGGACCGCGCCTTCCTGATCGACCGCTATCGGGTGCCGCAGCCGCGCTCGGCGCTGGCCGAGGCCGTGCGCGATTATGCCGGCGCGGCGATGGACATCTCGGATGGGCTCGCCGGCGATCTCGCCAAGATGTGCGCCGCTTCCGGCGTCACCGCGACTCTCGACGCGGCCGCCGTGCCGTTGTCGGAGGCTGCGCGTGCGATCGCGGGAACCGATGAGTCGAAGCTGGCGCGATTACTCAGCGGCGGTGATGACTACGAACTGCTTTGCGGCGTTGCACAAAACAATCTCGATCAGTTCCTTGCTGCGGCGCAGCGGAGCCATGTGCAGGTGACAGTCATCGGCGTTGCCGAAGACGGAACCACACCGCCGCGCTGGCTCGGCGCGGGCGGCGCTGAAATCCCGCTGAAGACGCTGTCTTTCAGTCATTTCTGACGCTTAGTCACTGGTATTCCAGCGAGAGGAAGTTCGCTGGAATACTCCGAAGGTCAGCGGAAAAGCCCAGCTTAGTCCCTTCGCAGCGATTGCGGAGCACCTGTGATTTTGGCAAGGTTCGCCGCGATTTGAGGCTGCCCCGCAAAAGAGGGCACGCCATCTTGTTGCGCGCCCGCGCCGCTCCCGCAGCGCAGGCACGGGGGTGAAACTCGGGACTGAGGCAATCAGGTATGACAGCTCTATGGGTGATCGTGCTCTGCGGAGCGCTATCGATCGTATACGCCATCTGGGCGACCTCGTCGGTGCTCGCCGCCGACCAGGGCAACGCGCGGATGCAGGAAATCGCGGGCGCGGTGCGTGAAGGCGCGCAGGCCTATCTGAAGCGCCAATACATGACCATCGCCATCGTCGGCGTGGTGATCTTCGCGCTGCTCGCTTACTTCCTCGGCATCCTCGTGGCGATCGGCTTCGCGATCGGCGCGATCCTGTCCGGCGCGGCCGGCTTCATCGGCATGAATGTGTCGGTGCGCGCCAACGTCCGCACCGCACAGGCGGCCACCACCTCGCTCGCCGGCGGCCTCGAGCTCGCCTTCAAGGCGGGCGCGATCACCGGCCTGCTGGTCGCCGGTCTCGCGCTGCTGGGCGTCACCCTCTACTTCATCTACCTGATCCACTTCGCCGGTCTGCAGGCCAACAGCCGCACCGTGGTCGACGCGCTGGTGGCCCTCGGCTTCGGCGCCTCGCTGATCTCGATCTTCGCCCGTCTCGGCGGCGGCATCTTCACCAAGGGTGCGGACGTCGGCGGCGACCTCGTCGGCAAGGTCGAAGCCGGCATTCCGGAAGACGATCCGCGCAACCCGGCGACGATCGCCGACAACGTCGGCGACAACGTCGGTGACTGCGCCGGCATGGCGGCCGACCTGTTCGAGACCTATGCGGTGACCGCGGTCGCCACCATGGTGCTCGCCGCGATCTTCTTCGGCAGCGCCGATCCGGCACATCTGCAGAATGTGATGACGCTGCCGCTGGCCATCGGCGGCATCTGCATCCTGACCTCGATCGTCGGTACCTTCTTCGTCAAGCTCGGCGCTTCCCAGTCGATCATGGGCGCGCTGTACAAGGGCCTGATCGCCACCGGCGTGCTGTCGCTGATCGGCGTCGGCGCCGCAATCTACTGGCTGGTTGGCTTCGGCGCGCTGCCGGGCGTCAGCTACACCGGCATGTCGCTGTTCCTGTGCGGCGTCGTCGGCCTCGCGGTCACCGGCCTGATCATCTGGATCACCGAGTACTACACCGGCACCGACTTCCGCCCCGTGAAGTCGATTGCCCAGTCCTCGGTCACCGGCCACGGCACCAACGTGATCCAGGGCCTCGCCATCTCGATGGAAGCGACCGCGCTGCCCGCGATCGTGATCATCGCCGGCATCCTGATCACCTACAGCCTTGCCGGCCTGTTCGGCATCGCGATCGCCACCACCACCATGCTGGCGCTCGCCGGCATGATCGTCGCGCTCGACGCCTTCGGTCCGGTCACCGACAACGCCGGCGGCATCGCCGAAATGGCCGGCCTCCCGAAGGAAGTGCGCAAGTCGACCGACGCGCTCGACGCCGTCGGGAACACCACCAAGGCGGTCACCAAGGGCTACGCGATCGGCTCGGCCGGTCTCGGCGCGCTGGTGCTTTTCGCGGCCTACAATGAAGACCTCAAGTTCTTTATTGCCCAGAAGTCGCCGTACTTCGTCGGCGTCGCCCCGGACTTCTCGCTGAACAACCCGTACGTCGTGGTCGGCCTGCTGTTCGGCGGCCTGCTGCCGTACCTGTTCGGCGCGATGGGCATGACCGCGGTCGGCCGCGCCGCCGGCGCGATCGTCGAGGAAGTGCGTCGCCAGTTCCGCGAAAAGCCCGGCATCATGAAGGGTACCGACAAGCCGGACTACGGCAAGGCGGTCGACCTGCTGACCAAGGCGGCGATCAAGGAAATGATCATCCCGTCGCTGCTGCCGGTGCTGTCGCCGATCTTCGTCTACTTCGCGATCTATGCGATCGCGGGTGGCGGTGCGGCCGGCAAGTCGGCGGCGTTCTCGGCGGTCGGCGCTATGCTGCTCGGCGTCATCGTCACCGGCCTGTTTGTCGCGATCTCGATGACCTCGGGCGGCGGCGCCTGGGACAACGCCAAGAAGTACATCGAGGACGGCCACTTCGGCGGCAAGGGCTCCGACGCCCATAAGGCCGCGGTGACCGGCGACACCGTCGGCGATCCCTACAAGGACACCGCGGGTCCGGCCGTGAACCCGATGATCAAGATCACCAACATCGTCGCCCTGCTGCTGCTGGCGATCCTGGCGCACTAAGCGCCAGACCGGTTGGTCCAAGACAAAGCCCCGCGGCGAAAGCCGCGGGGCTTTTGCTTTGAAGCCGCTATCGTAGGGCGCTCCCGAGCTCACCCGTCTTCGGATTGAACCTATTGAAACTCGCCGCGTTACCCGTTCCCATCTTGCGGAAGGATCACGACATGAGCGGTGTGAGCGGTATCAAGGAACATATGGAAGTCATCGGCGCCGACGGCGTGCATGTCGGCACCGTCGATCGTGTCGACGGCAATCGCATCAAGCTGACCAAGAAGGACAGCGGCGAGGGCCATCACAAGGGTCACCACCACTTCATCGACGGCGGCCTGGTCGCCGAAGTGGAAGGCAACAAGGTGCGCCTGTCCGCCAACGCCGCCGTCGCGGTGTCGATGGAAGAAGAAAAGTAGTTCGTAGGATGGGTTGAGCGCAGCGAAACCCATCGCTCTCTCAGTATGCTGGTAATCGTCGGCGCCTCCCAATTTCGGCCGATTTTTCGGCTGCTCCTTCGATGGGTTTCGCTTACGCTCAACCCATCCTACGGGCTTGGCGTGTGGGGGCGGCTTCGATGACGTCGTATCGGCGCAATTTTGTACCCGGCGGCACCTTCTTTTTTCTGTGATTTGAACGACCGCCGGTCTGCATTGCTGATCGACCACATCGCGGAGCTTCAGGCCGCATGCCGGTATGTGCGACGACGGCATCCTTTCGCAATCGACGCGATTGTCGTGCTACCCGATCATCTCCATGCAATCTGGACGTTACCCCAAGGTGACGCCGACTATTCAACTCGGTGGCGCTTGGTTAAGTCTGCATTTTCCCGGCGACTGCCGTCGATCGAAACGATCTCGTCGAGTCGCGCCGCCAGGGCGGAGCGTGGACTGTGGCAACGTCGATTCTGGGAACATACCCTTCGCGATGAGCGCGATTTTGCGGCTCATGCCGATTACATCCATTTCAATCCCGTGAAGCACGGCTACGTTAGCCGGGTAATCGACTGGCCGTATTCGTCGTTCAGAGCGATGGTGCGCAGCGGTGTCTATCCGCGCGATTGGGGTGGGGATGGTCGAGAGATGCAGATTGATTGCGGCGAGCGATAACCGTCGGGCTGATGGGTTTCGCTGCGCTCAACCCATCCTACAAATGCCGCGTGTCTGCTACATCGATGAGCAGCAATCGTCGACACAAGAATAGGAGCCCCCATGTCACTGTCATCCGCCAAGAACTACGCGCTGCGCGCGGCCAAGTCTCAGGATCAGAAGGAAGCGATCGAATTGCTGTCGAAGGCGATTCTGGAGCTGGCGAGTTCGATCGAGACGACCGACGCCAAGATCAAGAAGATCAACAAGGACAAATCCTAGTGTAGGATCGGCCATCACAGGGCAGGGACTTGAGGATGGCGATCGAGACGGCGACGCTGGAGGCCAACGGACTGCGCTTTGCGGTCGACACCGCGGGGCAGGGCAACACCGTCGCGCTGTTGCTGCATGGATTTCCGGAGGCGCGGCAATCCTGGCATCGGCAGATCCCGTTCCTGGCAGAGCTCGGCTGGCGGGTGGTGGCGCCGGATCTGCGCGGCTATGGCGGCACCTCGCGGCCCGAGGGTAAGGCGGCATACTCGATCGAGCACCTCACCGACGACGTCGCGGCGCTGTTCGCCGCGCTTGGCGGCAAGCGCCGCATCCTGATTGGCCACGACTGGGGCGGCGTGATCGCCTGGCAGACCGCGCTGCGCGGCAAGGTGCATCTCGACGGGCTGATTATCCTCAACGCGCCGCATCCGGATGCGTTTGCGCGTGAGCTCGCCCGCGGCTGGGCGCAACGCCGCCGCTCCTGGTACGTCGCGTTCTTCCAATTGCCGTGGCTGCCCGAATGGCTGCTGACCCGCAAGGGCGGCGCGCCGCTGGTGAAGATGTTCAAGAGCCACAGCCACAAGATCCCGGCCGAACAGCTCGAGATCTATCGCCGCAATATCCTGCAGCCGGGTGCGGCAACCGCGATGCTGAACTACTATCGCGCCAATTTCTCCGGCCTTGCCGGCGGCGCCGGCAGCAATCCGGTGATCACCGTGCCGACGCTGATGATTTGGGGCAAGGACGATCTCGCGCTCGACATCGCGCTGACCGAAGGCAACGAGCAGTTCGTCGAGGACTTCACCCTGCACAAGCTGCCGCGCGCGTCGCATTGGGTGCAGCAGGACGCACCCGATGACGTCAACGCGACGATTGCGGAGTGGGCGCGAGGGAAGGGGCTGGCGTAGCCGGGACGGCGCTGCTGAGATGGGTTTCGCTTGCGCTCAACCCATCCTACGAAGGCTCAGGTAGGATGGGTTGAGCGTAAGCGAAACCCATCAAACCCATTGCGTTGATCCGCCTCCGCCTTAGCGGAAGCTGATCAGCCGGAACAGCGGCGCCAGATAGCTCATCTCCTGACCGGAGGTCGGCGTGGTGCGGCTGATGAAGTCGAAGATCTTGCCGTCCTGCAGGCCGTAATTGGCGATACGGCGAACCTGGCGGTTCTTGTCGAAATAGATCGCGATCACGCGCTGGTCGATCACCTTCTGCGGCATGAACGCCACCGCACGCTCGGTGCGCTGCGAGATGTAGTAGAACACCTCGCCGTCCAGGGTCGCCACCGTCGACGGCGTGCCCATCACCAGCAGCACCTGATCCTGGCTGGCGCCGATCGGGATCTGCTCCAGCGCGCCATTGGGCAGAATGTAACCCTTCTGGAATTGCTCTGACGTGCAGGCACCCATGCCGGCGCCGACCAGCGTCAGCGCCACGGCCAGGCCGAGGTTGCGCGGCAGCGAAAAACGGCTTCGCAGCGCGTTGGCGCGCCCGCGTCGGTCGATCGAAATACTCATCCGGGAGTTGGCCTCATCCCCTTGCATCGCGCAGGGCGTTGACGTACCGGGCAGGAACTCGGAAAGCAATCCCGAAAGGCCCGTACGGGCCCGGACCTGGAACCCGCAATGATTTGGCCGTTCAATCTGCTCCGTCCGCCCCGGACGCCGCCGCGCGGCACCATTGAAGCGATCTATGGCACGATCGTGGCGCAGTCGCGCCTGCCGGTCTTTTACCAGCAATTCGGCGTCGCCGACACCGTCAACGGCCGATTCGAGATGCTGGTGGTCCATCTGTGGCTGGTGCTGCGGCGGATTCGCAGCATCCAGGACGCATCGACCTTCGCCCAGGCGCTGTTCGACTATTTCTGCAGCGACCTCGACGCCAACCTGCGCGAGCTTGGCGTCGGCGACCTGTCGGTGCCGAAGCGGATGCAGGCGTTCGGCGAGGCGTTCTACGGCCGCTCGGCGGCGTATGATCTGGCGTTGACCGAAGGCCGCGAGGACCTCGAGCTGGCGCTGAACCGGAACGTTCTCGACGGCGCCGACATTGAGAACGCGCGCAAGCTGGCGGTCTATGTCGGGCAAGTGATCGACGCGCTCGACGCGGTGCCGCCGGCCAAGCTGCGCAGCGGCGAGCTGCCGCTTCCGCAGCCGACCGCTTAAGACGAGGACTTTCGACGATGGCGAGCGAAGACAATCCGTGGAGCGTGCCGGTGGTGGTGCTGCAGATTCCCGAGACCGGGCTGCACCGCGACATCGTTGCGAGCGCCGCGGAGCGGGAGGCGATCAGCGCGCTCGGCGATCTGCGCGGGGTCGCGGAGGCCACCGCGTCATTTGATCTGAAGCCGTTCACTGACGGCCGCGTCCATCTCACCGGACGGGTGCGCGCCAAGGTGACGCAGACCTGCGTGGTGACGCTCGATCCGGTCGACAACGTCATCGACGAGAGCGTTGATCTCACCTTCCTGCCGCCGGAGCAGATTCGCGAGCTGTCCGACACGGTCGACGAAGAGGGCGAGCCCGATCCAGGCGATCCGCCGGAGGCGATCGAACGCGGCATCATCGATATCGGCCGAGTCGCCACCGATGCGTTGTATCTCGGACTCGATCCTTATCCGCGCAAACCGGATGCGGTGTTCGAGCCGGTCGTCGACCGCGACGATCCCGATATGAACCCGTTCGCGGCGTTGAAAGCGCTGCAGCAGCCGGTGGGCTCCGAGAGCCCGCGCAAGCCGAAAAAGGGCTGAGCGGACAGCGTCCGCCCAGCCGCCGCAGACGCGGCCTGTTCGCAGCCGAAAATCATGCGCACACGCTACGAAATGCGACTTAAATCTGCCCGATCAAGATGTTGTATCGGGGCGGAGAATGGCTATTGTCCGGCCAAATCGGTGTGCAGCGCTGCACGCTTTTCACCGCCCCGACGGGGCTTTTTTTGAGTCCACGGCCAAGCGCACAAGGTCGCAGGCGATCAGGCTTCCGGAACGCCCATGCCTCAAAAAGTTCGAATCGCGCTCGACGCAATGGGGGGCGATTTCGGCCCCTCCGTCGTGATACCCGGCGCGGCGATCTCACTCGGCCGGCATCCGGACGTTGAATTCCTGCTCTACGGCGACGCCAAGCTGATCGAGAAAGAGCTGGCCGCGCATCCGGCGCTGCGCAAAGCCTCGCGTGTCATTCACACCGACGTCGCCGTGGCGATGCACGACAAGCCGAGCGTGGCGCTGCGCCGCGGTCGCTACAAATCGTCGATGTGGCAGGCGATCGATGCGGTGAAGAAGACTGAGGCCGACGTCACGGTCTCGGCCGGCAACACCGGCGCGCTGATGGCGATGGCGCGATTCTGTCTGCGCACGCTGCCGGGCATCGACCGTCCGGCGATCGCCGCCACCTGGCCGACGATGCGGGGCGATTCGGTGGTGCTCGATCTCGGCGCCTCGATCGGCGGCGACGCGCAGCACCTGAAGGCGCTCGCGATCATGGGCGCGGCGATGGCCAGCGTGCTGTTCGACCTGGAGCGGCCGACCGTTGGCCTGCTCAACATCGGCGTCGAGGAGATCAAAGGCGGCGAGGAGATTCGCGAGGCGGCTGAGTTGCTGCGCGCGATGAATTCGCAGCGCTTCGACTTCATCGGCTTCGTCGAGGGCGACGGCATCGGCAAGGGAGCCGCCGACGTCATCGTGTCGGAGGGCTTCGCCGGCAATATCGCGCTGAAGGCCGCGGAGGGCACCGCCCGCCAGCTCGCCGAATATCTGCGCGCCGCGATGTCCCGGACCTGGCGGTCGAAGATCGGCTATCTGTTCGCGCGCGACGCCTTCAAGGCGCTCAAGGACAAGATGGACCCCAACAAGTCCAACGGCGGCGTTTTCCTCGGGCTTAACGGAATCGTGGTCAAGAGCCACGGCGGAACCAATGCCGAGGGCTTTGCCTACGCGGTCGATGTTGGCTATGACATGGTTCGCTACGATCTCCTGACCAAGATCAATCAAACGCTCAATCGTGATGCCGGCGCGTTGGTCGCGACGCCGAGCGCTCAGGAGGTTGTCTCGTGACGGTGATTCGTTCGGTCGTACTGGGCTGCGGCGCTTACTTGCCGGAGCGGGTCCTCACCAACGAAGAACTGGCCCGGACGGTCGACACCTCGGACGAATGGATCGTCCAGCGCACCGGAATCCGCGAACGCCACATCGCCGCCGACGGCGAATTCACCTCGCATCTCGCAACCAAAGCCGCCCAGGCGGCGCTCGACAATGCGGGCCTGACTGCCGATCAGATCGACCTGATCGTGCTGGCGACCTCGACCCCGGACCATACCTTCCCGGCGACCGCGGTGCAGGTTCAGGCCGCACTCGGCATGACCCACGGCGTCGCCTTCGACCTGCAGGCGGTGTGCTCCGGCTTCGTGTTCGCGGTCGCCACTGCGGACAATTACCTGCGCGCCGGCTCGGCCAAGCGGGCGCTGGTGATCGGCGCCGAGACGTTCTCCCGCATCCTCGACTGGAATGATCGCGGCACCTGCGTTCTGTTCGGCGACGGCGCCGGCGCGATCGTGCTCGAGGCGCAGGAAGGCTGGGGCACCTCGGCCGACCGCGGCGTGCTGACCACACATCTGCGTTCGGACGGCCGTCACAAACACAAATTATACGTCGACGGGGGCCCGTCGAGCACCCAGACAGTCGGCCATCTGCGGATGGAAGGGCGCGAGGTGTTCAAGCACGCGGTCGGCATGATCACCGGGGTGATCGTCGATGCCTTCAACGCCTCCGGCACCAGCGCCGACAATGTCGACTGGTTCGTGCCGCATCAGGCCAACAAGCGGATCATCGACGCCTCGGCGCAGAAGCTGCACATTGCGCCCGAGAAGGTGGTGATGACGGTCGACCGTCACGGCAATACCTCGGCGGCCTCGATTCCGTTGGCGTTGTGCACTGCGGTCGCCGATGGCCGCATCCAGAAGGGCCACCTCGTTCTGCTCGAGGCGATGGGCGGCGGCTTCACCTGGGGCGCCGCGCTGCTCCGCTGGTAGTTGTGCGCGTAAAATTTTAGCAGCATTTCCATGGCGTTCGGTGCTAACTTTGAGACGCGGTGGAGTTGACCGCCGGTAGTTAACCTCTTAATTTCAGCGCGGATTTTTTCTTTCGCCGTGAGGTGGGGCAGGCGATGGCCGGACGAACAGTCACACGTGTCGATCTATGCGAGGCGGTCTATCAGAAGGTCGGCCTGTCACGCACCGAGTCGTCGGCATTCGTCGAACTGGTGTTGAAAGAGATCACCGACTGCCTCGAGCGGGGCGAGACGGTGAAGCTGTCGTCGTTCGGGTCCTTCCTGGTCCGGCAAAAGGGGCAACGCATCGGGCGCAACCCGAAGACCGGCACCGAAGTGCCGATCTCGCCGCGCCGGGTGATGGTGTTCAAGCCATCGGCGATCCTGAAGCAGCGCATCAACGCCAATGGTGCCGTGCCGGCAACCGACGACGAGTCTGAAGAAAACGCAGCCGCAACCGCATCCGGCAGCTGACGGGGAGCTGGCCTTTGGACAAGGCACCCGACGCATTCCGCACCATCAGCGAGGTCGCAGCCGAGCTCGACATTCCGCAGCACGTGCTGCGGTTCTGGGAAACACGGTTCACCCAGATCAAGCCGATGAAGCGGTCCGGCGGGCGGCGCTACTACCGGCCCGACGACGTCGATCTGCTCAAGGGCATCCGCCGTCTGCTGTACGGCGAGGGCTACACCATCCGCGGTGTGCAGCGGATCCTGAAAGAGCACAGCATCAAATCGGTGCAGCGGCTGGCCGATGCCGAGGTCCACGCCAGCTTCGGCGCGGTCGAGGCGGCGATCACCCGGACCGTGGCCGAGGAAGAAGAGTTCGAGCCCGTCCCCGGCGGCATCGACGCCGATGACGACGACTACGATGGCGAGGACGAAGGGCTCGACCTGCACGCCGCGATGGCCGAGCCGGATCGGCGCGCAGCACCCGCGCCGCGACGCCACGTCGAGGCCGAGTCGCGCCACGCGCCGCGGTTCGACGATCACGAGGACGACGACCACGACGACGATTTCGCCGTCGAGCCGGCTGCCGTCATGGCAGCTCCCGGCCGCGCACCGCGGTTCGATCTGCCGCCGTTGGAGTTCCCCGCCGCCAAGGCGCCGCCGGCCCCGCCACCGGTTGATCTTGGTCCGCTTCGCGCCGCATTGACCGATCTGATCGCCTGCCGCGAACTGCTCGACGCCGCGATCAAGGACGGCTGAGCGCAGCGACAGTCTTGAGCAGTAGCCTCAAGAATCGGCTCTAAAGTTCGGCAGAGCTTTCAGTTTCGCCACGCCGGGTTGTCCGGCCAGCCACCGTCGAGCTTGTCTGCGAAGACTTGAGCGCAGTTGACTGACCGTCGCTTGGGGACGCGCTCGGCCACTCCGGTGAGTCGATTGTGGGAGGACGGAAACGGCCGGCGGCGTCTGAGGTTGCGGTCGGACCGGATCGCCAGATCCGGCCCCGCATTCTTCGGCAAACACGCCCCCGAATTGATCCTCCGCAGCTTGCGCGAACGCGCGATCGCCGCTACAGCATCAGGGCCGAAACGGCATCGGAGCGTGGCGCAGCCCGGTTAGCGCACTAGTCTGGGAGACTAGGGGTCGAAGGTTCAAATCCTTTCGCTCCGACCATTTTTCTAAAGACAGATCAGCGGATTAGGGTGGGCGCCGATTTGGCGCCTATCTGCCATTTGCCAAATCTTTGCCAATTCTGTTCGCTGATTGTGCGCCTTGGCTCTCGTCTCTTCCGTCGGATTTCAGCGTAACGCCGTCCATTCTGGAGCAAAACTCCATCGCTTCGGCAATGGTCATCGGGCCGCGCGGCCGCGTCGCGTGCACGAAACGGCGGCGGATCAGCTCTTGTTCATGGGCGAGTTCTTCGGCAAGCGTGCGGCTCATGATTTCTGCTCCTGCCGGTCTCGGTAGTCCTCAAGCTTCGCGATGGCGTTCGCCGCGAGCACGCCGCGGCGCGCCAGATAGGAATCAATGATCCGCTGCGCCTTATCGACTGTCCAGGTCAGCGCCTCGGCGATCTCGGGCGCCGTAGCGCCAGCCTCGGCCAGCAGCGTTGCTGCCGTGCCGCGGTTGTCGTGGAAATTCAGATCGCCGGCGCCGATCGCGTCGGCATCCTCGCGGAAGTGCTCGTTGAAGTACCGGCGGGTATAGGCTTTGCCGCTGGGTGTGAGCAGCACCAGGGCTCCCGTCCGCTTTAGGCCGTCCAGGTGCGCGCGCAGCTCGCGGGTGGCCGGTATCCAAAGCCATTTGCCCGTCTTGTGTGACCGGATCTGCACGCGCTGGCCGTCGTAGCGGGTCCAGGCGAACCCGCGAATGTCGATCGCCCGCATTGCCGTATTCCGGACCAGAATCATCGCGGTTTTCATCGCCGGCCGGGCGGTGCTGATGAACTTCTGCTGCAGCTCGGGCGGCCATACCTTGTCGGCCCGTTCGCTCTTGTACAGCCGCTCGAAAGTCGGGATCGGGTGGAATTTGATACGCCGCTTTTCCTTCGCGAAGCTGAGAACGCGGCATAGCGCCGACATGAGGTTGTCGGCCGATCGGCGCGAGGTCTTGCCGATCTCCTGGTGCCACGCGAGCGCGTCGGCGGCGAATGCGTCGGCGTCGTCCTGATTGTTGAAGGTGTCTTCGGGGACGGTGCCCCACTTCTTTTCGATCCGCGCGAACTTCCAGACGTATTGCTTCCGGTGCTCGGCGCTCAATGAGGCGAAGGTCTCGGAAGTGTCGAAAAACCTGATAAGGTCAGTTAGTGTTTTGCCGCCGCGACGCCGCTTCTTCTTTTCGGCCTCTGCGTAGCTCTCGACCAGCCGGCTTTCGTCCAGCGGCTCGCCGGTGGCTCGGTGGTACAAATACACGCGAACCGAACCATCAGCGAGCTTCATTGCAACCCGCTTGATGCCTTTGAGCTTAAGCGGCTTGCGTTTTATTCGCGGCATTCTCGGCCTTCCATCGCTGATAGGGCGATAGCTCGCCCGATCCTGTCACAAGGCCGGACGCGCGGTCTAGGGCTTGGTCAATCGCCTTGCGATCCCACCGGTTCGTGCCGGGGATCGCATCGGGAACGATGCCCTTCTTGCGCCACTGATCGAACGCCGCCAGCGTCTCGCAACCGCAATAGGCGGCGGCTTCCTCCTTGCTCATGCCTCGTTTCATCGGGCCGCCTCTGTTTCTGCTGCCGCCCATGTCGCGGGATTGATCATGAAGTCGCAGAAGTCGTGCAGCGTGGTGATCGTATCGAACCACGCCACATCGTCGCAAATGCGGCCCTCGATCGCCGCGCGCATGATGTCCCGATAGCCCTGCGTCAGCCTCTTGGCCTCTGCGCGTTGGGCCTCGAACGCCTTTCGCACCGGCTCGGCGCCGTTCCAGTTGCCGGGTTCGCCGGTCGCGCCGGACACGACCCGATAGATTTCGTAGATCGTTGCGTTCGCGGTTCGCGCCTCAAGAGCGTGGGCCTCGGCCTGCCGCAGGATCGCGTCGCGCTCAGCGCTGATCCGGCTTATCTGATCGCGCAAGGATTTGGCGTCGCCGTCGATCACTTGTCTTCCTCCACGTTGCACCAATCAATCTCAGGGTCTTCGACCTCGCTGGAGCACTGGTGGCAGACCGAAACGTGCCCGTTTGCTTCGAGCGCCATAGATTCGGCTTCGTCGGAAGTCGCGGCTTCGAAGCACCCGAGGTATTTCGTCGCGTACACCTTCCCGTAGACGTGCCATTTCTTTGTGGTCAAAACCCCCTCCATTTGCTGACCGGGCGCGACGCCTTGCGCTGCGGTTCGGAGCGTTGGAATCCTCCGCCTTTGATCGTCTGGCGCGGCCGAGTAATTCCAAGTTGTCGCTGGCGAACGCGGGCAACCTTCGCCTTTAGCCTCACGTCGAGTTTCGTTTTTGCCTCGTGGCACTGGTCGCAGAGCAACTGCAAATTGCTCTCGCGGTGTTGTCCGCCGAGGATCAACGGCACGACGTGATCGAACTCGGCGCGCAGTGGCGGCTTGATGTCGCGCGTGCATTTCGGGCAACAATCTCCGGCCCTGGCCGCGATGCGGTCCTTGACGCGGTCCGGGATCTTGCTATCGGGCGTCTTTCCGATCCACTCAGGGACGCTGCGGGATGTGTCGGTCATGCCGGCACCGCTACAAAAGCGCGCTCGCCAGCCCTGACGGCGTCGGCAAAAACTTCGTCCGCCACGCCCTGACAATGACGATTGTCGCCGATTGCGCGCGGGATGATCAGCGCAGCGTTTCCGAAGCCTGTCGCCTTCAACGCAGCTTGCATCGCGATCGGTCCGCGTAGCTTGTCTAAGCCTGTGAACCGCGGGCTTGACCTGACGGCAACCGTCGTCGCGATGAGTACTCGGCCCCAGCACTCGCCAACGGCCTCGATATGCTCCTTTTCCGCTTTCTTCATGTGGCGGCGCCCTCGCGGTTCATGGCGTCGTCTATGGCTATTTCGAGAGGGAGCCGCGGGTATCGCTTCGAGCCTTTGGGCGGGAGAAACTGGACAAGATATTTGCGCTGTTCCTCACACCATACCCGGTAGGCAAACCCGCTGCGGCGCGCGAATGGGTAGTTGTCACGGAGCAGCTTCACGCGGTCGCAGAACGGCGCGTCCTTCGGTAGGTCGGCGGTCAGCTCCGCGATGATGCCCTTTGCGGTGTCGCGCCACGTCATGCCGCGTCCTCCTTCTTCGCTCGCGGTTCGCTCCACTCCACCGGCGGAGTCTGCTCGGCGCCCCAGGCGAGCATGAACTCGATCAGGTCGGACATTTCCCGAACGCCGAGATCGCTGCTCGACTGCCCGTAGGGGATGAAGCCGGCGCCGTTCAGCGCCGGAATGAACTCGTGCTCGTGTCCTAGCGCGCGGAGAAAGATCACCTTCCACTGATCGGTGGTCCACTTGCGGCCCTCAAGGGTCTTCTGCCGGGCGATATCGGTGAGCATCGCCCATAGCCGGCTGTTCTGATCGAGGGTGCGCTGCGGCTCCTTGAACTCGACGCGCGTTCCAGCCGGCACGCGCATGATCCAGTCGATGGCCTTCTGACGGACCGCGCGGGAGTTGAGAACTAACAGGGCACGGTTCGTCATGCCGCCAGCGCCTCGCCGCGCCGCTGGATCTCGGCCACGATCCCGTCAAGCTCCGCGTTGAAGCGATCGACTTCCGTCGCGAGGCTCTGGATATACTTTTCATCGCGGTAGGCACGCTTCTTGAACAGAGGGATGCAGCGGTAATAGACGGCGATGTCCCACCATTCGCGTTCGGTGATCCAGAGCGTTCCTTGCACCTGGGCGATATGCTCGCGCGGGAACTCGTCTTTCAGCATCAACTCAATGAGCAAGTGCGGGAGCTTGGTCTTGATCTCAAGCCCGCCGTCGTCTCCGATCAGGCTGTCAGGCGAACAGCCGACGCGGCCATTTCGGATGAAGCCGACGCGGCGCAGATCAGCACCGGTCTGGAATTGGTACAGATCGCGGGCCTCTGGCTCCATCGCGTGGCCGCGTTCGGTGTGCTCGTTGCCGCCCCAACTCTGATCCGGCTCGCCGGTGATGATCTCGCCGGCAATTTTGAGCATGTAGGTTCGGCGCGTCTTGCCTTCGCCTTTGGCGAGGATCTGAGAGAAGCAAGAGGCGGTCGGGATGCCCATGCGGGCGCGATGCCACTCGGGCGAATTCTGCTCGACGTCGAAAATCTCGATTGCCATTGCTGCGGCCTCAATAGGTGATGGACAGGTGCGGGACGTCGCCGGCGGCGATTTCGGCGATCAGGCGGTTTGCGTCGTCGTCGCCCATGTATGAGAGAAGAACGCCGCGGATCTTCGCGTGCACGCGGTCGCGGTTGCGCTTGCTATCCTGGCGCTTGCGCTCGGCGGCCTCCCGCTCGGCCTGCTCGGCGGCGACGCGGGCGCGCTCCTGCTCGATGGCGCGCGCGGCGGCGTCCTCGGCCTCCTGCTTTGCCTTGGCCTCCTGCTCGGCCTTCCAGGCGGCGAGCTGCGCGGCGCGCTGGCGCTCCTGTTCCTCGGCGCTGGCCTTCTGTTCGGCCTCTGCCTGCTCCTGGGCGGCCCGCTGGCGCTCCGCGGCGTCGCGGGCGTCCCGTTCTGCCTTCTCGGCGCGCAGGGCTTCCAGCTCGGCGCGCTCGGCCGCGGCCTGTTCGGCGGCCTTCATGGCGGCTTCCAGCTTCGGAAGTGCCTCGCTGGCGGCGGCCTCGGCGCGTTCGTGGAATTCCTGCCAATCGCGCCGGCAAAGCTTCCGGACGTGCTCGATCGCGGCGCCGATGTCGGCCGGCGTGCGATAGATGCCTTGCCCTTCGCCGCGCCCGGCCTCCACGATGGCAACCAGCGCGTTTTCGTGGCCGCTGATGCGGTTGGCCTCGGCTTCCTCCCATTCGTCCACCGGGCGGCTGATCTCGCCCTTAAGCGCGTCCAGGCGGTCGCGCAGGGCCTTGCGCTCGGCGTCGATCCCGGCCGACTGCTTCTTGATCTCGGCGACGTGTTCCTTGCCGATCTCGTCCAGGATCGTTTTCGACCGCGCCACCTTGTAGGCCACGGATTTGACGTGCTTGCGCCCGGCCTCGGTGGTGACGTCGAACGCCTCGGCGCGAACCTGTGCCTCGATCGCATCAACGATCTGCGCGACGTTCCCGGTGCCGAACAGGTCGGCGGCGGTCAGCGCAGGCGTCCCCGCCGGCGGCTCAAGGATGCTATCGAGAGTGACGATTGCGTTCATGTGGTCAACCCTTCTTGAACTTTGCAATGATCATGGCGGCGGCGGCGTAGTCCGTCGCCGGAATGTCCTCGATCCGCCTCCGCTTGACGGCGGCGAGAAACGCGATTTCGCTGGCGCCCTTCGCCTTGATCTCGCTGCGCAGGAAATCGGCTTGATCGGGAGTGATTGAGCCGGCCGGCGGGACGTATGCCGGCTCTGCCTGGGCTCCGCCGCGGCCGTCGTCATCGTCCTTGCGCGACGCGAGGCCAAGCGACGCCATGAGCGTGATCCGCTCCAAGTACGAGGTAGTAGATTTGACCCCTTGAATCGGGGTCTTGCCGTCGGACGTGTCCGCGTCGGCCGATAGGCTGTTCTCCTCACAATGACCGTCACGGTGCGAGATGACGCAAGTAACGGTCACCGGCTCGCCCGGCCTGCCGGCGAGTTTCCAGCGGTGTGAAAGACCGTGCTTCGCGAGGATCGGAACAACGGTATCGACAACCTGGGCCAAATCTTCATGCCAATAATTGGTCTGCCTTCCGGCCTTATTGTCGTAGCTGGCGTGCCTGTTCTTTTCGATGATCGGGAGATCGACTTTCGCGTCAGCAAGAGCATTGCTGAACGCTTTGCGGGCGGCGAATGCCTCCATCTCCTTCATCAGCGCGACGGCTTCGCGGTACATCTCAACGTTTCCGGTCGAGAGCGCTGCCGCAACGATGTCCATCGGCGAGTGTCCGACTGGCGTAGCAGGCGCGGGCGCGGCGGCGCGTCGGGTCATGCGCAACGGCCTGACGGTTTCGGTTTGGGCGTTCATTAGTGGTTGTCCTCCTGGTAGGCCTGCTTCTCGCGCTCGATGGCGCGATCGAGTTGGTGCAGCGCAAGCGCAACGCGGGCGCGCGCTTCGGTGAGGGTGGCGGCCGAACCTGGAAACACGGTCGGCATCGTCAGCGCGGCGGCGAGGCCGTCGCAGTCGTGAGCGATCCAGTCGGCGTACAATTCGGCGCGGGTGGCTCGGGCATTCTCGATCGCGAGGGCGCGGGATAGCTGCGGATCGAGGGCGTTCATTTGCGGCTGGCCTTCTTCTCGGTTGCGGGAATGCGGCGCAATTCGCCGCGAAGGATCGGGTAGTCGCTGCCCCACGTTTCGGCGCGGCTCCTGGCGCTCTCGATGCGGTCCGCTCGCTTGATGCGTGCGACGATCTCGCGCGCGCTCTGGCCCCGCTCGAACGCGCGCAGGTAGTGACCAACGATCCAGTTGAACCGGCTGGATGCGAGTGCGACGCGCGCCGATCGCGGCAGACGGTCGAAATAGTCCATCATCCGCGCCTCGTAGCGGCGTACCGAAACAGCGTTGCCGTTGCTCATGCTCCGACCGCCATGGCCCTGGTCCCGTTGCAGTGTTCGCAATGGGACGCTTTCGACCGCTTCGGCGCCGGATCTTCGCCGCCGAGGGCTTCGATCTGATCCAATGCGTCGTTGATAGCCCGGCAGTAATCAGCCTCTGCCTCGGTGCTTGGCACGCCGCCAAGCGCGTTGATCGCTTCCCACGCAAGATCAAGAGGAGTGATAGGCACGGCGGTCAGTCCTTCATGGTGGTGGTGATGGTGGAAATCAGGCGATCGAAATCGGCCATGATGAGCTTGCTTGCGTTTCGGTGGGCGGTGTCGGGATCGACGCCACGGCGTCGCTCGTCCCCGTAGTAATTCGCGAACGCCTTCGCGCGGGTCATCGAGGGATCGGCCGCCGGCATCGTGCGACCGTGCGGGTTGGCGAAAGGAATTACCTTGCCCATGACGTAACCAGTCCAACGATGGCGGGGATCGAGAGCCAGAGCCAAAGGGCGATGGCGGCGATGGTGAACAGAACCAGAGCGGTGCGGGAACGGAACATCACGCCGCCTCACGATCGCGGCGGCGGTCCATACCGCGGTCGGCTTCGGCGGCTGCGCGCCGGGCAGAGGGGGTGTCCTCGGCGTCGCGATCTTCCGGCCGGAAGGCTTCGGCCATCAGTTCGTCGGTCACATCGAACGCAGTCCCCGCGTTGATGTGATGGACAAAAACAACGTTGTCGTATTCGCCAGAGCAGATGAGGCGGACGACGTCTGAGCGCGAAAGATTGGGATCAACGATCGCCTCGTGTCCGAGCGCGCCGAAGTCCCGCATGACGACGAAATAGGAGCGTAAGGCCATGTCCGGTTTCCCCTGGGTTATGGGGAAACAATAACGCAGGTTATCACACTGTCAATAAGAAAAGTTATCGGTGTTGGCGTGGCAATAACCGCCGCCGCGGTCAACGTCCGCTAAGTTGATGCGATTGCGGAGCTAATGCCGGAGGTGGACCGGGCCGAAAATTTCCAAGAATGCGACGACGAGCGCGATTAGCGCCATGCAGAGAAGAGTCATCCGGCCGCGTGACATCATCGCCGCGGGACCTCTCAAAGTCGCTTTAGGCCCCAAAGCACGCGGCCGACAATGTGGATCTCGTCGGCCCCGACGTCCTCGCTATCATGCGCCTTGTTGTCGGAGATGATCCGGATGGTCGGCGGCTCGCCGCGGCGAAGCACCTGCAACCGCTTTACAACGATGGTGCCGAACTGGTCGCGGATTGCATAGATTCCATCGGGTGAGGGCACGCGGTGTCCGGTGTCGATGATCACCCGATCGCCGGACAGAATCGTAGGCGCCATGCTGTCGCCCTGGGTCTCAAGGATCTGAATGCGGCTCTCGGGAGCCCGCAATTCCTCGCGCAGGAATCGGGCCGGGAAGTGCCACGCTTCCTCTTTCACCGGATCGCTGTAGCGGCCGTTATGTACGACTTCGCGGCCCTCCACGCTTCCGCCGCCGCCCATGCCGGCGCGCACGTCGATTTCAAGGATGCCCGATGTCGGCCGGTGGTTGTTCACGTCGCCCGCGCTCGAAAACGCCGCCTGGCTCTCCGCGGCGCCGAGCTGATCAAGCGATTCGTCGAGATGCTGCAGATCCAGGCCCAACACCTGCGCAATCTTCGGCAGGTGCTTTGATTTGACCGTTGAGCCGCCCTCGATCTTCCGAATGGCCGGCTGAGAAATGCCGACCCGGTCCGCCAAATCCTTTTGGGACCAGCCCTTTTGCTCTCTCGCTTGGCGGATGATGTTACCGGGTTCCATGCCATAGAATATATAACCGCGGTTATCGACCGTCTCGATAACAATAGTGCTTGCCTTCCGATAACAAATGTTATCTAGTTGGCGCATGATTACGAAATCTCCGATCGAGCAAGCAATCGACCTTGCGGGTTCAGAGGCGAAGCTAGGCGCCCTGAGCGGCTATTCGCAGGTCGCTATCAACAAGGCGAAGCGGTGCGGGAAAGTGAGCCCGAGAATGGCGCTCGCCATCGAATGCGGTCTGAACCGTCGCATCACCCGCCAACAGCTTTGCCCCGAGATTTTCGAGGGGCTGGTTACTTCCGAGAGCGCGGCGTGACGACGCATCCAAATTCGGACTACCCGGCGGAGGGTGATCCGGTCGGCCAGCGGTGGGGCCGGTTTCCAGAAAGATTGCCTGGGGCTTCCGTCGGGTTCGCGTCCGTTGATGGACGGCGCGAAGGCATTGCATCCCTACAAGGCAATCAACCACCGCACCCATTCAAGTCGCTCGCGTGCGGCGTCCAGAACGAGCGGATTAGCTCGGCCATGCGCGCGTCAATCTCCGCGCGCTCGCCGCTCGAACGCGGCGATCCGCTGCAAGCCGCGTTGGACGTATTCGCGGTGCTGTTTCTGCTCTGCTTCGGTGCGCTGCTTCTCTGCGCCGTTGGGTTCGCGTTCTTCATCTGGCTGTTTCTGGCTCTGCTGTGATGCGAGGCGGTCGATTAGCGCGGCTGCAACCGTGCCGATCGGTCGGAAGGTGAAGGGGTCGTTGTCGTTATGTGCGTTCCTCATGGGAAGAATTTGAGCCGTGAGGATTCCAGATGTTGGAAAAGTTTTCCGGGTGGGGCGTGAACCATGCGTGAAGAAATAGCCGAACTAGCAGGGCCTCGAACGTGGGGCGACACGCGGCAGAGTTGGCTTTCCAGAGTGCCCAGGGCGGTCAAGCGGGTACTAGGGACGACAGGGGAGACGGTCTCTTATCGGGCGATCAAATCGCTCTGGTACGGGGAAATAACTGATCCGGAGCATCACGCCGCGCGTGATGTCCGCAGGGCCGCGCAAATCGTTCGGGCGCAAAAGAGCGCTTCCGAGCTGGCATCACACTTCGAAAACCTGATTGGTGGGGTTAATGCGGCGGACGGTGCGAATCTATATCGCGATGAAATTGCTAGACTTGAGCGGGTGGTTAGCCTCCTGCGCGGTCAGTCTAGCGCCGGAGATTGCTCCGGCACCTAAACAAAATCCTGCACGTGGGGGCGTGCGGGATGCTGACTGAAACTCAACTCAAGGCGGCGGAACGGCGAAAGCGGTTTCACGAGAGCATCGCGGCAAGAGCCGCGGCGCTCGCGCCGGCTGTCGCCGCTGCGGCGCCGACGATCGATGCGCCGGCAGTGGTGCCGGCTGCCTTGCTTCCCGCGTTGGCTAGTCCGGCGCGGGTGAATCTTTCTGAGGCGCGACAAGCCGTCATGGTTGAGCCTCGATCGCTCTATGCGCGCGAGATCGTCTCCGTCGTTGCCAACTACTTCGGTCCGACGGTTGGAGAGCTTCGCGGGTCGCGGCGAGCCGCGACGTTGATCATTCCTCGCCATGTCGCCATGTACCTCGTTAGCGATACGTGCCCGCATTTGAGCTTGCCGGCCATCGGTAGTTTTTTCGGCGGTCGCGACCATACAACGATCCTGTACGCGGTTCGCAAGGTCGAGAAGCTGCAAAAGGACGGAGGAAAGTTGGCGGCGGCAATAGCCGAACTCCGCGCGAAGATCGCCGAGCTCGCTGCCTTGCCCGTGGAAGTCAGACGGGGCGATGAGAACGACGAGGATGCACGGCCTGTTGCTTACCCTTCGATTGAGCGGGTGCAGCGGGTCGTGGCGCGCTTCTATCATTTGACCGTCGATGATCTGACCGGGAAGCGGCGTGAACGCCACGTGCGCCACGCGAGAGCGGTAGCGATCTATCTATGCCGAATGCTGACGGACTACTGTAACTCCGCAATTTCGGAGAAGTTCGGCGCGCGCCGGCACTATGCAACTGTGCCGAGCTATGTCGATGCCATCTCGATACAGCTGGGCGAGTGTTCGCGGCTTGCTGCGGATATCCAGTCCTTGACCGATCTTATCAAATCCGGGGGGCGGGTAATGCGACTGGTGACGCTCGAACTCTGCGAGGCATCACGGTATCGCGACGTCGTTCGTGACGGCGCAATCCTGGCGCTCTGGAAAAGCGGTCTCGATACCTACGAGATCGCCCGCAAGCTATCCATCTCTGAGCCTGTGCGCGAAAGCGACGTGGCGAACCGGCTGGCCAGGATGCGGGATCGGGCGGCGCAATGATCTACGGTTCGGTTTGCAGCGGCATAGAGGCCGCAACCGTCGCTTGGCATCCGCTCGGCTGGCGACCGCGTTGGCTTGGTCGGCGCATCGAAATGGTTTCGGGTTTGGCTGACGTGCCGGCGCTCATCGAGGCGGCCGAATGACGCCAACGGTGCAGGTGTCGGTGACACGTTCCGGATTCGATGAATTCAAGCTGCTGGCACAGTCCGGCCGCGAGGTCGTAGTGGCTTGCGTCGTGTCGCGCGTGCGCGCGGTCGAGATCCTGGCTGCCGAATTGGACCGGCTCGAAATCTGCCCGGCGGCATGGTCGCCGGAGTGCTTGCGTACAACTGAGATTTAGACAGGGGCCGCGGGGCAAGCCGCGGAAGGTGGCTGCGTGAGCCGTTGGTTTCGAATGTATGACGACGTGATCAATGATCCGAAGGTGATGCGGCTTGAGCCAGCGTTACGCTGGCATTGGGTCGCCGTGCTGTGCGTCGCGTCGAAGGGCGGCGGCGTCGTTCCGGAGGCCGGTGATGTGGCTTTCGCTCTGCGGATGGGAGAAGGCGAGGCGGCTGCAATTCTCTCGTCCCTGCTCGCCGCTGGGCTCCTCGATCGCGGCGAGGGCGGCGCCCTGATCCCGCACAATTGGGGCGAGAGGCAATACCAGTCCGACAGTTCGGCCGAGCGGATGCGCCGTCACCGTGACAAGCAACGAGCCTCGAAAGCTTCCGGCGGTGACGTTGCAAGTGACGTCACCAGTGACGTTTCGGGTGACGTCCGATGTGACGTCACAGGTGACGGAAACCGTGACGTCACCGAGACGGTGCAGAACAGAACAGAAGCAGAGACAGAGAAGAAAGATTCTCGGTCGATCGCGTCGGATCGCCCGGCGCGGGCGCCTTCTCGGTTCGATGAGTTCTGGAAGGCGTACCCGCGGCGCGACGGTCCAAACCCGCGCAAGCCGGCGGAAACGAAATTCGAGGCTCTTGTAAGGACCGGTCTCGATCCTCAGACGCTTATCGACGCGGCGCGCAAGCTCGCCAGCGATGAAACGGCGCGCGGCAACATCGGGACGCGGTTCATTCCGCAGGCACAGACCTGGCTCAACCAACAGCGCTGGTCGGATCACGCTGCGGTTGCGGCGCTGCAGGCGATCGACGGCGGCGGAATGACGGTCGAACAGGCGCTCGCGCAATTCGCGCGGTTCGGCGTGTGGTCGCGCCACGCGCCTTGTCCTGAGCCGGGGAGCCTCGGTTGCACGATCCCGGCTGAACTGCTGGCGAAATACGGCATCGCTCCGGATGGGTCGCGCTCGCGGCCCGGTGAGGCGGCCTAGTTCGTGTTGCGTAGTTGTTATTCACCCTCTCCACTGCGCCGCGCTCGGTTAGTAGTTGCGGCGCAGCGGCGAATTGCGGATTGATGATCGCACCTGATCGGCGCCGCGGCGCTCTGCAAAGCCGGATGGCCGATCTGGTGTGTGGTTGCGTACTTCCTGGGGTGGGGGCTCGGCGAGGCCCGGTGCAGCGTTCACGCCGCTGTGCCGGGCCTCGTTCGTAAAGGGGTGATGCCGAATTTCTGGCGAATGCCGGGGACTGCGCGAGAAGCCGCACATGACGGGACGCGCGGGACGATCCGGTTAGTAGGCCCAGCCGGCGGGGCAATGCGCCGGCACAAATCCGCGAAACGTCAGCGGTGGCCCACGAAACCCGCCACGTACAGGGTAGCGGCCTAAGAGCGGCGTGACGGGCGGAGAGAGAGCCGCAAACCAGCTTCGCGGGGGCGCATGTCGATTGCTGATCTTAAAACGCGGCTCGCTGATGTTCCCGGCATTTCCAGTCTGACCATGAACATCGACGGCGGCCGAATCCTGCTGCGCTGGGGCGCAGGGAGCTTGTCC
Organism: Rhodopseudomonas sp. G2_2311; assembly: GCF_047501505.1. Taxonomy (NCBI): domain Bacteria; kingdom Pseudomonadati; phylum Pseudomonadota; class Alphaproteobacteria; order Hyphomicrobiales; family Nitrobacteraceae; genus Rhodopseudomonas; species Rhodopseudomonas sp. G2_2311. Next base: position 197,292 of record NZ_JAZDRK010000001.1, read on the forward strand.
TATTCCGCGTCGGTGTCGAACGGCGCTTCTGACGCAGAAGTTGAGGCGGCCATTCGCGCGGCAATCAAGCTGCCGCCGGTCGCTCTGATCCCTGACAAGCCGGCTGCTGCCGGTATCCAACCTCAAGGGGGTGCAATGTCCGTTACTGGAGCCGGCGCGGCCGGTCAGTCGCTTCGCGAGTTGATGGAAGGCCACAGGCGCACGTTGGAAGATCTCACGGCCGCGCACATGGACAAGATGCGCGAGGGCTTCGCCAAGCAACTGCAGGGCGTCCAGGCGCTCGGACGGCTCGCCGACAAGGTGCACGCCGAGGGCGACGAATTCCTGGCGCTCATCGGCCAGTACACCAACGACCTGGAGGGCTGACCGTGTCGTGGCTGTGGGCTGGCTTCATGTTGAAGCTCGGGGCGGTGCTGGTTGGCGTGGCGATTTCGGCCGCGGTGGCGCTGGCCGTGTTCCTCTTGGTCGTTTTCCTCACCCTCGGAACGAGGAAGCGCAATCGCGCTCGGACGGGCAAGCCCGGTCAGGTGCGCTGATCCGCTATGGCTGCTCCTCTCGGCAACAGGTTTTGGGAAGCCAGAAGCTCGCACGGTCGAAAGCCCGTGTTCGAGGTCCCGAATGAACTCTGGATGGCCTGCTGCGAGTATTTCGCCTGGGTAGAGGACAATCCTCTGCTCGAAACCAAGGCGTTCGGCTCTAAGGACGGTCCGCAGACGATCGAGCTTCCCAAGATGCGGGCCATGACCATCTCAGGGCTCTGCATCTTCTTGGATATCTCGCGTCAGGCGTGGTCGGAATATCGCTCGCGGGATGGTTTTGTTGACATCTGTGCGCGCGTCGATGACGTGATCAGGACGCAGAAGTTTGAGGGCGCCTCGGCCGAACTGCTCAACCCGGCAATCATCGCGCGCGATCTCGGCTTGGCCGACCGGTCGGAGTACAGCGGGCCGGACGGCGGGCCGTTGAAGACCGAGACGATTAAGCGGGTCGAGATGGTCGCAGCGCCATTCCCTCCAAATCATCCGGCGAACCGCGCCGATGGCTAGCTGCCCTCAAATCCTGATGCCTCCGAAGCTCGTCCCAGTATTCGAGGGCGAGGCGATGTACCGCGGCGCCTATGGTGGCCGCGGCTCGGCGAAAACCCGCACGTTCGCCAAGATGTCGGCTGTGCGCGGTATCGACTTCGCGCAGGCCGGCATGGATGGCGTGATTGTCTGCGGCCGTGAGTTCATGAACTCGCTCGCTGACAGCTCGTTCGCGGAGGTGAAAGCGGCGATCCTCTCGACGCCGTGGCTCGCAGAGCGTTACGACGTCGGCGACACGTACATTCGGACGAAATGTAGGCGTATCAGCTTCGTTTTCGTCGGATTGCGGCACAATCTGGACAGCATTAAGTCGAAAGCGCGCATTCGGCTGCTGTGGGTCGATGAGGCGGAGCCGGTCTCCGATGAAGCCTGGAACATCACAATCCCGACCGTGCGCGAAGAAGGGTCGGAAATCTGGCTGACCTGGAATCCGGATCGGAAGGCGAGCGCGACCAACAAGCGCTTTCGTGAAAACCCGCCAGCGGGCGCGAAAATCGTTGAGTTGAATTGGCGGGATAATCCCTACTTCCCGGAGATCCTGAACCGGACGCGGCTCGACGACAAGGCGAATCGGCCCGACCAATACGGCTGGGTGTGGGAGGGCGAATATCGCTCCGTGGTGGCCGGCGCCTATTACGCGAAGGCCCTGACGCAGGCGAAAGAGCAGGGGCGGATTACATTCGTCCCCATCGACCCGCTCATGCAGGTGCGCGCCTATTTCGATATCGGCGGTGCCGGCGCTAAGGCAGACGCCGCGGCTATCTGGATTGTTCAATTCGTCGGCCAGCGGATCAACGTCCTCGACTACTACGAGGCGCAGGGCCAGCCGCTCGCGACGCACGTTGCGTGGATGCGGGAACGCGGCTGGGGCAAGGCGCTGGTCGTTCTGCCGCACGACGGTGCGCAGACCGACAAGGTGCGCGCCACGTCCTACGAGAGCGCGCTGCGCGAAGCCGGGTTCGATGTGATCGTGATTCCGAACCAGGGCGCCGGCGCCGCCGCCGCGCGGATCGAGACGGCCCGCCGGCACTTCCCGCGGATCTGGTTCAACGCCGAAACGACGGAAGCGGGGCGCGACGCGCTCGGCTGGTACCACGAAAAGCGATCGAACGATGATCGCAACATCGGCCTCGGCCCGAACCATGATTGGAGTTCTCACGGCTCCGACGGCTTCGGCCTGATGGCAATCCACTATGACCAACCCAACGGGGCGCCGCCGCCGCGGCAACCGTACAGCGGGCGGCGCAACTCAGGCGGCGGCGGATCGTGGATGGCGGCATGAGTAAGCCTGTTCTGTGTCTCGATTTCGACGGCGTGCTGCACAGCTACATGAGCGGATGGCAGGGCGCCGATGTAATCCCTGATCCACCGGTGCCGGGCGCGTGGCGTTTCATGAAGCAGGCGCAAGAGCATTTCCGCGTCGCCGTCTTCTCAAGCCGGACGTCGCAGCCGGGCGGCCTCGCGGCGATGCGCGTCTATGTCTGGCGCGGATTGCTCGAGGAATTTGGCCGCGACGCGCTCGACGTGTTCGAGCTGATCGAATGGCCGCTGGAAAAGCCTCCGGCGCTCGTCTCGATCGATGATCGCGCGCTGACCTTCGATGGCTCTTGGCCGTCGGTGGCGAGCCTGCGTCGCTTCCAGCCCTGGAATAAGCGCAAGCCGATCGCCGACGACATGGCGGTGACGGTCGATCGCGAGGCCGGGACGGTCGAGATTTGCGGCGTCCGCTATGAGTTCGACGTGTTCCGCTTCCTCGGGCTCGGTGAGGTCGGCCGCGCGTATCGGCTGGTCGGCCGCCGCGATGGCGTGGTGACGCTCGAATTTCTCGACGGTGACGGTGCGGACGCCGTCACCTGTGACGTCACAGTGACGCAACACGCCGCAAACCTGGAGAGCTGACGGATGATCGACGCAAAGCATATCCCGCTGCGGATCGAAACGATGCCGCACGGCGGGTTCATCATCACCGAAGCTCACCAGAGGACCGGCGATTACTGCGCGTCGTTGTTCGCCTGTACGTCGATCGGCGAAGCGCTGGATTTCATCCGCGCGCGGCTCGCGCCAGATGAGCGCGCGGCGATCACTTCGCCGACTGTTCCATTCCCGTCAAACGCCCATGCGTTCAACGGGTGCGGCCTATGATCGACATTGACCAGGACAACGAGGCGAGTGGATCGGGTTCGGCTGCGCGCAAGGTCGGCGATGCCGACGCGCTGTTCCGCAAGCTCAAGGGCTGGTTCAAGCGCGACTATGACAGCGAGGGGCAAACCCGCTGGCGTCGCGAGGCCCGCGAAGATTTCGATTTCGAGGCGGGCGAGCAACTGACTGCGGAAGACAAACAGGTGCTGCAAGACCTGCGGCGACCGGTGGTGATCTTTAACCAGGTCGGAACCTACGTTGACAGCGTGGCCGGGCAAGAGGTCGCCAACCGGCAGGAAGTCCAGTTCATCCCGCGCAACGCAGGCGACGTGAAGAAGAACGAGCTTCTGACGTCGGCGGCGATGTGGTTCCGCGATCAGTGCGACGCGGAGGATGAGGAAAGCGACGCCTTCCGCGATCTTGTCGTCTGTGGCATGGGGTGGACGGAAACCCGGCTCGACTATGAGGACAACCCGCAAGGCGATCCAAAGATTGAGCGCGTCGATCCGCTCGAAATGGTGTGGGACAGCTCGGCGAAGAAGCGCAACCTTATCGATCGGCGCCGGCAATTCCAGATACGCCGGAATATCACGCTGGACGAGGCGCGCGCCTTGTGTCCCGGAGATCCGGAAAACCCGTTCGAGGATGAGGACTACAACGCTTCCTGGGTCGATGATCGCGACGCCGATGGCACGCCGCACGAAAACGACGGCCGCCACTATGACAAGGAGCCCGGCGGCGAGCGCGACGCCGACGACGAATGCGTGACGCTCGTCCGCGCGCAATGGATCGAGCGTGTTCCCTGCTGGCTGGTGCTCGATCCCTTCGACCAAACCGGCCAGAATATCCTGACGCTGGATGAGGAGGAGTACCGCGATCTCGGCAAGAAAATGAAGATCGCCGGCGCCCCGACGCCAAAGGCCGTGAAGCAAACCCGCAAGGTCTATCGGCAAGCGTACCTCGGCAATGTGCTGCTCGAAATCGGTGACGCACCGGTGAGGGGGCGTTTTTCCTTCCAATGCATGACCGGCAAGCGCGATCGCAACCGCAACACGTTCTTCGGCGTCGTGCGGGCGATGAAAGACCCGTCTCGCTGGGCCAACAAGTGGCTGATGCAGACGATGCACATCATGAACAGCACTGCGAAGGGCGGCATTGCCGTCGAGCGGGGCCAGTTCTTCGACGACGACGACGCCGGCGCGGAAAGCTGGGCGAAACAGGATCAGGTGACGTTCCTCAAGCCCGGCGCGCTGGGGCAAAACCCCAAGATGATGGCGAAGCCGTCGGCTCAATTCCCGCAGGGCTCTTTCGAGCTGATGCAATTCGCGTTCGGCGCGATGGGGAGGGTGTCAGGAATCAACCTGGAAGCGGTCGGGATGCAGACCGGCTCCGGACAGGCGGCGGCGCTCGATCTCCAGCGCAAGCAAGCCGTCATGACGCTGATGCAGCCCCTATTCGACGGGCTCCGGCGCTATCGGAAAGAGCAGGGCCGCGTTCTGCTGTACCTGATCGAGAACTATCTGTCCGACGGGCGGCTGGTGAAGATCCAGGGGCCGGAAAATGCGAAATATGTCCAGTTGGTGCGGTCTGCCTACGCCGACGATACCGCGCAGGGCTATGACGTCATCGTTGATGAGGCGCCGACTTCTGCCAATCAGAAGGAATACACATGGGCGATGCTGCAACAGATCCTCCCGGTGATCGGAAAGATGCTCCCGCCGGCGACGTGGCTTGCGCTGCTCAAATACTCGCCGCTTCCTACCTCGGCGCAGAAGGACATTTCGGACAGCATCCAGCAGGCGCAGCAGGGCGGAGATCCCGAGCAGCAGAAGCGCGACGCCGAACTACAGTTCGTCCAAGCCAAGCAGCAGGCAGACATCGACGCGCACAAGGCGCTCACCGCGGCCCGCGTTGATGGCATCCGCCAAGAGGCAGCGGCCAAGCGCGACGCCGATATGGAGCACGCAAGGCACAAGGCTGTGATGGACGGTCTGACGACGCCATTCATCGGGACCGGGCCAGATGGTCAGCCTGTCCAGATGCAGGGCCAGGACGGCGGTCAAGCGGCGCTGATCATGTCGTTCTTGGCGGAGATGCGCCGCGACATGAATACGCTGGCAGCGGCGATGAACACGCCGAAACAGCTCATCCGAAACGAGCAGGGCGACATCGTGGGCATTGCGCCCATGCAACAGGGGTAAGAGATGGCGGCATTCAACAAATTTGATCAATTCGGTCAGGACGCGATGCACAAGGTTCACAACCTTGGCGCGGATAATATATATGTCATGTTGAGTAACGTGGCTCCGGTCCGTACCAACAAGGTCAAAGCAGACATCGTCGAGATTGCTGCTGGCAATGGATACGCCGCCGGCGGCGTGATTGCGAACCGGGTCTCCTCGGGTCAAACCGCCGGGCTCTACAAGCTGATCCTCTCGCCGGTGCAGTGGACCGCGGCCGGTGGCTCGATCGCTACGTTTCAGTATTCGATCATCTACAATCAGACGACGGCGGCCGGAAACCTGATCGGCTGGTATGACTATGGCGCTCCGGTGATCGTCACCAACGGCAACAACTTCCTCGAAAATCTTGATCAGGTTAACGGCCTGATCAACTTCCAGTAAACGCGAATGGGCGTCCCTTCCACGATTGCCGATTGCGTCCGGTTCAATCCCTCGGCCGGAGGAACTGCCGACTGGACCTATTCCAGCGCCGTGACGGGATATCAAAGCCCGACCGCGGCGAATATGGTCAACGGTGCGCAGTACAGCTACCGGGCCGAAAGCGTCGATCTCAGCCAGTGGGAAATCGGCACCGGCGTCTATAACAGCTCGACCGGCGTCATCACGCGCGCCAATGTGCTTTTCAACTCGGCCGGCACCACGGCAAAGATCAATTTCTCGGCGGCGCCGCAAGTCGCGCTTGTGGCTCTGAAAGAGGATCTGATCGCGCGCCCGGCTGGGCATCTGTTCGGCCTGACGCTATCGACCGCAGGACTCTCCACAACCTTCAGCGTGGCGGCAGGAGAGGCGACGGATAGCACCAATTCGGATTTGATGGTGCTGGCGTCGGCTATCAGCAAGACCACTGCCGGGTGGTCGGTTGGATCTGGAAACGGCGCGCTCGATACCGGGTCGATCGCGGCAAATACCACCTATCACGTTTTCCAGATCAAAAGGCCGGATACAGGTGTGGTTGATATTGCGCTGTCCCTCTCGGCCGCAGCGCCGGCGCTCGGCGCCAACATTCCGACGGCCTATTCGATTTCGCGCCGTATCGGATCGCTGATCACGAACGCTTCAAGCCAATGGGTCAAATTCATTCAGCGCGGTGATGAGTTCTTGCTCGACGTTGGTGTTGCGGACGTGAACGGCGCGGCGCTGGTGACGACGTCAGGGACGCTATATCCGCTCTCAGTGCCGTCTGGCATCCAGGTGAATGCTCTTTTTTCGATGAGCGCCACCTATGGATCTGGCTCATATATTTACGTTGGCGCAAGCTCTCCGGACATCACCGACGGCGCGATTACAACCGGAAATGTTGACCTAATCGGAACTAGTACGAATGTGTATCCGGTCATTTCCTATTCGATCCGAACGGATACCTCGCGTCGGGTTCGCATCCGCGGCGGTGGTCCTGGTGCCGGCACAGTGACGGTCAACACAAAAGGATGGATCGACACGCGGGGGCGGGTTTAAATGTCACTTCTTGGGTTCGATGCAGTCGGGCGTCTCGCCGTCGGGCAGATCCGCCAGAACGGTGCGACCACCACTACGCTATCGGCGGATACGGGATATTTCGCGCTCACCGGCGCGGCGGGGTCGTTCACGCTCCGCACCGCGCCGGCGTCGGGTGCCTTCGCTATCACCGGATATTCTGCCAGTTTCACGGCCAGCGCCGCGTTTTCCTCTGGCTCATATGCGCTGTCAGGAATGTCGGCGACGTTCCAAATTGCGGAGGCGCCGCAAACTGGAACGTTCTCGATCTCGGGCTATCCAGAAAGCGCAACTGGAATCCAAAACCTACAATCCGGTTCGTTCGCGCTGACCGGATATGCCGTGCCGCAAACAGTCGTGATGACTGGTGCACCTGGCGCGTTCACGCTCACAGGATACGCGGCCCCGGCGCAACTCTCCCGGGTGTCGGACAGCGGGCGCTTTTCGCTGACATTCTTCGATGCGGAGCTTTCCCGCTCCGGATTTGATTACGACGTTCAGCAGGGCGGCATCGGCCACCTGCTGCTTGATATCGCGCGGGCGAAACAGCTCACCAAAATCACGCGGACCATTCCGCCCCCGGTCGATCGCCGGACGACGCCGACGTTTCGGCCCCTGGCGCGCCCCAGCGTGGGTCCTTCTGCTCCAGCGGTCGATGCAGCGGTGGTCCAGAAACAACGCACGGAAGCGGCCGCGGCCGCGGCTATGGCGTCACGAAAGCGGCGAGACGAGGAAGCAGTTCTCTTGCTCGCCTCCTGACCTCGGAATCACCGGGGGAACGCGCGCGGCGGTCCGCGCAAATCGGTTGCCGACCGTATCGGCGAAAGGGTGACTGAATGATGGACGGCGAAAATGGTTTTGGCGCGGGGCTTTCGGCGGAAGAGGAAAAATTCTTCGCGACGGGTGGTGAGAGCACGATCCCCGGCGATGACGGAAGCGTTGGCGAAGGCAATCCGGATGCCAGCTCCGGTGCTGGTGAGGTTGGCGAGCTCGGCGCCGACGGCGCGACGGATGGCGGCGAGGGCAAGGGCGGCGACGCGGCCGGAAAAACCGTGCCCCTGTCAGCATTGCATGAAGAACGGACCCGGCGACGGGATCTCGACGCCAAGCTGCGCGAGGCGGAACGGCAGCTCGCCGAGTTCAAGGGCAAGTTCTCGGTCCTCGATCGGCTCAAGGGCGGCGATCAGCCCGGCGCCTGGGCGCATGGCGCTGACGGTGCGCCCGACGCAGGAGCGGTGCCGAACCCGGAAGAAGACATCTTCGGCGCCGTCGCGGCGATCACGAAGCGCCTAGAGAGCGATGCCGCCGCGAAAAAGGCAGCGGACGATCACGCAAATTTCGTGAATAACTACAAGGCAGACGCTGCGCGGTTTGTGCAAACCTCGCCCGACTACATGGACGCTTATAACCATCTGCTAGGTTCGCGGGCGGCCGAGTTGCAGGCGATCGGCTACGAGGGCGTGGAATTGGGGCAGGCGCTCCAAGCCGATGAAATCGCCATCGCGCAAATGGCAATGTCGAAGGGCAAGAGCCCGGCGGAATTGATCTACGCGCTCGCAAAGCAGCGCGGCTATGCACCGAAGAAGGCGGATGAGCCGGGCAAAGGGGCGGCGGCTCCCAGCGGGGCCGAACGTCTCGAAGCGATCGAGCGCGGGCAGGCCGCGAACAAAAGCCTCAATGGCGCCGGCGGCGGCCTTGGTGGCGACGACATGACCGCCGAACGTCTCGTGTCCATGCCGATGGATGAATTCGAGGCGTGGTGCGAGAAGAACCCGGCGAAGGCTCGCCGGCTGATGGGCGGCTAGTCCGCTTCGCTCCACCCCAGGGAGCAAAGGTGCCGCGCAAACCTCAATTGCGTGTTTCGGCCGGCGGTCCGTTATCCGCCTAGCCCGCTCCGAAGGCGAACAAATTCGGTGATGCGCTCGCACGCGGCGTCACGCGCGCAATCCATCACACCGAATCCAACGTCAATCGGGGCGCGATATGACCGTGACCAGCTACGGGGTTAACAACCCGCTTTCCAACAAGCTTTGGGCGAAGAAGCTCAATGCGGAAGCCCTCAAGCCGACCTTCTTCGGGAAGTTCATGGGCGAGGGCTCGAATAACATGATCCAGGTCAAGACCGAGCTGGATCAGAACGCCGGCGATCAGGTGACCGTCGGCCTCCGCGTCCAGCTCTCCGGCGACGGCACCACGGAAGGCCAGACCCAGAATGGCAACGAAGAAAGCCTTTCGACCTACAGCGACAAGCTGACCATCAACGAGCTGATGCACGCCGTGCGCGTGAAGAACAAGGGCTCGATCGACGCGCAGCGCGTGCCGTTCAGCCTGCGAAGTGAGGGCAAGGAAGGTCTGACCGATTGGTTCGCCAATCGCTTTGACACCTGCATGGCGAACCACCTCGCCGGCAATACGCTGGTCGTCGATCCGCGCTACACCGGCAACAATGCGATCACGGCGCCGACCAATTTCTGGCGCAAGGGCGGTGCGACCGACGACGCCACGATCAACGGCGACAATACGGCGATCTTCGATCTCAAGTGCATCGACGCGATGGTCGAGCGCGCGAAGCTCGCTTCGCCGCTGATCCGTCCGTTCATGGTCGGCGGCAAGAAAAAGTACGTCATGTTCCTGCACCCGTTCCAGGTGACGGACATGCGCACCAACACGAGCGCCGGCCAGTGGCTCGACATTCAGAAGGCCGCGCTTGCCGGCGGCGTCGGCGATAAGTCACCGATCTATACCGGTGCGCTCGGCGAGTACAACGACGTCGTGCTGCACGAATGGGTGCGTCTGCCGAACGGCATTTCCAACGCCGGTGCCGTCCAGCCGAATACCCGGCGCGCGGTTATGTGCGGCGCACAGGCCGGTCTCGTCGGCTTCGGCAAGGAGTACGCCAAGGGCTCCCACTTCAAGTGGGTGGAGGAGCTGTTCGACTACGAACGCGAACTCGGCGTTTCGGCGCAAACCGTGTGGGGCATCAAGAAGTCGGCCTTCAACGGCCAGGACTTCGGCGCCCTGGTCGCGACCACGTACGCGGTCGCCCACTAAGGCGCAACGGCGGTGCTGATCCTCGGCGCCGCCGGATTCTTCTTCGCTCCAACGTTCTTAGAAAGGGCTTCGAATGGCTCAGGGCCGCAAGAATTCGACGCAGCAGGTTGGCTATCTGCGCTTCACCGTGAACTTCAACGATCCCGGAATTGCCGGCGGCGTCAACAAGCAATGGCTCCCGGACGGCGCGGTGATCATCGGCAGCGACGTTGCCGTTGTGACACCGTTCAACGGCGGCACCACCAACGTTCTGACCGTCGGAACCGTCGGCGATGCGCCCGACAACATCGTGGCGGCAGCCGATGTGACCGAGGGCACCGCCGGGCTGACGCAGAACGTCAAGCCGACCGGCGCCGCGCTCGGGCCGCTGGCTGCGCCGAAACAGGTCTATGCGACCTACTCACAGACCGGCACCGCGGCGACCGCTGGTAAGGCGATCGTCATCATCAAGTACGTCTGCGACAACGACCTCTAAGCCGGTGCTCGGCACTTGGCTTCACTTCGCGTGGGCGGCTGCTGTTCTGAGCGATCAGCCGCCGTCCGCAGCTTCAACCCCTCCTGATCCGCCGCCGGTGACCAATGGCAAAGACGCTGCAAACGATGCTGGATCGGATCGCGGAGGATCTGACGCGAAGCGATCTCGCCGGCCCCGCGCAAAGCGCAATCCTCGACGCAATTGACCACTACGCGCACGATCGCTTCTGGTTCAACTACACAAGGACCAAGACGTTTCTGACCGTTGCAGGCAGGCAGGCCTATGGCGCCGATGATCTCGCCGAGATCCCTGGCGCGATCCAGTTTGATCTGCTGTTCCTTCGTGACAGCACGACGGGCAACGAGCTGGGTTGGGTTGGCGCGGATGAGGCTGAATGGCTGATCAGCGGAATCAACAGCGCGCCGGGCCGCCCCACCAACTACACCGTCATTGACGGCCAAATTCTGCTCTGGCCGACGCCCAACGCGGCATACACGATCCGCCCGCATATGCATTTCCGGTTTCCGGCGCTGGCGGTGCTGACGGATAGCAACCCTTGGCTCGACGAAGCCGAGCAGCTTATTCGCGCGCATGCGAAGATGTTGCTTTACGCCAACGTCCTTGAAGACGACGAGGGCGCCGCGCGGATGCAAGCTCAGATCCCGGCGCACCGTGGGAAACTCGACGCTGAAACCTCCCGCCGGCTCTCGCCGACGCTGCGAACCTGCGGGCGTGATTTCTGATGCCTCTGATCCAATTCGGAGAATACCGGCCCGACGTGTCCGATTATGAGGCTGCGACGCAACGCGGCATCATGAACGTTGTCCCACGCGGCGACGGATACGGGCCATTCCCATCGCTTGCGGCAATCTCGGCCTCGCTCGGCGAGCAGGCGCGGGGAGGATTCGCCGCCTATAAGTCCGACGGCTCGGTGGTGGTGTTCGCTGCGACCGCAACGGACCTCTATAGGCTCGACAACACCGCTTACACATGGGCGAAGGTGTCAAAGGCCGGCGTACCTTACCCCGCGATCCCGCAGCAGGATCAATGGGGCTTCATCCAGTTCAACAATCTCGTTATCGCGGTGCAAGCGAACGTCGTTCCGCAGGTGTTCGACATTGCTACGGCGTCTGCGTTCGCCGATCTGGCCGGCAATCCGCCGCAGGCGCGATATGCGGGCGTCGTCGGCCGCTTTGTGGTGCTCACCGGCCTGTTGACGAACCCGAACCGGGCGCAATGGTCGGGGCTCAACGATGTGAATGGTCCGAATTCGTGGACGCCCGGAATCAATTCGAGCGATTACCAGGACTTCCCCGACGGCGGGTTTTGCCGCGGCGTTGCCGGGGGCGAAACCGGCGTCATTCTGCAAGACACCATCATCCGGCGGATGATCTACCTTCCGGGTGACCCGCGCGTATTTCAGATTGAGAAGATCGCCGAAGAACTCGGGATCTATGGGCCGCTGAGCTTGGTGCGCTCTGGCGCAACCGTCTATTTCTATTCGCTCAAGGGATTTCATCGGATCGACCCCGGCGGCACCCCGGTTGCGATCGGGCGCGAGCGGGTAGATCGAACGTTCTTCACAGACTTCGACGCGTCTGCGCCGCAGATGTTCATCGGTCGAACTGATCCGCGCTCATCGCGCGTGATTTGGGTTTACAAATCAGTCGACGGCGTTGCCAATCAGTTCGATAAGGCACTGATCTATGACCCGGCGCTAGACAGGTTCACACCGGCGCGGTTCTCGGGGGAATATCTGTCACAGATCTCTCAACCGGGTATTACGCTTGAAGCGCTGGGCGCGCTATTTCCAAACCTGGACGCAATGACGCAATCATTAGACAGCTTTCAGGGCGCAATCGTCCCGGAGCTATCCGCGTTCGACGCCGCGCATTGCATGGCGTTCTTCCGCGGCCCGAACCTTGAGGCGACCTTGCAAACCTCTGAGCTTGGTACGGATGGCCGGCGGGTGAGCGAGAAGCGCGGAATTCGGCCTGTCTCCGACGCGCCCGCGATCTATGCCTCTGCACTTCGGCGCGAAAATCTCCAACAGGTGCCGGTGGCGACTGCGGAAAGCGCGATGCACCCGGTTTCTGGCATCTGCAACATGCTGCTCGATACCCGGTATGCGCGGATCAAGTGCCGTATTCCCGCTGGGCAGTCTTGGACGTTCATCAACGGCATTGAGCCGGAAAGCTACAAACCGACGGGGCGGCGATGAGTGGCTACAGCGTCTCAACGTCCGAAAAGGATCTGGCGAAATTCGCGCTGGCGATCCAGGCGGTTTTGAACGGCCGTTCAAATGCGGCCGGCAAGGTGACGCTTTCGCCCGGCGCCGCATCCACGGTGGTGAAAGCTGACAACTGCGCCGCGCAGTGCTCCGTCCTGATGTTCCCGGCCAGCGCGCACGCGGCGGCCGAACTTGCGGCGGGCGGCTGCTACGTCGCCGCAGTCGGCAAACAGCAATTCACGATAGCGCACGCCAACAATGCGCTGGCAGATCGCACGTTCTATTGGGTGGCCCTTGGCTGATCTCGTCCGCGTACCGTCGAAACTGAAAGCTGAGGTGTGGCTGCTCGTAGCCGATCGGCTGCGCGCTGCGTACCTGAAGAATGACTTGAGCCACACGGCTGATCTTGAGCACGACGTTCTGCGCGGCGACGGCGATCTGTGGCTTGCAACCCGCGGGTCCGAGATCGAGGCCGCGGCCGTTACGGTGTTGCAGCGAACCGACAAGCATCTGGTGTGCTTGATCACTGCGGTCGGTGGCCGCGATCGGTCGCGCTGGCTCGATCTCTTGCCGGCGATCGAGTGTTTCGCGCGGCAGCAGGGTGCCGCGGTGGTGCGCTTTTTCGGCCGGCGCGGCTGGGCGGCCGTGCTGGACAACTACCGCGTCTCGGCCGTCGTGATGGAAAGGGTTCTGTAATGGGTGGCAAGAGCTCTAGCAGCACTACGCAATCATCGTCGTTGACGCCCTACGCTCCGGCCTCCGGGGCGATGAACGGGCTTTTGAACGGCATCAACAATCTGTCCGGATCGGCCGGAACGTTGTCGCCCGATATGTCTGCGGTCCTCGACAAGGTCATCAGCAACTCGAACAACCAGCCGAACTATAACCCGCAGATTAGCTCCGGAACGCTTGGGCTGCTGAACGGCGGAGGTGCGCAGTCAAATGACGCGGCGATCAAGTCGAACCTGGGAATGCTGAGCGGCGGCATCATCGGTCAGACCGCGACGGGCGCGAACATCGGAAACAATACGGCGCTGCAAAAGCAGCTCGATACCATGGGCGCCGACATCTCGAACAACATCAACAGCGCGTGGGCGGCGGCTGGGCGCGATGGGTCACCGGGCAATGCGCAGGCGGTCGCTCGGGGCGTTGCGCAGGCACAGGCGCCGGTGATTGCAGCACAGTACAACACCGACACCACCAATGCGTTGAACGCCGCTGGCACGGTCTACAACGCTGGAAATACGACCTATGGGCTTCTTAACGGCACGCAGGCTGCGGCCAACAGCAACTTCACGAACGGCATCGGCGCCGTGTCGGCAGGTTTGCAGGCGGAGAACGCGGCGCCAACGGCAGCAATCAACGCGATGGCGCAGCGGTTCAATATCCCGGCATCGCAATTGACCACGCTGCTCGGCGCCGTGTCGCCGGTCGCGGCGCAGTTCGGCACCACAAACGCGCAATCGGACACAGAGAACCAGATGAGCGGTGCCCAACAATTTGCGCTGCTTGCCAACGGGTTTTCGTCGCTGTGGCCGAAGACGCCGATTTCGTTCGGGAGCTGATCGATGGCTGGACTTCTGGACTATCTGACCGGTCTCAATCCGGCGGATCTCGCACAGCGGCTCGTTGCGGCACCGCCGGCGAACGCCGCCGCTTCCATTCCGTTGAAACAGCCTGGAGTTATCGATTATCTGACCGGAAACGATGCATCGGCTTCGCCGTGGGGTGTGCTGTACCAGTCGCCGCCGGATCGCAGCGCATCGACAGCGAGAGAAGCTGCGACCTATGGCATGTCGTCGATCTTCCTGCCTCAGGCCGATCCGTTCGGAGACCCGTCTAAGTTCACGGCGGGCCCGGCACCCGCTTCCGCGCCGCCGACTACTGGTTTCGGCAAGGGCACCGTTCCGTTCGGCTTCGCTGGTCCTGGTTCAATGGCGATCACTGCCGGCGAGCTAGGGCAAAAGCCTGTGGCAGCACCTGCCGTCCCCGCCGCGTCGGCAGTGTCTGCGAGTTCCCCGACAGACGCCAGTTCTGTCAACCGCCAGAGCGGAGCTGCTGCGCTGCCGGACGATGTCGTTAACGTCGGCAATTACCGAATGCCGGTCTATGGCGAGCGTCCGGAGGTCGAGCAGCCGCGCGCGGCAGCTACCGCAGCGGCTCCGGTGGCCCCATTCTCGATTGGCGGTAGCGACGGACGCCTGATGAAGGGCGTACGCGGCTTTCTCGGGAACATGCAGAGTGGTCCCATCGGTGCGATCCTGGGCGGCCTCGGCGCGGTTGCCACGGGTCAGGAAACCGATCCGTCCTCAATCGCGAGCGGAAAGCTCAATGCGACCGCTCAAGCGCTGATCTCGAAAGGCGCGTCTCCGGTTGAGGTGCAGGCGGCCATCAACAACCCGGCGCTGATGTCTCAACTGATTAGCCAGTACTACAGCAAGGACAAATGGAAGGTTGTCCAGGTCGGCGAAAATGGCATGGGCCAAAAGACCTTCATGCAACAGAACGAGGTCGATGGCACCTTGCGGCCGATCCAGGCGCATAGTGCTGGCGGCAGTGAGAATGTGGGGCCGCAGACGATCACCGGGCCAGACGGAAAGCAGATCCAAATCCCGCCCGGTGTTGACCCGAAAACCTTCATCAAAAGGGTGTCTGAAACATCCGCCGACGCGGCGATGGGTAAGACGACTGAGGCGCAGGCCAAGGCGTCGAATTTCGCGGCGCGGATGCAGAAAGCCGAAGGCATCCTTGGCGGCCTGCAGGATCAGGGGCGGAGCTTTTGGCAAAGGGCGGCTGGTTCCGTGCCGATGGTCGGTAACTACATGCAATCGACCGAGTACCAGCGCTACAAGCAAGCGGCCTCCGCTTTCATTACTGCCATGCTTCGGCAGGAGAGCGGCGCAGCGATCAGCCAGAGCGAATTCGACCGCTACGAAAAGGAGCTGTTTCCGCAGCCCGGCGATGACGCGAGTGTGGTCAAGCAAAAGGCTTCTATGCGCTCGGCCGCAATCGAACAGATGTCGCGCTCGGCAGGCCCCGGCTTCAAGGGACCATCCCCCAGCGGGACGGTCAACGTCGGCGGAAAAGCCGTCAATTGGAGCGTGAACTGATGCCGAAACTGACGATCGGCGACAAAACCGTAACGGTTGGCGATGAGTTCATGCACCTTCCGCTGGAGCAGCAAAACGCGACCGTAGCGCAGATCGCGCAGCAGATCGGCATCGGTGCCGATGCGGCCCCTCGCGCCACGGCGCCGTCGGATGCACCGTCCGCCGGCGGCGGATCGATGGTCAACGATACGGTGCGCTCGGTGGCAACTGGCGTTCCGATCATCGGCGGCACGCTAAACAAGCTTGACGCTGCAACGAATGCCGCGCTTGCGCCGCTGCTCAATCGCTTCTTCGCGCCTGATCAGCAGTTGCCGGAAGCTACGTTCGGAGAACGCTACGCGCACTCGTTGAAGGATCAAGAGGCGGACGACAAGCGTTTCGCCTCAGATCATCCCGTGATCGATACGGCCGCGCAGCTCACCGGCGGAATCGTCTCGACTATTCCCGTGATGGCTGCGGCTCCGAAGGCGTTCGGGTTGATCGGAACCATGCCGGAGATGGTCAAGAATGGCGCGCTGTCCGGTGCGGCCCTTGCCGGCGCGGATGCGATCACGCGCGGCGATAGCGTCGGCGACGCGGCCGTAACGGGCGGAATTATCGGCGGTGCCGCCGGCCCAGTCGGAAAGGCGGTAGGGAAGGGCGTCGCGGCGATTGCTGATCGGGTACGCCCGCCGCCGACGGTGGCGCGCAACGTCGAACAGGTTGCGGGCGTCGATGTGCCCCTTTCGCAATCGCAGGTGACGCAAAGCCCGGCACTGTCGGCCGAAGAGCAGGTGATCTTGCGCGGTGGCCGCGGCGACGCCGCGCAGGCGGAGGCCCAAGGCTTCAAGGATCTCCAGGACCATCGTGTCAGTAAGGCGCGTGACACAATCGCGGCCGGGCTCGATCCGACCGGGCAGGCGGCGCGCACCGCCCCGCAAGATGCTGCCGAGCGGATCGCGGCCGAACTGCTCGCCAATGAGCAGGCGCGGCGAGCGGCCGCGGCCGGCGTCACCGCTGGTGCGATGTCGCCCAGGCAACATGCCGCGGACATGGCGCGCGCGATGGCGCCCGACATGCGGCTACGCGCGGCGTCGCCGATTGATGCGGGCGAAGTGCTTTCGGATCGTCTCGCAGTTGCGCGTGATGCCGCCAAGGCCGACTATCGCGGAAAGTATGACCTGGTCGAGCAGCAGCCCGGCGAATTTGCGCCGGGATCGGCCGGCGGTTTCCGCGCAGACGTTGAAGCGGGGCTTGTCAGTGGTCAACGGCCGGTGCGGCTTGATCCGACGAACACCAGTCGATCGCTTAAGGCGCTCGACGTCGTTGACGAACGGCTTAATGCAGTGGTCCCTGGGCGTCCACTCGCCGCCGGTGGCGAGGTGGCGGCGTTGTCGCCGAACCATGCGCAGGATCTTGCCGACATCCGCGCCAAATTCGGCGAGGACGTAGCTGCGGCTTATGATCGACAGGCGCGCGCGGCCGCGGGATCTCCATCCTCGGTCTCGAGAGATTTGGGGCAGACCTCAGGCGGAAACCCAGCAAATCCGGCGCCTTCTACCTCGAACGATGTGCTCACCCCGCATTCCGTTGATGTTGCCGGTGGCGGCTCGGTCCAGGTCGCACCGAAGGTCGTTGAGGCGGCCAGCCTGAAAACCTCCGCGGATGCCGGCTATGATCCGGCGCTGCAGCCCCGCGATCGATCGCGCGCGGCGTCGGCTGGCCAAGTGAACGACATCGCGCAGAATCTCAATCCGGCGCGGCTCGGCCGCTCGGCGGAAGCCGATCGCGGGGCGCCGATCGTCGGCCCCGACGGCATGGTTGAGAGCGGCAACGGCCGGGTGGCGGCGATCCGTCAGGCTTACCGTTCCGGTGGGCCGCAGGCGCAAGCGTATCGCGACTGGTTGTCGACGCAGGGCGTAAACGTGTCCGGCTTCCGAGAACCTGTTTTGATCCGCGAGCGCACCACGCCGATGACGGCGGAGCAGCGGCAAGCCTTCGCAGTCGGCGCCAACCAGGGTGCAACGCTGGCCATGTCGGCGCCGGAGCGGGCGCTTGCTGATGCGAAACTGATCTCGCCGGGCTCGCTCTCGTTGATCAAAAATCCGGCTGATCTGGCGGCGATCGACAACCGCGATTTCGTTCGGCAGTTCGCCGCGCGTCTGCCGCAGACTGAGCAGGGCGCATTCGTCAATTCGCAAGGCCACCTGTCGGCGGAAGGCGCAACGAGGGTTCGCAACGCGGTTCTTGCGAAAGCCTATGGCGATAGCTCGGTCTTGACGCGCATTGCCGAAAGCACCTCGGATGACGTCAAGTCGATCTCGAACGCTCTGACTACGGCGGCGCCGGAGTGGGCCGCGCTACGCGAGCGAGTGGCCGCCGGCTCGGTGCCGGCTGATATGGACATCACTGCGGATTTGCTCGATGCAGTCGCGCGCACCGCACACATTCGCGGCCGCGGCGCAGGGTTCTCCGAAACGATGGCGCAGGCGGACGCCTTTGACCGGCAATCGCCGATCTCTCAGCAGATCATGCGACTGTTTTACGATGCCGACGGCAAGCGTGCCGCTTCCAGCACGCAGATCAATCAAGCGCTGCGATACTACGCGCAGGAAGCCGTGAAGGTTGAAGCATCTCCGGGGTTGATGCTCGGGCTGCCGGAAGTGAAGGCGGCTGATATCCTCGATCTCGCAGCGCTCAAGGTCGCGGCGCCTAAAGAGATCTCGCCGGACGTGCTGCAAGCAGCAGCGAAAGCGGCCAAGGCCGGAGAGAAGGTAGCCGCGGCCGCGGCCGGACCGGCGTCTGGCTTCAGCATGCGCGACGTCGAGCAGGTTCGGAAAGAACTGAACACGCTCTACGGCGAAGCGCGGCGGGCGGCGATGGCGCCGGGCGCGAACGGCTCCGACGTGTACGCGCTCGAACACATCATCGAACAGTTTGACGCGCGCGTTGAGCAGATGATCAGCGCCGGGAAATTCTCCGGTGATGGCCCGGCGGTGCTGCAGATGCAGCGCGAGGCGCGAGCCTCGTTCGCCGATTACCGGGCCAAATTCAGTCGACGCGGACCTGGCGATACGATCGGTGCCGCGGTCGAAAAGATCCTGGGGCGATACTCCGACACGCGAGCAACGCCGGACGAAATCGCAAAGCTGGCCTATGGCTCGGCAACGGCGCCGGGCGGCCAAATGCCGGTGCAGATCGCACAGCGCATCGAACGGATCTTCGGTCGCAAGTCCGCTGAGTTCGGCACCTATAAGCAAGGGCTTTTTGCTCACCTTACCGCGGGCGAGCCTGACGCGGCCGCTGCACGAATTCGAGCTTTCCTAGGCGGCAAGGGCAAGCTGCTGGCTCAGACCGTGTTCTCGGCGGACGAGCGCACCGCGATTGCGCGCTATGCTGATCGGCTGGACAACGTTGCGCCGAAGGCTGCTGACACTGGCCCGGTAGCGTCTGCGATCCGGCGCTATATCGGTGCCGACGGCGGGGCGCCTGCCTCGGTCAATCAGATCGTCAACGATCTATTCGGCGCGACCGGCAAAGGCGCTGGTCGATTGTCTGTGCCGCTCGCTGTCGAACTCAAGCGCACCTTATCGCCGGAGGGGTGGACGGCGCTGCGGCAGGGCATGTTCGAGAAGCTGACGCGCGCCGGAGATGGCAAGCTCGAATTCGAAGCGCAGGCGCTATCGCAGCGGCTTCATGAATTTCTGAACGAGAGCGGATCACAGCTCGCGAAAACTTTGTACTCGCCTCAGGAGCTCCAACTGATGCGCAGGCTCGCATCAGTGTATCGACAGATGATCCCGGTTAAGGGCACCACCAACCCATCTGGCACGGCGCCGATGCTGGCTCGCATGGCCGGCGGCCTGCGTCATGCGCTGTTGCCGCTGCTCGGTCTGACGCATGGGGGCATCCCCGGCGCCGCAGTCGCCTATGGGCTCGACAAAGGGATTTCGGCAGTCGGGGAGAAGGCAGCGGCCCGCAAAGCAACGAGCCTGTTCTACGGGGAGCAGCCGCAGCGGTCGGCAAATCCGGCGTTTGGAAAAGCGTCCGGCCTTATCGGTTTTGGGGCTTTGCCGGTGATCAACGATGCGCGCGGTAAGTAGCTTCCGGCGGGATGACTTCGACTTTGCGGCGCTTCGCCCGGCGGTCGTACAGCACCGCAGCTCCGTACATGGCGGCGATGACCAGCAATCCGCCGATCGCGCCGAACGTGCCGACGATCTCATGCGCGGCGAAGCGAACGCCTCCCATCGCGGCCGCATAGACGACGATGCAGGCAATCAGGAAGCCTGCGCCGTATTTCACCATTTTGGGGATCTCCTGGGGGCGGATGGATGGCTCTAGCTGACCGCATAATCAGCGTCGAAAGCGGAGGCAACGCGAACGCGCGCAACCCTCTTTCGTCTGCCGGTGGCGCTGGGCAGTTCATCGACAGCACGTGGCTGTCAATGCTTCGCCAGCATAGGCCG
Organism: Rhodopseudomonas sp. G2_2311; assembly: GCF_047501505.1. Classification (NCBI taxonomy): domain Bacteria; kingdom Pseudomonadati; phylum Pseudomonadota; class Alphaproteobacteria; order Hyphomicrobiales; family Nitrobacteraceae; genus Rhodopseudomonas; species Rhodopseudomonas sp. G2_2311. The sequence goes on from NZ_JAZDRK010000001.1 coordinate 217,546, forward strand.
GATTTGGTGGCGGGCAAGTCCGATGCCGATCTGCTCGCGCTGAAATCGGATGCTGCGCTCTCGCGCGACATGACCACGGCTTATGCGGCTGACAATGCGGGCATTCTGTCCCGTGCCGGCCTGCCGGTTACGGACGGAACGCAATATCTCGCGCACTTCGCGGGGCCGGGTGGGGCGGTCGGCTTGCTCCATGCCAACCCGGCGGCCCCGGCGGCATCAGTGCTCGGCGCCGGTTTCGCTAAGGCAAATCCGACGATGGCGAACATGAACGCCGGCGACATCATCGCCTGGGCGGATCGCAAGATGGGTGGCGCCGGATCGGCACCGATGTCGATCGCTGGGCCTTCGGCGGCCGGTGGTCAGCAGTCCGCTGCGCCGGTTGCGTCGCAGCCTGCGCCGACCGCGGCGCAACCGGCGGCCACTCCGGGCGCGGCGCTCGCCGCTCCGGCTGGGCCGTCGATCACGCCGCAGCAGATCGAGCAGCTCGCGGCCGTTCCGCAGGGACAGAGCATTCTGCCGGCGCGGAAAATCTATGCGGTGCGGGGGGCGCCGTTCTCTTTTGGTGGGGGGTACGCATGACGCTTTACAAATGGTCGCAGGTGGCAGCAGCCAACGCTGGCGCCGACCAGACTTGTCCGTTTCCAGAGGGTATGAATCCGGCGGCCATCAATGATGGTGTACGCGGCGCGATGGCCGCCGTTGCGAAGTATCGCGACGACATGTCCGGAATGCTGGTCACAACTGGTACGGCGTCAGCCTACAACGTGACCAGCAATCAGGGCTTCGACAGTCGCGCCAACTTCCACAATCAGGTCATCGCCTTCACGCCGCACGTCACGAACGGAGCCGGTCCGGTGACGATGACGGTTGACGGATTCGCCAACCTGCCACTGAGGATTGCGCCAGGCGTCGAACTGCCAGAAGGCACATTGATCCTCGGGACTCCTTACGCTGCGAAGTTCAATAACACCGACGGTGCGCTGTACCTGATGGGCTACATGAATAGCCCCTACAACGTGCCGCTGTTCGGCGGCATGGACTATTGGGACACGGTCGCGCCTAACAGCAGCTTTATATTCCCGCTGGGTCAAGCTCTGTCGCGCACCGTCTATTCCAAGGCGTTCGCGCGATGGGGAACAACGTACGGCGCTGGCGACGGCGCAACTACGTTCAATGCACCGAACAAGGCTGGCCGCGTGTCGGTTATGATCGAGCCGGTGGCATCGCTTCTGACGCCAGCTTACTTCGGCGGAGACTCAACAAAGATTGGAGCGATGGGTGGCGGGGAGAAGGTGACGCTCTCCGCTGATCAGATCCCGCCTCTCTCGGTCAATGGCATCTCTGCGGATGCACAGGTAAGCGGCGGCGTCTATGGCGGCGGCGGGAGCCAGCAATACTCGATCGGAAGCCAAGTTGGTCCATACGGCGCAGTTCCTATTCACGTAGAAGTCTCCATCGGTGGTCAAATCAATTCAAACGGCGGCAAAGCGCATCGCACGGTTCAACCGTCGGTCACCTGCAACTACATCATTAGGGTTTTGTAATCTCCGCTGGGGAGCGGATGGGGTGGGGGACTACATGAAACTAATCGACAATTGGCCGCGCGAGCTGCGCCGGCTGCATTCGCTGCGCGTTGCCTATGGTGGTGCGGTGTTCTGGTCCGCGATCGGCGGCGCCATCATGATCTGGCCGTCGCTCGCCGATAAGATCCCGGTTGTTACCTATGTTGTCGGTGGCCTAGCGCTGTCGGTGGCGTTCGGCCTTGCCCGCGTCCTCAAGCAGCCGGGGGCGGAATAATGGCCGCCGTCACGAAACGCAAAGTTGCAGGCCTGTCGGCCGCGGGCGCTATGTTCGCAGCGATCCTGTTCGGCCATTGGGAAGGGATGAGCCTTGTTGCACGCCACCTTCCGTTTGACCCGCCCGGCGTAATCACGGTCTGCGGCGGTATCACGAACTACGACTGGCCTTGGCTCAAGGTCGGCATGAAGTTCACAGAGCACGAATGCATCAAGGCGCAGGCCGACGCGATGCAACGCTACGGCGGCCAGGTTGCGGCTTGCGTGCCGGGTCTCGCGGATATGCCGCCGCATCGGCAAGCGGCGCTGGCTTCATTTGCCGGCAACCTCGGTGCCGGCAAGATCTGCAATCGTACGGATCGCTACAAGCGAAATCCCTCGATCGCCGAAAACCTGAATGCCGGGCGGGTTCGGGAGGCCTGCGACGCGATGGTCAAGTTCGTCTATGCGAACGGCACCTTCATGCAGGGTCTTCTCAACCGTCGCACCGATGCAATGTGGGGCGAGCGGCCCTGGTGCCTGCGGGAGGACTGAGCGATGACGAATCTGTTCTGGATGGTCGCAACGTCCACGCTAGCGATCGAGCTCGCCGCGGTTCTGCTGCTGGTCGCTGTAGTGGTTGGTTGGCTTCCTCTCGTCAAGTATCTGCCGGCGATCGGTGTCTATGTCCCGGTGGCGCGGCTCGTCTCGATCGCACTCCTCGCCGCTATCTCGTTCTCGATTGGGTTCCGAACAGCGGATGAGCGGGAAAACATGGACAAGCTACGCGCAACCCTCGCCATTCGGGACCGCGACCTTGCGATAGCAGCCAAATCAGCGGCGGATGCACGAAAGCGTCTGGATGCGAGTGAGGCGGCGGCAAATGCGCAATGGGAAGCTGACGCGGACTATATTTCAAAGCTGGTCCCGTCCGATCTGTGCAGCTTCGATCCTGGCCCTCCTGGCGGGGTGCGGGCACGCTCCGCCGCCGGAAACGCCGGCGCGCGAACTGCCGGCGGCTCCTAGCTTGATGCAGTCTCCGCCGGTCCCGCAACTCGATGCGACGTGCCGCTTTCCCTGGTACGGCGTGAAGGGCTGCAAGGGCAAGGACACGAGGGCGATGCTTCGCCTGACCGTCTCGGATGATCTCGCTGTGCGGGACCGGCTCGATAACTCTCGCGACTGGTACGAAGGCGTCCAGCAGGAATACGGAGTGAAATGAGCAACGTTGACCCCACGACGATTGCTGCAGTCGCGTTCGCAGTCAATTTCGTCGTTTACATCGCCGGCGGCGTGTGGGCGGTCGCCTCGATCAAAGCCGACCTCGCGAAGCAGATTTCCGACGAACGCGAGGAAACGCTTAAGGCCATCGGGAGCCTCGAACTCAAATTCCTGGCTGACCAGAAGAAGCAGGATCACAATTTCGGCGAAGTAGGCGCCGCCATGCGCCAGTACATCGCGAACGTCGAAAAAGATATGCACGCGATCGAGATTTGGGGCCGGGACAACTTCGTTCTCAAGACCGAGTTTTCCAAGGCGACCGACAGCATCCGCGACGACATCAAGACGATGGGCGACGACATCAAGACCGACATTCGGGCCTTGTTCTCAAAGGTTGCGCAACGCCCGACCTGATCCGCGCCGGCGGTCCCCGGCATCCCGCAGAGGAAGTGACGGAATGTTGTCTGCAAGCGAAGCCTCGATCGAAGCTGAGTTGAAAACCAAGGGGCTGAACGCGCCTCGGCTGACGCCGGCCGACATTGACGCCGCGATCGTCGGCGAGGATTTTCACGTCTTTCCCGGCACCACCATGACCGTCTGTGCGCTCAAGCTGCGCAACGGCTTCGTTGTGATCGGTGAAAGCGCTGCGGCGTCTCCGGAGAACTTTGACGCTTCGATCGGCCGTCGGATCGCGCGGGACAACGCCCGCAACCGGATTTGGGAGCTGGAGGGTTATCGACTGCGCTCGTTGCTGGCAGCGAACGCCTGATCGCTTTACCGTTCCTCCCTGACTGGCCGTCGATCATTTCCGATCGGCGGCCTATTTCTTGTCAGCGCCCCGCCGCTCTCGCCGAGCGGCGGTGCCGTCGCGTTTCAGGCGCGGTAATTTGCTTCGATCACTGCCATGGCGAGCAGAAATCGAAGGTGGGCCAGTCCGAGTTCGTCAGCGAGCGCGATAGCTGCGGCGATATGCTCCAGCAGTGCGGCAAGTCGATCGGAATCGGTCATGGCTGAAATCCCCTTCGCTGCAAATGAGCTGCCGGATGGCAGCGCCCACAGCTTGCGGGGTGGCATGAGGACGGCGGCGGTAAGCGATCAGGAGTGGCGACTAACTTCTGAGTGAACCGCCAGCTTTTTCGATGCCTTTTCGAATGCCCATAAGAAATGGCGTCATACCTGCTTTTGTTGCGGGTTGCGCCGGTAGGGCAGGTAAGGCCCTTGTCGTTCCAGCGACCGCTTGGAATCCGACGATGAAGCCAGACCTAAAGTCCTGATGAGGTACGTCACCCTGAGCAGACACGTCCAATCACCCTCTTTTCGCGCATTTGAAGAGCCTTCAACGAAATGGTCTCCGTCTCAAGCATTGGCAAGTGGGGCATGCTCCCGAACGGTCCTCACGCGGGCGGGTCCGCTCGCCAAGCCGACGTAAACGGAGTTTTGTGCGAGCTATTGTCGTGCCAGTTCGGAACGACATGGACGCAGCCGGGCGTTCCGCACGAAGTGCAGAGCATGGCGCGGCAGACACGGCGCCACGGCCAATCCGGTGGCAGCTGGTCAAGTCTCAGGCTGTTGACCTGGTGCCCGCACCACGTGCAGCGGACATGGGCCGTGCGGTGCCCGTCCGCGATCCAGGCGCCCGGCGAGCTGATCGGATATTGCGGGGTGGCGCTCGGCACCCGCCGGCGCGTCCTGATCGTGCCTCGCTCCGTGAGGATGGCGATCGGTCCCGGCCGGATCTCGATTCGGCCGATCTTTCGGACCGGAGGTTCGTTTGCACCGCTCATAGGCTTGTTTTGCCTTTGCCAACTGGAATATAAATATGAACGGATTCAATGCGGGTCTAGTTCGATGTTTGCCACAAAAAACTCAGTAAAAACAACGAAGTCCCCGCGTCTGGGAGACTAGGGGTCGAAGGTTCAAATCCTTTCGCTCCGACCATTTATCGGCCTTCGGGATTTTATTCATCGAGTGCGGCGCGAGTTCGGGCGCGCGTTGTTCTGCCTTAGATCCAGCCATAGAATTTAGGCGGTCCCGTCGCGGCCGCCAGGTCCAACAATCCTTATCGAGACGAGCTTTAGAGGGCGCACGACATGTCGTCGTTCTGGCAATCGGTGAAGAACGCCTTCATCCCTTGGCGGCTGCTGGAGCGGGACGGGGACGATGGCGGCGCGGGTATGCGCACGATCGAGTTCGGGCAGACCATGATCGATGGGACGGCTGGTGACGATCTTACCGACGTCACAGCTGCCGTTCATCACCACACCCACGATGATCCGCCAAGTCATCCGGCGCCCGATAAGAGGACTGCGAATAGGTAGGTTGGCGCAATCGTCGGGCGACGTCGTGAGTACTGCTCGCTCCGAAGTAACAGTTCTCAGAATCGATCAAAAGACAGCCTGACCTGACAATTTGTCGCATCTCGGGCTTACTTCGATACGCCCACTCGCAAGCGCCGTGTATCAGCTAATCGCTGACAGGCGTTGAAGAACCTTCCATCAACTAATCACCTGTCGATTGCCCCATTCGTCCGCGTCGCGCGTCCGGTTTGAGGTATTCTATGCTGCGACCTCGTGTCCGGACGGACATGCTCGATTACAGCAGCGATGGAGCTGGGCCTCCCAGCAACATCGGGGCATGGGCATGTTTCAAACAACAACAAAAGCGACAGGGCGAACTCTTCTGCTCTGCACCGTCGGTGCGGTCGCGCTGACGATTCCAATTCCGCAGGGCGCGCAAGCGCAATCCAATCTGCCGGCCGTGACCGTCGATGCGCCGCGCGCCGAGCGGGCGCGCACCGCGCGTCCGGCCGCCAGCACGCGCGCCGCCACCACGCGGCGCGTCGCCGCGCGCCGGGATGCGCGGCCGCCTGCGCCGGTCGCGCCGGTGCCTTATGTAACGCCGTCGACCGGCACGCTCGGCGCGCTGCCGGCGAGCTACGCGGGCGGCCAGGTCGCGAGTGGCGGGCAGGTCGGTTTCCTCGGCAATCGCAGCCTGCTCGACACGCCATTCAGCCAGACCAACTACACCGCCAAGCTGATGCAGGATCAGCAGGCGCGCACGATCCGCGACGTCGTCGCCAACGATCCCTCGGTGCGCGCGGTGACGTCCGCCGGCGGCGGACAGGACGGCTATTTCATCCGCGGCTTCTACTACGACGTCGGCGATCTGGCGCTCAACGGCATGTACGGCATGGCACCGTTCTGGAGCGTCGGCGCAAATTTCATCGAACGGGTCGAAATCCTGAAAGGCCCGACCGCGCTGCTCACCGGCATCTCGCCGCTCGGCGCGGTCGGCGGCAGCATCAATCTCGTCACCAAGAAGGCGCCGGATTACGACATCACCCAGCTGACCGCGACCTACGCGTCGCGCTCGCAATTCGGCCTGCAGGCCGACGTCGCGCGGCGCTATGGCGAGCACAAGGAGTGGGGCGTCCGCTTCAACGGCAGCTACAGCGACGGCAAGACGCCGTTCGACCGGCAGAGCAGCGAATTCGGTAACGCCGTGCTGGGTCTGGATTATCGCGGCGAGAACGTCCGGGTCTCGGCCGATGTCGGTTATCAGGCCAACAACCTGAATCCGCCGATCCGGTTCTTCAGTTTCCAGTCGAGCGTTGTGCCGCTGCCGCCGGCGCCCGCGGCGAGCTCCAACGCGATTCCGGATTGGGCGTATTGGAAACCGAAGGACACCTTCGCCACGGTCAAGGCCGAAGTCGACGTCACGCCCGGGCTGACGGTGTACGGTGCGGCCGGCTATCATCAGGCCAAGATCGATTTCAAGTTCCTGTCGCCGACCATCATCAACCAGGCGGGTGACTACGGCTCGCGCCCGTTCGGCGGCGAGCAGACGTTCACGGCCAAGACCGGCGAAGTCGGGGTACGCGGCGAGGCCGACACCGGGCCGATCAACCACAAATTCGTGGTGAACTACGGGGTGCTTGATCGCCCCAGCGACAGCTCCTATCTGGGCGCGAACAGTCTCGTCGGCTCGAACATCTACAATTACAAAGCGATCCCCGAGCCGTTGTTCTCGATCCCGAGCAGCAACTCTGTGAGCCTGAAGCAGTGGAGCGTCGGGGCCGCGGACACGATGTCGATCCTGAACGGCGGCGTTCAGGCCGTGGTCGGCGTCCGCCGTCAGCACGTCAGCAACAGCTCGGCCGATCTGCTCACCGGCATCACCACCGGGCAGGACGGTGCCGCCTGGAGCCCCGCCTATGCGCTGCTGATCCGGCCGCTGTCGAACGTCACGCTATACGCCAACTACATCGAAGGGCTGCAGCCCGGCACGACCGTGGGAGTCGGCTACACCAACACCAACCAAGTGTTTCCGCCGTTCCAGACCAAGCAGGTCGAAACCGGCGTCAAGGTGGATTTCGGCAAGATCAGTGTCACCGGCAGCCTGTTCGAAATCAAGCAGCCAAGCACGATCGTGTCGAGTGCGAACGGATTCCTGACGCTGTCGGCTGACGGCGAGCAGCGCAACCGGGGTGCCGAACTCAACATGTTCGGTGAACTGGCGCCGGGCCTGCGGCTGCTCGGCGGCGCCACGTTCATGGACGGCGTGCTGGAAAAGACCGACAGAGGCCTCAACGACGGCAATCGTGCGCCGGGCGTTGCGCGGGTCAACGTCAATCTCGGCGCCGAGGTCGACGTGCCGGGCGTCGACGGCCTGACATTGACGGGCCGCGTGATCCACACCGGCTCGACCTATGCCAACGCCGCCAACACCCAGGTGCTGCCGGCGTGGACGCGGTTCGATCTCGGAGCCCGGTACACCTTCCTGTCGCCTTGGAACGGCAAGCCGATCGTGGTGCGGGCTGCGATCGAGAACGTGGAGAACGTCGCTTACTACGCGTCGTCCTACAGCGGCAGCGCGATCGGGCTCGGCGCGCCACGGACCTACCTGTTGTCGACGACGTTCAACTTCTGATCGACCAGGGCCGTCCCGCGTTGCTTTGGCTGCGCGGGACGGCGGCTTGCCGCGACGATCTGACCGTGGCGGCCTCAGGTTACCGGCAGCCCACATCCTTCCGCGGTTCATTGAAATGTCATAACGTCGTTGCATCGCGACAAGCGAGGATTCGACGATGCGACTGCGTGTACGGAAGGCCGCCCATTTTCTCGAACGAACCGGGCTGGCGCTGGCCGGCGCGGCGTGCGGCACCTTCGTCGGCGCTCATGTCGGCACCAGCTTCGCGGCCTTGACCACGATCGGCTTCCTGCTGGGAATGATCGCACTCGGCGCGATCGGGTTCTATCTCGGCATCGACATTCCGCCGCTGCCGTTCCACGGCGCCGACGAGGACAGCCGCGCCAGCGGCAAGATCGACGCCGCCGAGTTTCTCAGCGCGTTCGGGACGTTTCTGGCGACGCTCGCGGCATTCGCGTCTGTCAGCGCCGTCGTGCTGCGGCTCAACCTGCATTCGGTCTGGAGCTGGCTGATTTTGATCGGCTGGCTCGCCGGCGTGACGATGCAGATCACCGCCGGCGCGATCGCCCGGATACGCCGCGCGCACGCCCACTAAAGCTGGCTTTCATACCCCAGAAACGAAAACCGCCCCGGAGGGCGGTTTTCCAGCATCGTGGCGAGCTCTGCTTGGCCTGACCCGCCGCGCGGCGCGGGTAGGCTCCGCAGCGGGATTACTTGCGCCCGAGAAATCCTGCGACCGGCTCCGGCAGCGGGATCTTGGCGACGAGCTGCGGGGCGAACACCACCGCGGCGATCGCCAGCGCGATCAAAACCGGCAACAGTTCGAACGACGACACCTCGACCACGATCCAGATCGCCACGATCAACGCGGCGAGCTCGGCGGCAAAATACATCAGCACCGTGGTGAAGCCGGGCTTCGGCGACTTGGTCAACGCCGGCGCCGTGAAGGCTACGAACACCGAAAACACCAGAAGCGCGACCAGCAGCAGGAACAGAAACGCCGCGGTCTGAAGGGTGGCTGCCAGCATGATCGGGGACTCCATAAGGATCGACTGAATCTGCCTGCAAGACTAGGGCAATTCACCGAATCGCAAAAGCGCGGCGCTGTCCGGGACGCCCCTGACGACGAATGCAGGCCGGCTGCAATGCCTTGCGATGGACTCGCGCAAGCGACGACCTGCAGCTAAGCTCGCCCCTGCAGCTCCGGCTCGAACCGGCGCGCATCAAAAATCGGGAAGGAACGATGCGACCATGAGGGATTTCGCCGGCAGGATTGCCGTGATCACCGGCGGCGGCGCGGGGATGGGCCGTGAACTCGCCCGCCAGCTCGTCGCCGAAGGCTGCCACGTCGCGATCTGCGACGTTGCGCAAGCCGCGATGGATGAAACGCGGCGACTGTGCGAGGCCGACGGCCTGCCGCAAGGCGTGCGGATCACCACCCACGTCGTCGATGTCGCCGACGAAATCCAGATGCAGCGGTTTCGCGACGAGGTCACCGCGCAGCATGCAACCGGCTGCATCCATCTGTTGTTCAACAACGCCGGCATCGGCGGCGGTGGCAGCATGATCGCCAATTCCCGCGAACAGTGGGAGCGCACTTTCAACATCTGCTGGGGCGGCGTGTATCTCGGCACGCGCATTTTCCTGCCGATGCTGATCGCGGCCGACCACGGTCACATCGTCAACACCTCCAGTGTCAACGGCTTCTGGGCTTCGATCGGCCCATTGGCTCCGCACACCGCCTACAGCGCCGCGAAATTCGCTGTGAAGGGATTTTCCGAAGCGCTGATCGGCGATCTCCGGCTGAATGCGCCGCATGTGCGTTGCTCGGTGGTGATGCCGGGCCACATCGGCACCTCGATCGTCAGCAATTCGCGCCGGATTCAGACCGGCGATCAGACGGACGAACTCAGCGCCGAAGAGGTCGCCGGCATGAGGCAGCGGCTGTCGGCGGCCGGAATCGATTTATCGCAGACGTCCGACGACGACCTTCGCGCGATGGCGAAGGAGCGGGCGCGCAGCTTCCTGGAAGACGCCCCGACCAGCGCAGCTGCAGCCGCCAGGACCATCCTCGACGGCGTGCGCCGCGGCGACTGGCGCATTCTGGTCGGCGACGATGCCCATGCGCTCGACGCCCGCGTGCGTGCCACGCCGGAGCGCGCCTATGAGGTCGAGTTCTATCAGAGCTTCGCGGCCGAAGTCGGCTGGCGGCTCGGCTGAGCGAGCCGACAATAACAAAAACAAACCGAAGGGAGCCCGCCATGGATGCCGCCGTCGCGCCGGAGCGCATCGATCTCGCCGGCCTGGTCGCCGATCTCAACGCGCTATTGCGGCTGAAGACCACGGTGATCGGGATGAAGCTGTTCCGAACCGTCGCCGAGATGGAGGCGGTGCCGAAGATCCGCCGGCCGAGCGCGATCCACACCACCGACCAGATCGTATCGATGGCGTCGCGTCTCGGCTGGACCGTGGGCATCACCGCCGCCGATCTGGTCGGCGAGCAGTGCCGCGCGGTGATCGGCCTGGCGCCGCAGGACGAGCAATGGCTCGCCGGACGGTCGTACGTCGGCGTCTGGCATGCGACGCCGGAGGACGCCAGTGCGCGTCAGCACGCGCTCGACGTGGTGCCGTTCGGCCATCACCAGGCGATGGCGGTGTCGCCGCTGGCGAGCGGCCGGCTCGATCCGCCGGACATCTGCCTCGTCTATGCAACGCCCGGTCAGATGATCATCCTGATCAATGGGCTGCAATATGCCGGCTACAAGAAGTTCGAGTGGAGCGTGGTCGGCGAGACCGCCTGCGCCGATTCCTGGGGCAGGGCGCTGAAGACCGGCGAGCCGAGCCTGTCGCTGCCATGTTTCGCCGAGCGCCGCTATGGCGGTGTGCCGGACGAAGAGATGCTGATGGCGCTGAGCCCCGCGCATCTTGCCAAGGCGATCGACGGCATGAAGCAACTCGCCAAGAACGGCCTGCGCTACCCGATCGCACCATACGGCATCCAGGCCGATGTCCGGGCCGGGATGGGCGTATCGTACGGCGGGAAGTAACAACCTCGCGTTCGTCATTCCGGGGCGCGCGCAGCGCGAGCCCGGAATCCATAACCCCGGATGGTTGAGTTCGGCGCACAGCGGGGCCCGCCGTGCCTTAACGCGGTCACGGTGGATATGGATTCCGGGCCTGCGCTGCTTCGCAGCGCATCCCGGAATGACGACGGAGGGGACTGATGAAAAGGGACGATTAGTACGCGTTTTCGCCCTTGAGCAGGGCCCACGGCGTCTTCAGCAGGATGTAGAGGTCGAACAGCACCGACCAGTTTTCAATGTAATACAGGTCGAACTCGACCCGCTTCTGGATCTTCTCTTCGTTGTCGATCTCGCCGCGCCAGCCGTTGATCTGGGCCCAGCCGGTGATACCCGGCTTGACGCGGTGGCGGGCGAAGTAGCCGTCGACGGCTTCATCGAACAACCGGCTCTGCAGCTTGCCCTGCACCGCATGCGGGCGAGGGCCGACCAGCGACAGATTGCCCTTGAACACCACGTTGATCAGCTGCGGCAGCTCGTCGAGGCTGGTGCGGCGGATGAAGCGGCCGACGCGGGTGACGCGCGGATCGTTGCGGGTGACGACCTTGGAAGCGGTCGGGTCGGCCTGGTGGTGATACATCGACCGGAACTTGAGCACGTCGATGCGCTCGTTATTGAAGCCGAACCGCTTCTGCCGGAACAGCACCGGCCCCGGACTGTCGAGCTTGATCGCCAGCGCCACCAGCGCCATCACCGGAGCCGCGAGCAGCAGGATGAAGCCGCCGACCACTCGGTCGAACACCTGCTTGATGACCTGATCCCAATCGGTGATCGGGGCTTCGAACACGTCGAGCGTCGGCACCTTGCCGACATAGGAATAAGCGCGCGGCCGGAACCGCAGCTTGTTGGTGTGCGCCGACAGCCGGATGTCGACCGGCAGCACCCACAGCTTCTTCAGCATCTCAAGGATGCGGGTCTCGGCAGAGATCGGCAGCGCGAACAGTACGAGGTCGACGCGGGTGCGGCGGGCGAATTCCGGAATGTCGTCGACCTTGCCGAGCTTCGGAACGCCGGCGCAGGTGGACTGCGAACGGGCGTCGTTGCGATCGTCGAACACGCCGAGGATGCGGATGTCGGAGGCGTCGGCGTCCTCGGCCTTCAGCGCTTCGATCAGCTTGGCGCCATTAGCGTCGGCGCCGACGATCACGGTGCGGCGGTCGAGCCGGCCTTGCGACGCCCAGTGCCGCACCAGCGCGCGCACCGACAGTCGCTCGATGATCAGCAAGGCGAGGCCGGCGAAAAAGAACGACCCCAGCCACAGCCGCGACACTTCGCCGCCAAGCTTGGCGAAGAACGATGCGCCGATGAACAGCAGGAACACGATCGACCACGTCGAGATGATCCTGGTCATCTGCTTCAAGGTGCCGCGGAACAGCTGCACCTCGTAGAGGTCGGCGGCCTGGAATGCGACGATTGCGGTCACCGTGGTGCCGAGGATCGCAGCGATGTACTCCCAAGCAAAGCCATCGCGGCGGACCACCAGCGCGAAGTACAGCGCGATGCCGACGGCGGCGATCACCAGGAAATCAGCCAGGCGGACGGAGCCGGCGATCACGATCGGCGAAAACGCCGGCGGAACCTTCTGATTGGCGACGGCGAGGGCGGCCGGCGACAAGCGCTTGCGGCGCTCCACGCGCGGCGCGCCGTCGCCGCTGGCGACCACGGCTTCCGTCGCTGCAGCGCTGATCATCGAGCGTGCGCTGATCGGCTCCATCTGTTCATGTCCGTCTCTTGCGTCGGCACGACTTTGTCGTCCGGCGAACTCCCCCGGTCCGGGCCTTAACGGAAAAGTCGCAAGAAACGGTTAGCGCGACCGCCGACGCTCAGCGCTGTTGCGCCAAGGCTTCGCGGTAGCCGGCGAGCACGCCTTCGACCATCGCCTTTTGCGAGAAGTGCAGAAAGATCCGCTCGCGCAGCCGCCTGGCCCGGTCGCGGGCGGCGTTCAGGTCGTCGAGCGCAGTCGCGATCGCCTTCGCCATCGCGGCCGGATCGCTCGGGGCGAACAACGCGTCACGATGGTCCGGACCAAAGATCTCCGGGATGCCGCCGACATTAGCGGCGATCATCGGGACGCCGGCAGCGGCAGCTTCGATCACCACATAGGGCATGGAATCGCCGCGCGACGGCACCACCAGCAGACGGCCCTGCGCGAAGCCATGACGAGCTTTGACGTGGCCGATGAAACGCACCGCGGCGCCGAGGTCGAGCCGCGCCACCTGCGCCTTCAACGCCGCGGTTTCTTCGCCGTCGCCGCCAAGCGTCAGCGTTACGGAGCGGCCCTCGGCCCGCAGCCGCGCGATCGCGTCGACCAGCAGATCGGCGCCCTTGATGTGGCGGAATTCACCGACGTAGCAGACGTCGGTGGCATCGGCCGCCAGAGAAACCGGATCGAATTCGCCGGCGGTGACGCCGTTGAATACGCAGCGGACCAGCCCCTCGGGTTTGCCGATCATGCGCTCATAGGTTGAGCGCGCGAACTCGCTCTCGAACAGGAATAGTTCGGTGCGGTTCATCGAGAGCCGCTCGAGCCGGCTGTAGAGCTGCCCTTTGAACGTCGTCGTCGGATAGTGCAGCGAGCCGCCATGCGGGGTGTAGACCCGGATTGAGCCAGCCGGCCGCGGCACCACGCGCATGAAGATGCCGGCCTTGGCGCCGTGGCCGTGCAACACGTCCGGCCGCAGCGTCGCGATCAGGCGAACGAAGCGGCCCCAGACGAACAGATCGGTGATGCTCGGCTCGCGCCGGATCGGCAGCCGATAGACGCCGAGCTTCATCTTAGGCGCGATCTCGTCGAGCGCGGCCACAGCGCGGTCGCCGCCGGTGAGGCTGTCGGTGATCAGCGCGACGTGATGGCCGCGATCGGCCTGGCCGTTGGCGAGATCAAGGATATGGCGGATGATACCGCCGACCGGAGCGCGCACCGCATGAACGATCCGCAGCGGCTGATCCTGCGTTGTTGCGGTCATCGGATCGCCGGTGCGTACGGCATGCTGGGCCATCCGCCGCGACAGCGCGCAGCGGGACAAAAGCCAGTCAAAATGGCGGCGCAGGGCATGGATGGATCCGGAAAAGTCGATTCCGATTAACGGCTTTCGTGGTTAACAAAACGTATTCGCGTCAGTGCAGGCACCATGAATTAGTTACTCGCGCACGTCGAGATTAACCGTGCAGCAACCTTAATGGTTTGTAGTCGGAACCGAACTGACGGTTGGTCGCGTCACGTAGGAGTAGACAATGCGGATCGCGTTCTGGCGCCGGAACACCGATGAGACGGCGAAGGCATCAGCCCCATCACGCGTATCCTCGACCGCTGCAACTTCAGCGGCTGCAACCGAAACCGTCCCGGCTCCCGCGCAGAAGCCTGCGATTCGTCAGGCGATCTTCAAGCGCCCTCCGACTCGTACCGTTCAGATCGAAAAGCCGGCACCGCTGCCGCCGGACGGCGACATCGACGTGCGGCTGATCGGGCAGGCGCTCGCGCGCAAAAAGCATCTGATCATCGCGCCGACGCTGCTTGCGCTGGTCGTCTCGCTGGCGATCGTCAACCTGATCACGCCGCGCTACAAATCCGAGGCGCGAATCCTGATCGACGGCCGCGAGAACACCTTCCTGCGTCCCAGCGGTGATCGTGACGATCAACGCAGCGGCCCGGACCCGGAAGCGGTGACCAGCCAGGTTCAATTGCTGCTGTCGCGCCAACTCGCGCTCGATATCATCAAGAAGAACAAGCTCGCCGAGCGGCCGGAATTCGATCCGGTGCTGAAAGGCATCAATCCGATCAAATCGCTGCTGGCGCTGATCGGCATCGGCCGCGATCCGTTCGCAATGACTCCGGAAGAGCGCGTGCTGAACGCTTACTATGAGCGGCTCACCGCGTATGCGGTCGACAAGTCGCGGGTGATGGTGGTCGAATTCCAGTCCGAAGATCCCGAGCTTGCCGCGCGCGTCGCCAATTCGATCGCGGACGGCTATCTGGTGCTGCAGCAGAACGCGCGACAGGCGCAGGCCAAGGCGGCAGGGCAATGGCTGTCCGGCGAGATCGAGTCGCTGCGCAAGAAGGTGTCGGAAGCCGAAGACAAGGTCGAGGACTTCCGCTCCAAGTCGAGCCTGTTCATTGGCACCAACAACACCACGCTGTCGAACCAGCAACTCGGCGACATCAATGCCCAACTCGCCAACGCCCGTGCGCTGAAGTCCGATGCCGAAGCCAAGTCCCGGCTGATCAAGGAGATGCTGAAGAGCGGCGGCCCGATCGAAGCTTCCGAAGTGCTCAACTCCGAACTGATCCGTCGGCTGTCGGAGCAGCGGGTCACGCTGCGCGCGCAGCTCGCCGAACAGAGCTCGACGCTGCTCGGTGGTCATCCGCGGATCAAGGAACTGAAGGCGCAGCTGTCCGATCTCGATCAGCAGCTTCGCGATGAGGCTGTGAAGCTGTCGCGCTCGTTCGAGAACGATGCACGGATCGCCAGCAGCCGGGTGGAGAACCTGTCGGCCAGCCTCGATCAGCTGAAGAAACAGGCGTCGGCGACCAACGGCCAGGACGTGCAGCTCCGCGCGCTGGAACGCGAAGCCAAGGCGCAGCGCGATCTGCTGGAATCCTACCTGGCGAAGTATCGCGAAGCGACGACGCGCGAGACGATCGACCAATCGCCGTCGGATGGCCGCATCATCTCGCGTGCGATCGTCTCCAACACGCCGGACTACCCGAAGAAGCTACAGATCGTGCTGATCGCCACGCTGGCGACACTGCTCTTGACCTCGGGCAGCATTGCGACCGGCGAACTGCTGCGGATGACCCAGCCGCGGGCTCGTGAGGTTGCTGCGCCGGCGGTTGTCGAGCCGGATCTGGTGCCGGTTGCGGCAGCGGCTCCCGTCGTGCGCCCCGCACCGGCGGCACCGCCGACCTTTGCTGCGCCGGCTACACCAGCGCCGATCCTCGAGCAGGCTCCGGTCGAGACTGCGCCGGTTGCTGCGGCTGCCGCTGCCGCTGCCGCTGCGCCGGTCGGAGAAATCGAGGCGCTGGTGCAACGTTTGCGCTCGGCCGGCGAGGGCGGTCGGAAACTCACCGTGCTTGGGACTGGCGACACCGACTCCGTCACCACGACGGCGCTGGTGCTGGCCCGCCGGCTCGCCCAGGACGCCAAGGTGGTGCTGATCGACCTGTCGGAATCCTCCGCGATGCTGAAGGTCGCGTCGATCGATCCGTCGGCCCCCGGTCTTGCCGAATTGATGCTGGGTGAGGCGGCGTTCGGCCAGATCATCACCCGCGACCGCTCCTCGTCGCTGCAACTGGTCAGCGCCGGCAAGCCGGGCTTCGACCGGATGCTGCTGCATTCGCCGCGGCTTTCGCTTGCGATCGATGCACTGATGCGGGTGTATGACCACGTGCTGCTCGATGCCGGCACCGCGTCTGACCTGCCGGCCGAGCTGCTGACATCGCAAGCCCAGGCCGCCGTCGTGCCGGCGCCCACCATGACCAGTGAGGCGCGCGCCAAAATGGCCGAGCAACTCGTCGCGGTCGGCTTTTCCGAGGTGACGATGCTGCGCGCCGCCGAGCCAATTGATCCGATCGAGCCGGGACAGCGCTCTGCAGCGGCGTAAAGCCATCAAACAGATCAACGAGAAACGCCCGGGCTTAGTCCCGGCCGTTTTCGTTTGGGCAATCTGAAGGAGCGCAGATCTCAGCGCGGCAACACGCTGCGCACGCGTTGCACCAACTGCATCATCGCCGGACTGTGCTTGACCGCGTGCTTGCCGCGGCCGATCGCCGACAGCGCCGCACCAGCAACCTGACCGCGCGGTGTCAGCGGGATGAAGCTGTCGAAGATCGGTTCGAGGTCCTTGCAGAACATCTTCTTGTAGTCATCCGAGCCGATGCCGAGGTCGATCCAGCGATAGCCGCAGGCGGCGTAGTGATCGATGATATGGCGCATCAGGATCAGGCCGGGGCTGTAGCGCGCCGCGTCCGACAGCGTGTAGGTGTTGAACATCATCGAGTAGCGGCTGCCGTCGGCGACGCCCGCATACATCGCGATCATCTCATCGTCGCATTCCAACGCGTGGATTTCGATCGCGCGGCCGCCGCCGCTCAGCTCCGTGGAGCAGGCCTGGCGGATGAAATCGGCGACGCCGGGTTCGGCGAACACGTTCGGCAGATTCTGCGCCGCCATTCGAACCGGCTTGATCCGGAAGAACGCCTCGAGCAGGCGGTCGACATCGGCTTGCGTGCGCGCCTGGGCATAGCGATAGCCAGGCAGTTCCTGCAGCTTGCGTTCCTTGCCCTTGAGCCGGCGGCGCATCGAGTTGCTGATCAAGTCGCTCGGGGCAGCGCCGGGCGGCAGCACCAGCACCGGGCAATCATTGACCGACGGCTGGTGGGGAAGTCGGCCCAACGGATTGGCGAGATCGTTCCAGCGCGCCGGCTGCTGCTCGAATGCGAGCAGATCGGCTCCGCCGATATCCCGCACCCGCCGGATCAGCTCGGCGATGTCGTCTTCGCCCGCGCTCGCCGCGAAATCACGCCGCCATAACGGCATGTTGAAGGTCGAATGTTTGCCGCCGAGGAATCCCGCCACGCGGACGCCGAATTTGCGTTCGAGACCCAGCGGCAACAGCAGCAGCGGCCGGCCCTCGACGTCTCGCGCAACCACGATGAACGGCTGTCGCCCCTCGGCGAGGCCGACATAGCGCTGCCAGGCACTAAGGAAATCGAACCGCTGATAGGGCGAACAATGCTGACCGGTCTGCTCGAGCGCGCGCCAGATTGGTTCGGCGGAGTCGATGTCGGGGATGATCTCGACGTCGGCGATCCGGCTCTGCGCGGCCGCCATGCGATCGGCGGTCCGGGCCTCGATCAGCTCGGCCATCATCGTCATCCGGCGATCCAATGAGAATAAACTAGGCGTGACTAGCGCAACGCTGCGGACCTTTACAAACAAATCTCAACAAAGCGTAATGATGACCCGCGAAATCGCCGCCGGTCCCGGCGCCGCAAAGGACTGAACCTTGTCGACGAACCGCTGGTGGACGGCAGCGCGGCTGCAGCTTGCTTATGCGAGCGGTGCTGTGCGCTTTTCGGAATGGAAGGGCGGCGGCTGCGGAGTGATCCTGCGGTTCGATCGGGTGCGTCCGGCGCGCCGCGACCGGTTTCAGCCGCTGCGCGCTCGCGAAATTACCCCGCAGTTTCTCGACCGCCTGTTGCGCGCGCTGAAGGGCTGGAATTGTCCGGTCATCTCGCCCGCCGAGGTTTGCGCCCGGATCGCTCAAGGCGGCTCACCGGGTCGGTTCGTCTGCCTGACCTTCGACGGCGGCTCGCGCGATATCACCACCTTCGCTTATCCGATCCTGGCACGGCACGCTGTACCGTTCGCGGTGTATCTGCCGACGGCGTTTCCGGACGGCATCGGCGAAGCTTGGTGGCTGGCGCTCGAGCAGGTAATCGCGCGCACCGAACGGATCGCGCTGCTGATCGACCACAACGAACGCCGGTTCGACACCGCGACGGTGGCCGACAAGGTGCAGGTGTTCCATTTCCTCGTCAGCTGGCTGCGCACCATGCCGCCCGCGGCACTCACTGCGGCGATCCAGGATCTATGCAAGCGCTATGCGGTCGATCTCGCGGCAGTCACACGTGAAGCTGTGATGGACTGGGACGAGATCGGGCGGCTTGCCATCGATCCGAAGGTGACGATCGGCAGCGCAACGGTGAACTATCCGGTGCTGGCCAATCTGCCGGACACGGCGGCACCAAAGGAAATCGCATTGGGCCGCGCGGTGCTGCAGACGGCGCTCGGCCGCGACGCCTCGCACTTCGCGTATCCGTTCGGTGAGCGCAACAGTTTTGGTCCGCAGCATGTCGCGATGGCCAAGGAGGCAGGGTTCGCCGGGGCGATGACGTCGATCCCCGGCGTGATCGGGGCAGGCCCGATCGATCCGCTGGCGCTGCCGCGGATCGCCTGGGATGGCCGGGAGCGCTCGCTGCGAGATCTGCGCGTGATCCTGTCCGGCCTGATGCCGGATGCGGCACGAGGAATCGGGCGGACCATCTAGCGCGCGAATTCATGGCGCTGGTGCGACGTCCTTGGCATGGTTCTGCAAGTAAGCGCGGAGCAGGGCGACTTCCTCTCCGTCGAGCGCGGTCAGCCGCTTCATGGCGTTGAGATGGCCGATCCAGGCGTCCGCCTTGGCACTACCCGGCGGCTTCAAAGCATGACACAGGGTGCAATTATCGTCCTCGATCCGCGCCGCGAGAGTCCATAGCGGCGCGCGCGAACTGATGAACCGGCCCGGCGCCGCGCCGACCAAGAGCCGCACCTGCGTCCATTGATCGCCAGTGTCGTCGTGCGTTGCGATTTGCAGCGTCTCGACTCGCGCGCGTGCTGGCTCGGTCAGCGTCGCGGCAAGGATGCGTTTGCCAAAGCGTTGATACAGGAGTTCGGGAGAGCCCTCGCGCTGCCAGCCGGTCAACTCAAGTGTCAATCGCTCATGATCGACGGCGCGGACCGTCACCGCGGTGCTGGCCGCGAGTTCGCCGGCGCTTTCGTCGGAATCGCCAAGCTGCAGGGGCACGGACCCGATCGCATACAATGTCACGCCTGGTGCCGCAGCCAGCTTGCCGGCGTCGACCTGCAGCGCCGCAAGCGCCTTGCGGTGACCGGCCGTGACGTCCGGCATCTTGTGGGCGATGCCCTTGTGGCAATCGATGCAGGTCTTGCCGGCCTTGCTGGCCTCCTGCATCGCGGTTGCCGCCTTCGCTGTCTGCTTGTGGAAGTCCATCGCGTCGAAGGCGTGACAATTGCGGCATTCGCGGCTGCCGTTGGCGCGCATCCGCTGCCATTCGTGACGCGCGAGTTCGTGGCGCTTGGCCTCGAACTTCTCGCGGGTGTCGATGCTGCCGATCGCCCAATGATACAGCTCCTTGGTGGCCGTCACCTTGCGGATCAGCATGTGACTCCAGTCGCGCGGAACGTGACAGTCGGAACAGATGGCGCGAACGCCGGTACGGTTGGTGTAGTGCGCGGTGGTCTTGTATTCTTGATACACGTTGTCGCGCATCACGTGGCACGACGTGCAGAACGCCAGGCTGTTGGTTGCGTGCATCGCGGTGTTGAGACCACCCCAGGCGACCGCGCCGCCAATGGCGGCCAGCACCAGGGCGAGCGCGAGCGGGCCGGGCCGCGCCAGTCGGCTCCAGATCGACGTCATGAGTTAGTTCCGTGGTGCCAGACTATCCGCGGCGTGCGGACGGCGTGTCAGCTCCGCCGTCCGCAATGCGCCTGGTTGGCCGAGATCAGTCGAACGGCTTCGGAGGAGTAGTCTTGTCGCTCGACGGCGGCAGGATCGGCAGCTTGAAGTTGGGCTGGTCGCCGGTCAGCGTCTTGAGGAAGGCGACGATCTTGGCGTTCTCCTCCGGCGTAAAGGTTTTGCCGAGCTGGATCCGTCCCATGGTCTCGACCGCGTCAGACAGCTTCTGCGCCGCGCCGTCGTGGAAATAGGGATAGGTCAGTTCGACGTTGCGCAGCGTCGGCACTTTGAAGTTGAAGCGATCGGCTTCCTCCTTGGTGACGGCGAAGCGGCCCTCGGCCGGATTGTCGGTCTTGTACGGCTCGACCACGCCCATCTTCTGGAAGGTGTTGCCACCGACCGCTGCGCCATTGTGGCATCCGGTGCAGCCGGAATCCTTGAACAGCTCGTAGCCGGCGCGCTCGGTCGGCGTCAGCGCCTTCTTGTCGCCCTGCAGCCATTTGTCGAACCGCGAGTTCGGCGTCACCAGCGTCTCTTCGAACGCGGCGATGGCCCGTGTTACCTCGTCGATGTCGACCGTGCTGTTCTGGCCGAACACAGATTTGAACTCGGTGACGTAGCCCGGGATCGATTTCAGCAGGTCGACCGCCAGCGCGTGGGTGAATGCCATCTCACCCGGGTTGGCGATCGGTCCGCCGGCTTGATCCTTCAAGGTCAGCGCGCGGCCGTCCCAGAACTGCGCCACATTGAGGCTGGCGTTGAGCACGGTCGGCGCGTTGATCGGCCCCTTCTGCCAGTTGTGGCCGATCGACGTCTTCAGATTGTCCGAGCCGCCCATCGACAGGTTGTGGCACGAGTTGCAGGAGATGAAGCCCGACTTCGACAGCCGCGGATCGAAGAACAGCTTCTTGCCGAGCTCGACCAGGTTCGGATCTTTCACCACGGCCGGCTTGATCGGAGAGATCGGCTCGTCGGTGGCGGCACGGGCGGGGAGCGACAACGAGACGGAGAGCGCAGTCGCCAAGAGCAACACTTGTGCGGTTTTCATGAGAACCCCCAGGGGCAGGATGGCATCGCAGGGGGGACCGACGGTCGCTCCGCGACGATGCGGAAGGGCCTCTAGAGTAATTCTTATTCGCAGCAATGATATTTGATGCGGGTCAATCGCAAGACAGCAGGATAACCTTCACAGACGACGCAAAGTCACTGCAGTAGAAGGCTTTTTGAGTTCGGCCGTGGCGCCTTGAGACGAAAGTCGATAGCGGTTCTCACAAGCAAAGGCGGTCCACAGCGTCGCTGCGAACCGCCCAAGCCGACTTAGTGGTTGATCAGTCTTCCAACAGGCTGCGCAGCATCCAGGCGGTCTTTTCGTGGACGTCGAGACGCTGGGTCAAAAGGTCGGCCGTCGGCTGGTCATTGGCGTCTTCGACCAGCGGGAACAGCTCGCGTGCGGTGCGCGCGGTGGCTTCCTGCGCGGTCACCAGGTGCCGCACCATCTCCATCGCCTTGGGCTGGCCTTCGACTTCGGCGATCGAGGCGAGCTTGACGAACTCCTTGTAGGTGCCGGGCGCCGGGAAGCCGAGGGCGCGGATCCGCTCCGCGATCTGGTCGAGCGCGGTCCACTGCTCGGTGTACTGCGTCATGAACATCGCATGCAGGGTGTTGAACATCGGCCCGGTGACGTTCCAATGGAAATTGTGCGTCATCAGATACAGCGTGTAGGAGTCGGCGAGCAGCCGGGACAGGCCGTCGGCGATCTTCTCGCGCTTGTCTTCCGGGATACCGATGTTGATCTTGGCAGGCTTGGTCATGTCCGGTCCTTTGCAGCGTGCCGGCACGGATGCCGGCGGTCGTAGATGAGTACCGCTTCGGCAACATTGCACCGCCGACGTCGCTCAAGGTGCTGATCGTAAGCCGGCTGCGGCGTCCGTCGCGGAACGTTGCCATCCTGCCGCGGTACGCAACTACTAATCATTGTCATCGATCAATTTTCAGGCGCCTCGCATTTACAGGGCCTGTAAACAAAAGGCTTTGACCGAGAGGCATTCGCAATTGCAATTAGTAGACCGATGGAATTCATCGGGGGCGACTAATGATTGCGCGTACTTCTAGGGGGCGTGGCCGTTGCGGCCGAATTTGCGGATTTGACGGGCCACAGGCGGCAGCGATGGCGATACTGGTCGCCGCCGCGCTGGCGACGCCGGTGGCGGCCGCGGAGGAACTGCCGGGCTGGCTGTCCTATACGGCCGCCCCATCCGCAAGGGTTGTGGTACCGGCGCTGGAGCGGGGGGCTGCCGCCAAGGCCGACCATGACGATGTCGATACCGAGCACATCTTCGGCTTCAGCATGGGTTCGGACATCGGGAAGAAGGGCGAGATCGAACTCGAGATCGAGAACGTCGGCCGGTTTGGGCGGCGGTTCGGCTCCTACACCGGCGTCGGCGTGCTATCGCAGTTCAAGTTCACGCTGACCGACAATTTCCGCGTCGCCCCCGGCGTCAGCTTCGCCTCGACCCAGATCAGCGGCGTGCCCGGCATGATCGACAATCGGCGCAACGCCATCGCCGGCGCGTCGATGGAATTCCGCTACAAAGTGCTCGATCGCGACGAGATGCCGTTCGGGTTGACGCTGCATGCGGCGCCGGGTTGGAACCGGGTCGACGAACTCACCGGTTTCGACGCGCAGATCTACGGCACCGAATTCGCCGCGCTGATGGACAAGGAGCTGATCCGCGGCACGTTGTTCGCCGCGTTCAATCTCTGGTACTCCGGCGGCGCCTCGCGCGATCTCGCCAACACCTGGTCGCACGATTCCGAATTCGCCGTGCAGGGCGCGCTATCCTACAAGCTCAATCCGACGCTGATCGTCGGCGTCGAGGCACGCTACGTGCGGGCCTATGAAGGCCTCGGGCTCGACCGGTTCTCCGGCGATGCGGTCTATGTCGGCCCGACATTCTCGGCGCATCTGACCGAGAAGATCGGCCTGTCGGGCACCTGGAGTACGCAGGTTGCGGGTCAGGCCTGCAACGATCCGCGCCATCTCGATCTCGACGACTTCGAGCGCCACCAGGCGATGCTGCGGTTCAACTATCTGTTCTGAACCGAGCTTCTCATCTCTGAAACAACAACCCCGCCACCGTGGTCCCGGTGGCGGCGTTTCTGTTTTGAATTGCGTCAGATCGCTTATTCGGTCGGATCGGGACGCGACATCCAGGTGACCAGCGGCATCGCCGGCAGCACCCAGCCGAGGCCGGCGACCACGTAGTACACGGCCTGCAGCCATTTCGAGTCTGCGATCACCGGCGCCTGCGCGAACGCCATCGCGGTCAGCGACCACACGATCGCCAGCAGCAGCAGGCCGACGGTTCCAATCAATTTCCGGGTTCGAATATTCATGCCTCGCTCACACGCCGTTGATGCGTTCTCGCAACGCCTTGCGCGTAAGAACGGCCGGACTATAGAGTGCGGAAAAATCCGTTCAAGGGATGCTTTATGACCATCGCCGCGGCGCCGCCATCGTCCCGAGTTCGCGCTGTACGGATTTGGCTGGCCCTGGTGGCGACCCTGATCGCCATGATGGTCCTGGTCGGCGGCGCGACGCGGCTGACGGAATCCGGGCTGTCGATCGTCGAATGGAAGCCGGTCACCGGCACGCTGCCGCCGCTCACCGATGCGCAGTGGCACGCCGCGTTCGAGGGCTACAAGCAGATCCCGCAATATCGCGAACTGAACGCCGGCATGACGCTCGATCAGTTCAAGACGATCTTCTGGTGGGAGTGGAGCCACCGGCTGCTCGGCCGGGTCATCGGCATCGTCTATTTGCTGCCGTTCCTCTGGTTCCTGTGGCGCGGGGCAATCGGTCCGCAGTGGAAGCGCGCGCTGTGGATCATCTTCGCGCTCGGCGCGCTGCAGGGCGCGGTCGGCTGGTGGATGGTCGCGTCCGGCCTGTCGCAGCGAACCGAAGTGTCGCAGGTGCGGCTCGCCACGCATCTGTCGCTGGCGCTGATCATCTATGCAGCGATCGTCTGGACGTTGCGCCGGCTGTCGGACCGGGCGCGCGCGGCCGCGCCGACGCGGCTGAAGGCGACCGCACTGCTGCTGCTCGGGCTGACCTTCGTGCAGCTTTACGCGGGCGCGCTGGTCGCCGGCCTGCGCGCCGGGCGGGTGTACAACACCTGGCCGACGATCGACGGCGCGCTGATCCCGGACGCGGCGCGGCTGTGGTTCGAAAGCCCGTGGTGGAAGAACCTATTCGACAATCATCTCACCGTGCAGTTCGATCACCGCATGCTGGCCTATGCGCTGTGGACGCTGGCGGCGTTGCACATGATTGACGCGCTGCGCACGCGGGCAGGGGCCGCGGCACGTGGCGCGGTACTGCTGTTCCTGGCGCTGACAGCCCAGGGCGCGCTCGGCATCTTCACCGTGCTGTACGCCGCGCCGATCGACCTCGCTCTGGCGCATCAGGCAATGGCACTGGTGGTGCTGACGCTGGCCGTGCTGCACGCTGAACGGCTGACAGCGACGAGCGGCCATCAAACCTCGCTTGATCGCGGTGCTGCCGAGCGACTTCCATCCAAGCCAGCCCTATCGGCATAGTCGCGGCGGCCGACTACGACCTGGCGGACCTGCCCGTTCGCGCAGGCTTTCGTGCGCTGGTCCGGCGCGACGATGCGAATTCAGCAGCAATCCGGCTGCGCGCCGTTTTGGTGACCACGCCCAGCAGCAGCAGGCGCGTTGCCAGATGCATCTCCTGGGCGAAGCGCTTCCGGCTCCAGTTCACGGCGAGCCAAGCTTCCGTGGTTGAGGCCATCGCGCGCAGCAGCACCTCGGTGAAGGCTTCATCGTCGATGACGCGCTGGATCTCGCCGGCATCCACCGCAGTGCGCACCATCGCGCACCACAATTGCTGCCCTTCGGCGAGCATCATCCCGCGGAGCTCGACGGCGTGCTCGCCCTGCATCGCGGCGTAGAGACCGCGATAGAACGCAGGCTCTGCGCAATAGTGCTTCACCACGAGATCAATCGCCGCCTCGAGCTGCGCAAGCGGCGATCCTGGGGGCCGGGTGGCGAGGCGGGTTTCGAACGCGGCGAACTCGTCCCGAACGACCAGCCGCAACAAGTCGGCCTTCGTCCCGACCAGATTGTAGGGCGTCGCCGGGCTCACGCCCGCGCGCTTGGCGAGCTGGATCATTGAAAACCCGGCACCGCCGGATTCGCGGATCAGGGCGTGCGCGGCTGTGACCAGCCCGCGCCGCCGCGATTCCAGGGTGCTCGTCGATAGCGTCATCTCAGGCCGTGTCTGCGGGGATGTTCTCGTAATAGGGGATCAACACGTCGTTGCTGCCTTCCTGAACCTGACCGAGCATCGCCACCGTCACAGGATGCACCACGTCGGCATCCGTCATCACCTCGATAAACGCCGGGCCGCCACTGGCGAAGGCGCGCTCCAGCGCCGGCGCGAGGTCGGCAAAGCGGGTCACACGCTCGGCGTGGCAGCCGAAGGCCTGGGCGATGTTGGCAAAATGCGTCCCGCCCAGCTTCGAGATCACATGATAGTTGCTGCCGAACATGATTTGCTGCCCGTGGATCGACATTCCCCAGACTTCATTGTTGAGGACCACGGTAACGATCGGCAAGCGGTGCCGGACCATGGTGTCGAGTTCCTGCAGGTGGAATCCGAACGCGCCGTCGCCGGTCAGGTGGATCACCCGACGGTCTGGAGCTGCGAGCTGGGCGCCGATCGCAAATCCTGGTCCGATCCCCAGGCAGCCGAGATAGCCGTGACTGATCACCGCCCCCGGCCGATCGACCACCGCTGCCGCAGCGCCCCATGATGCGGATTCCCCGCCATCGAACACATACATCGCCCCCGGCCCAGCGGCTTCGGCGACTGCACGAGCCGCGTGGTACGGATGAATGCCTTGCGCGGTCTCATGATCGGGAAACATCGTGGCAAACAGCCCGGTTGCCGAGACCGCCTTCGCCCGCCACCCTTCCAACTCGTTGAACTGGACATCTTTCAGAGCTGCGTCGAGCGCGCGCGTTGCCTCGGTGCAGTCCGCCAGGATGGCCAGATCGACGTCGCGGATCCGGCCCATCTCGGCCGCATCGCCGTGGATCTGCACCAGGGTTGCGCCGTGCGGCACCAGAACGCCTGAACGTCCGCCGAGCAGCAGGCCGAGCTTGCCGCCCAGCAGGATGACCAGATCCGGCCGATCGATCCCCAGCATCGGCAACAAGGCGAGGTTGCCGGCCGCACCGCCATTGCAGGGGTGGCCCGGCGGCAGGATGCCGGCCGCCAGCGACTTGGTGAACACCGGCAGCGGCACTTTGGCGCACAGCGCTCGCAACGCCTCCGCGGTTTCGTGATTGGCTGCGCCATTGCCCGCGATCAAGACAGGGCATTTGGCCGCCTTCAGCAGCTCAACTAATCGCGCAACCTCAGCCGGGGCAGGCGCGGGGCGCGGATTGACGCCGACGCCGGCCGGTGGAGTGGCGCGCGCAGCGGAGACGCTCATGTGCAGCACGTCGATCGGCACTTCGAGCAGCACGGCGCCCCGCGGCAACGTCATCGCCTTACGGATCGCCATCGCTGTGAGATCGGCGATCCGCTCCGTGCTGGGGATCGAGAACGCCCACTTCACCGCCGGCCGCGCAATCGCGACCTGATCGATGCCGCCTTGCAGCGGATTGGTTTCGATCTCGCGCAGCGGCGGCGCTCCGACGATGAACAGCACCGGTGAGCCATCGAGCTGCGCGTTGGTCATCGCCGAGAGTGCGTTGGTGAATCCGGGCCCGGCCGTGACGATGCAGACTCCGAGCTTGCCGGTGGCACGCGCATAAGCGTCTGCAGCGTGGCCCGCCGAGGATTCGTGACGGAAATCGATCAGGGCGATGTCTTCCTCGATGCACCCCTTGAGCAGCGCTTCGAGATGTCCGCCGTGCAGCGCAAACGCTTGGCTGACACCAGTTGCCTTCAGCGTCTTCGCCAGCAATTGCCCGCCGACCAGGCGATCGTGTTCTGCCATCTCATTCCTCCCTGTTGCGGCGTTTGCCGCGGTGTTATTATAGTGACCTATAATTATAAACATCGACCCGGGAGGACAAGAGGATGAATGAGCGCACGCGCTTTGGTGGAAAAGTCGCGGTGATCACAGGCGGAGCATCCGGCATCGGCGCTGCGACCGCACGGCTGCTTCACGCGGAAGGCGCAAGCCTGGTGATCGGCGATCTCGACGTAGCGGCGGGCAATGCCCTGGTGGCTGAACTCGGGGCCGAGCGCACACGGTTCATCACCACCGACGTGTCCGATTTCGGATCGGTGCAAGCGCTGATCGACGGTGCGGTAGCGGCCTTCGGGCGGCTCGATGTGCTGATCAACAACGCCGGGATCGGCAGCCTGTCATCGATTGCTGCACTGCCGGTCGAAGACTGGAAGAAGGTCCTTGCGATTAATCTCGACGGCGTGTTCTTCGGCTGCAAAGCGGCGTTGCCGGTGATGGTCGCGCAGCGGGCAGGGGCGATCGTCAACACCGCCTCGGCTTCGGGCCTCGCCGGCGACTTCGGATTCGCGGCCTACAACGCTGCGAAGGCCGGCGTGATCAATTTCACCCGCACCGCAGCAATCGATCATGCGCGTGATGGAATAAGGGTCAATGCTGTGTGCCCTGGTCCGGTCGACACCCCGATCCTCGCAGGCGTTCAGGGTATCCCGGGTCTGCGCGCCGATTGGGAAGATCGGGTGCCGATCGGCCGGTTCGCGAGCCCAGCAGAGATCGCGCAAGTCATCGCCTTCCTTGCCTCCGATGCCGCGTCCTATGTCACCGGCGTTGCTATGCCGGTCGATGGCGGACTGACCGCGCACACTGGGCAACCCAATCTGCCGCGCGTCCTGAATGCTCTGGCGGGACCTGCGCAATGAAGGCTGTCGTCAGGCGTGCCGGCCAGCTGGTCGACACAGACATCGCCGAAGTCACACCGGGCGAGGGCCAGGTGCTGGTGAAGACGCTGGTTTGCGGGATCTGCGGATCGGATCTTCACGCGCTTCATCATCTCGATCACATGATTGCACTCACCCGCCGCGCCGGCGGACGCCCCAGCCTCGACCCATCCCAGGACGTCGTGTTCGGCCATGAGTTCTGCGCCGAAGTGATCGACCACGGTCCTGGCTGCAACAAAACCCTTGCTCCGGGCACCAAGGTGGTTTCGGTGCCGGCCGCATTCGGCCCGGCGGGCAGCGAACTCGTCGGCTACTCGAACCGCTTTCCCGGCGGCTTTGCCGAACGAATGGTGTTGCAGGAGGCGCTGCTGCTCGAAGTGCCGAATGGACTTGATGACGCGCGCGCTGCGCTCACCGAGCCGATGGCGGTCGGCGCGCATGCGGTCGCCAGTGCTCCGCTGACACCGCGCAGCGTGGCCTTGGTGATCGGCTGCGGGCCGGTCGGTCTGTCGGTGATCGCGGCGCTCAAGGCGCGGGGGATTGGTCCGGTCATCGCCAGCGATTTCTCTCCGCACCGCCGCGCCGCTGCGGTGGCACTCGGCGCCGACGTGGTGATTGATCCCGGCGAGCATTCGCCGCACGATCGCTGGGAGGCTCTCGATGTTCCAGCCACTTTGGCGAGCTTCAGCGCCGCGACGCTGCAGGGACGCACGATCCGCGATGCCGTGGTGTTCGAATGCGTGGGCGTGCCGGGCATGCTGCAGCAGCTGATCGAGAAATCCCCGCCGACGGCGACCATCATCGTGGTCGGCGTCTGCATGGAAAGCGATACGATCGAGCCGTCGCTGGCGATCAACAAACAGCTGTCGTTGCGGTTTGTGTTCGGCTACAGCCCCGCCGAATTCGCCGCCACGCTGCACGCGATCGCGGAGGGACACTGCGACGTCTCTCCCCTGATCTCGGGGACGGTCGGACGCGGGGGCGTGGCTGCTGCCTTCTCGACGCTGTCAAAGGCCGACGCCTGCATCAAGCTTCTGGTCGATCCCGGCCAGGCTTAGTCCCGGGGGAGCCTTGGTCAGTCCGTTCTTCGAGTGGATCTGCGTCACGATCCTCGGGGCCGCCAAGTCGTGGTGGCCCCCGGCGACCTCGATCGCGGCAACGAGTGCCGTCATCAAGTGTCGCTATCGCCGCTTCTCGGCCCACGCGCTGATTGCGGGCGACAGGAACGCCAGCGGCCAGATGAATTTCGGCCAGTGCGGTTCGACCAGACAGACCAACGTCGCAAAGGTGAACAGTACGAACGAAAATGCCGGCGTCGCCAGCTTCAGCCAGTCGCCCCGCGGCGCGACCGCAAGTGCCCAGAGCGCGGTGTTGAACAGCGCGATCAGCCACAGGTTGAAGCTGTACAGCGTGGTGACGTTGGGCGAGTCGTAGTTGTTGCCGTAAAGGCCGCAGGTCACCGGCAGCAGGATGATCGACAACAGGAAGAACAGATTGCCGATCACCTCGCTGCGGCCGGCGTGTGTGGCGTAGGCCAGCCGCTGCTGGTGGCTGTACCAAAACATCCCGGCGACGATGAAGCTGAGCAGCAGCGTCGAGACGAAGGCACCGTAGACGTGCCAGATCTCGTGCCACTGCGGATCGCCGCCGGCGAACTTCTCGCGCGGCGCCTGGTAGGCGAGCAGCGTCATCGCGACGCCGAACACGGTGTTGCTGAGCGCTTCCAGCCGCCGCAGTTCGAAATGACCGCTGCTCATCGCCGCCTCCTCGACGACGCTGCTCCAGTGTTTCCCGGTCAGCCGCCGAGTGCCTGGTCGAGGTCGGCGATCAGGTCGTCCTTGTCCTCAATGCCGATCGACACCCGCACCATGTTGGGCGCGGCACCAGCCGCGGTCTTCTGGGCGTCGTCGAGCTGGCTGTGGGTGGTCGAGGCCGGGTGGATGATCAGCGACCGGGTGTCGCCGACATTGGCCAGATGCGAGAACAGCTTCAGATTAGCGACGAGATCGACGCCGGCCTGATAGCCGCCCTTGAGGCTGAAGGTGAACACCGCCCCGGCGCCCTTCGGCGCGTATTTGCGGGCGAGGGCGGCGTATTTGCTGGAGGCGAGGCCGGAGTAGTTGACCTCATCGACCGCCTTGTGGGTCGAGAGAAATTCGGCGATCGCCTTGGCGTTTTCGCAGTGCTTCTGCATGCGCAGCGGCAGCGTCTCGATCCCGGTCAGCAGCATGAAGGCGTTGAACGGCGACAGCGCCGGGCCGAGATCGCGCAGGCCGAGCACGCGGCAGGCGATCGCGAACGAGAAATTGCCGAACGTCTCCTGGATCTTCAGGCCGTGATATTCGGGACGTGGCTCGCTCAGCATCGGATACTTGCCGTCCTTCGACCAGTCGAAGGTGCCGGCATCGACGATGATGCCGCCGAGCGAGTTGCCATGGCCGCCGAGGAATTTGGTCAGCGAATGCACCACGATGTCGGCGCCATGGTCGATCGGGCGGATCAAATAGGGCGTCGCCAGCGTATTGTCGACGATCAGCGGCACGCCGGCATTGCGCGCGACTTCAGCAACCGCCTCGATGTCGGTGATGCTGCCGCCCGGATTGGCGATCGACTCGATGAAGATCGCCTTGGTCTTCGGCGACACTGCACGCTGGAAGCTGGCGACATTGTCGGTATCGGCCCACACCACGTTCCAGCCGAAGCTCTTGAAGGCGTGGGTGAACTGATTGATCGACCCGCCATAGAGTTTTCGCGCGGCGATAAATTCGTCGCCGGGCTGCATCAACTGCTGCAGCGCGACGAGCTGCGCGGCGTGGCCCGACGCCGTGGCGAGTGCGGCGGTGCCGCCTTCCAGCGCGGCGACGCGCTCTTCGAGCACCGACGTCGTCGGGTTGGTGATGCGGGTGTAGATGTTGCCGAACGCCTGCAGGCCGAACAGCGAGGCGGCGTGGTCGGCATCGTTGAACACGTAAGACGTGGTCTGATAGATCGGCGTCGCGCGCGCACCGGTGGTGGGATCGGGCTGGGCGCCGGCATGGACCGCGAGCGTCGCGAATCCCGGGTTGCGTTCGGTCATGGTCGATCCCTCCGTACTCTGGCTGATGGTTGAGCTATCTGATCGGAACCCCGGATCAGGTCAAGCGCGGGCGGGGCAGCCGCGCTGCGGCGTTCAGCCCGCCTCGTTGCGGCTCTTCACGGCGCGGTCGGACGCGGCGGTATTGGCGCCGGCGACACTCTGACGATCGAGCGACAGCCGCATTCCCTTGACCGGAATCGGCGCGCGCTTAGCGCTGAGGGTGCGCGAATTCACCCCCATCCAGGAAATCTCCGACGACAACCGGCCGTATTCGATCTTCGGGCAGCGATCCATCACCACCTTGAGGCCGGCAGCCTCGGCCTTTGCGGCGGCTTCGTCGTTGCGCACCCCAATCTGCATCCAGATCACTTTCGGCAGCGGCGACAGCGACAGCACCTCGTCGACGACCGGCATCACATGCGCGGAGCCGCGAAACACGTCGACCATATCGAGCGGCCGGTCGATCTCCTTCAGCGACGCCACGAACGGCTTGCCGAGCAGGCTCTTGCCGACCTGTCCGGGATTGATCGGAATGACGTCGTAGCCGCGCTCGGTGAGATATTTGAACACGAAGTAGCTCGGCCGCACGTTGAGCGGCGATGCCCCGACCATCGCAATTGTCTTCACACCATTCAGGATCGCGCGGATGTAGCTGTCGGGGTAGCTGTCGTGGTTCATCTTACAAGTCCGTCATTGCGAGGAGCGAAGCGACGAAGCAATCCAGCTTCCGGTGCTTGGCCCTGGATTGCTTCGCTTCGCTCGCAATGACGGGGCATGGTCGAAAGAGCTAATCAACGATCCTTCCATTCCGGCGGGCGCTTTTCCAGGAAGGCGCAAATGCCTTCTTCGGCGTCGGCGGCCATCATGTTCTCGGCCATCACCTGCGAGGCGTAGTGATAGGCGTCGGCGAGGTTGAGCTCGGCCTGGCGGTAGAACGCTTCCTTGCCGATCTTGATGGTATGGGCCGACTTGCCGGCGATCTGCTCCGCGAGCGCCACGGCCGCGGCGCGCTCGTTGCCGTGCGGCACCACGCGATTGATCAGGCCGATCTGGCGCGCTTCGTCGGCGCCGACCGGTTCGCCGGTCAGCAACATGTGCATCGCGTTCTTGCGCGGCACGTTGCGGGACAGCGCCACCATCGGGGTGGAGCAGAACAGTCCGATATCGACGCCGGGCGTCGCGAAGGTCGCCTGCTCGGACGCGATCGCGAGATCGCAGCTCGCGACCAACTGACAGCCCGCCGCGGTGGCGACGCCTTGCACCGCCGCGATCACCGGCTTGGGCAGCTTGACGATCGCCTGCATCATCGCGCTGCAGGCGGTCATGATCCGGGTGAAGCTGGCGCGCCCGCGATCGGCGTCGTTGCGATGCGCGGTCAGCTCCTTGAGGTCGTGGCCGGCGCAGAACGCGGGTCCATTGGCGGCGATCACCACGACACGCACGCCGTCATCGCGGCCGATCAGATCCAGCGCCGCGTGCAGATCGTCGATCATCTCCAGCGACAGGCTGTTGCGCGCCGCCGGTCGGTTCAACGTCAGCACTGCAACACCGCCATCGACGGTCTCGCGCAACAGAATCGGTGAAGGCTGGGTCGCAGCGAAAGCAGGCAACACGGTCATGGCGATGTCCGGGAACAAAATGAAGCGCTGGGAACGAGCGTCACCTTATTGTAACAAGCCGAACGAAGCGAGAGCAGGGGCGGGAACGACATGACACATGCGAGGATGGGCGTAGCTGAACTCGAAGAATTTCTGCAGCGCGAGTTCCCGCAGGCGTTCAGCCACGGTGACATTTCGATCGAGACCGCCGATGGTCGCACATCTCTGTTACGGCAGCGCTACAGCGACCGGATGCTGCGCCCCGGCGGCACCGTTTCGGGGCCGACCCTGATGGCCTTGGCGGATTTCGCCATGTACGTTGTGCTGCTGTCGGCGATCGGTCCCGTCGCGCTCGCCGTCACCACCAATCTCAACATCAACTTCCTGCGGAAGGGCCAGCCCGGCCAGGACGTCGTGGCGGTCGCCAAGCTGTTGAAGCTCGGCCGGCGGCTGGCGGTCGGGGAGGTGACGCTGCTGTCCGGCACCTCGCCGGATCCGATCGCCCATGTGACGTCGACCTATTCCATTCCAGTCGCTTGATGTTTTAGAAGGTATTATTGCACCGTATTTGTAACCATCTGGTTTGACAGGCGAAATTCAGACCCAGAGGGATTGACGCGCAAGCGGTGCTTCTCTACAAGCGCCCGCAGTCCGGTGCTTCGTGCACCGAATTCCCCCTGTCATGGATCATTCTCATGAAGACGTTTTCGGCCAAGCCCGCCGAAGTCACGAAGAAGTGGGTCATTATTGACGCCACCGGTCTCGTGGTCGGCCGGCTCGCCACGCTGGTCGCGATGCGCCTGCGCGGCAAGCACCTCCCGACCTACACCCCGCACGTCGACTGCGGCGACAATGTCATCATCATCAACGCCTCGAAGGTGGTGCTGACCGGTCGCAAGCGCGACAACAAGGTTTACTACCATCACACCGGCTTCATCGGCGGCATCAAGGAGCGCTCTGCGAAGGCGATCCTCGAAGGTCGTTTCCCGGAGCGCGTGGTTGAGAAGGCGATCGAGCGCATGATCCCGCGCGGTCCGCTCGGCCGTGTCCAGATGGGCAACCTGCGCGTCTATCCCGGCGCCGAACACCCGCACGAAGCTCAGCAGCCCGAGAAGCTCGACATCGGTGCGATGAACCGCAAGAACATGAGGGCCGCATAAGATGTCCGAGACCATGCAGTCTCTCGACCAGCTCGCCGCGCTGAAGACCACCGTCGCTGCCGCGGACGCGCCGACCTACACCAAGAAGGTCGACAAGTTCGGTCGCGCCTACGCCACCGGCAAGCGCAAGGACGCGGTCGCTCGCGTCTGGATCAAGCCGGGCGCCGGCAAGATCACCGTCAACAGCCGTGAGGTCGAAACCTACTTCGCCCGTCCGGTGCTGCGCATGATGATCCAGCAGCCGCTGGTCGCCGCGGCCCGTGCCGGCCAGTACGACGTGATCTGCACCGTCGCTGGCGGCGGTCTGTCCGGCCAGGCCGGTGCGGTTCGTCACGGCATCTCCAAGGCGCTCACCAATTTCGAACCGGAGCTGCGCAGCGTGCTGAAGAAGGGCGGCTTCCTGACCCGCGACAGCCGCGTCGTCGAGCGTAAGAAGTACGGCAAGGCCAAGGCCCGCCGCTCCTTCCAGTTCTCGAAGCGCTAATCTTTCCCGGTCTCATCGGTCGATCCAAAGGGCGCCCCGCGGGGCGCCCTTTTTTATTGCCGTTTGGAATGGTGCAAGCGGCCGGGGCCAAGCTTACCGGCGACCGCGGCTTTGCACGCAAATTGTCGGCAATTTCCAGCGAGTTATCGGACAAATCGGACCTGTCGAACAAACGCGATTTCAATTCACCCGGAGTCAAATCGCCTGCATGAGGGGATCAGCGCCGCGCCCGCGGTGTTGAAATGCCATCACCGGAAGCCATCACCGAGTACCCATCATGTCGCTCGATATCTCGACACTGTTCCTTGTTGCGACTCTGATCTGCGCGATGCTCGGTGTGATGCTGCACTATTTCGGCCGCCAGGAGAAAATCATCGCCCTGAACTGGTGGGGAAACGCCTACCTGCTCGGAGCCATCACGGTGGCGCTGTGGACCATCCTCACGCCGGTGTTCGGCGAGGTGATCACGCTGGCGATGGCCAGCCTCGGCTTTATCGCCTGCGGCATGATGTGGAACGCGGCCCGGGTGTTCCATGGCCTGAAGCCGAACTGGCCGGGGCTGTTCCTCGGCGCGCTTGCCTGGCTTGCCGCCGTCACCAGCCTACCGCCCGAACAGGACGCGCTGCGGATGACGATCGGCGCCGCGATCGTCGCCGCCTATGCCGGTCTGACCGCCAGCCAGCTCGCCGCCGAACGTCGCAAAGCGATGCATCGGCGCTGGCCGACGATGGTGGTGCCGCTGCTGCATGGCGCCGTACTGATGCTGCCGATCGTGCTGGCTGATCTGTGGCCGTCGCCGCATTCCGGCTTTGCCGGCAACGTCTGGGTGGTGCTGTTTGCGGTTGAACTGGTGCTGTACGCGATCGGCACCGTGTTCGTGATCTTTATGCTGGTATCCGAGCGTTCGGTCAGCTTGCACAAGACCGCCGCGGCGCTGGACCCGCTGACCGGCATGCTCAACCGTCGCGGCTTCTCCGAAGCGTGCGCCCGGATGATCGAGCGCGAAGCGATAGCCGGCCGGCCGGTGTCGGCGCTGATCTTCGACATCGACCACTTCAAGTCGATCAACGACCGGTTCGGTCACCCGGCCGGCGACGAAGTGCTGAAGCTGTTTGCTGCCATCGTTACCAATTCGCTACGGATTTCGGATCTGTCGGGCCGGATCGGCGGCGAGGAGTTCGCCGCGCTGCTGCCGTGCCCGATCGACGAGGCGGTCACCGCGGCCGACCGCGTCCGCGAGGCGTTCCAGAATTGCGGTATCGAGGTCGACGATGCGCCGGTGGCGACCACGGTGTCGATCGGCGTCGCCGGCGGGCCGGCCGGTGTCGAACTCGAGGTGCTGCTCGCCGCGGCCGACACCGCGCTTTATCAAGCCAAGCGCGGCGGCCGAAACCGCGTGGTCGCGACCGTGGAGCAGCCGGTATCGCTCGAGGAGAGCCGGCGCAAGGCTGCGCAGGCACGCGAGCATCAGGTTGTCGCAAGAGGCGGCGAGGTCGGGCAGGCGGTGGCCTAAGCCGCCGCTTCCGACCGCTTCAATTGCGTCGCCCGGTGCGATAAGACGCTCGTCCCATCACGGACGAGGCGAACGCGCATGATCACCGAAATCGCACAGATCGACGTCAAACCCGGCAGCGAGGCCGACTTCGAAGCCGCGGTCGCCAAGGCGCGCGAGGCGTTCGGCCGCTCCAAAGGGTTCTGCGGCTTCGAGCTGCACAAGTCGATCGAGAAGCCGCAGCGCTACCGCCTGATGGTGAAGTGGCAGACGCTGGAGAACCACACCGTGGACTTCCGCGGCTCGGAGAACTTCACCGAGTGGCGCGGCCTGGTCGGCGGCTTCTTCGCCGCGCCGCCGGATGTCGAGCATACCGAGACAGTGCTTACGTCTCAGGCGTAATCGCCAGCGGTGCGGCGCCGGCCGGAGCGATCAGCTCGGCCGGTTCCTCGCCGCGCAGATGGTCGAGCACGACCCGGCCGATGGCCATCAGCGGCAACGCCAGCGCCAGCCCCCACAGCCCGAACACGATGCCGAGCAGGATCTGCATCGCGAACAGCGTGGCCGGCGGGATGTCGATCGCCTGACGCTGGATCAACGGCGTCAGGATGTAGCTTTCAAGCGCGTGGACTCCGAGGAACAGCACGAAGGCGCTGACCACGGCGATCCAGCCGGAGCCGATCGCGGCGAGCACGATGATCAGCCCGCCCAGTATCGCGCCCACGGTCGGGATGAAGGCGAGCAGGCCGGCCTGGATGCCGAGGATGAACGCTCCAGGAATGCCGATCAGCGACAGACCGGTCGCGGTCACGGCGAACACCGCCATCATGGTGATCAGCTGTGCCAGCAGCCAGCGCTTCAACATCTCGCCGGTGTCGGTGACGATGACGTCGGCTTGCGCCCGATAGCGCCGCGGCACCATCCGCACCAATCCGTTGCGATACACCGACGGCTGCGCCGCGAAGGCCAGCCCGAGAAACATCACGATGAAGAAGTTGCCGACGGCACCGATGGTACCGAGGATCAGCTTCAGGGTCTGGCTGACGATCGCGCCGCCGCCGGAAGCGATCTCGCCGGCGCTCGGCAGGTTGCGTGGCTGAACGGGTGTCGTGGTTTCGGGATGCGCTGCGCTCGGCGTGGTGTTGAGCTCAAGGAAGCCGGTGTCGACGCCATTGCGCTCAAGGAACGCCTTCACGTTGACGATCTGAGTCTTGATCGTGCCGGACAGCGCCTTGGCCTGCTGGCTGATGGTGTTGCCGCCGAGAAATGCCACGCCGATCGTGAGGCTGGTCAGCACCAGGCAGATCAGCGCCAGCCGCAGGCCATGTGGCCCGCCGACCAGCTTACCCGTGAGCTCGGTCAGCGCATTGAGGAAGACGCCGAACAGCACGCCGGCAAAGATCAGGAATAACGTGCCGGCGAACTGCCACGAAGCATAGAGCAGCGCCGCGAACGACACGGTTGCAATGCCCCCGAGGGCGATCGCCCAAGCGAGATCTGTGCGGGACGGAGTGCGATCGAGAAGGGGGGCGGTCACAGGCGGTCCTTTCACTCTGCGGCGCAGTGTTCCGCGAATCGGCGTGCGGGGGCAAGCGTGCGATGAAGAGCGTTGGGCGGGGCCGTTGGCGGACCGAAAAAGCCTTAACCATCAATCGATCAAGTTTGACTGGTCCCATTTTCGCCGTGTTCGCTGTGCGATATGGTCCCAACCGATGCCGGAATGGGCGTGCATCGGTCGTGGCTGGGGAAGCGCCGAGTTGGGCGCGGGCTGCGGGAATGGTATTCGGGGACTCATGGGGATTCGCGAGCGAGATTCCAAAGGCCGTGCCGCGCGTGTCGTGGTCGCTGCGGGTGCCTGTCTTGTCCTTGCCAATTGTGCCCAGAACGGCCAATTCAGCCGGCTTGATCCGAAATACGGCGTGTCGTCGAGCCCGCGCGTGGTCGCCTTTGGCGAGCCCGTGCCGAAGGGCGGCGGCACCTATCGGGTCGGCAAGCCTTACGTCGTTGCCGGCCGCACCTACGTTCCTGAAGAGAATCCGCATTACCGTGCCGAAGGCTTGGCCTCCTGGTACGGCGATGACTTCCATGGCCGGCTGACGGCCAACGGCGAAGTGTTCGACATGGCGTCGCTGTCGGCGGCGCATCCGACCCTGCCGATCCCGAGCTACGCCCGGGTGACCAATATGGCCAACGGCCGGTCGCTGATCGTGCGCATCAACGACCGCGGACCCTACCACGGCAATCGGCTCATTGACGTTTCGAACAAAGCCGCCGAACTGCTTGAATTCAAACACAGAGGCACCGCGAAGGTGCGGGTCGAATATGTCGGCCGGGCACCGCTCGAAGGCTCCGACGACCGGCAGTTGATCGCGACGCTGCGTCAGGGCGAACCGGCCCCGGCGCCCACCGGCGTCCGCATCGCGTCGGCCAAGCCTTTCGTGCCGGATTTCGGCAGCGCGAGCGCCAGCAGTGGCGGCGGCCGCATCCACGGCAACATTCCGCTACCGGAAGGGCGGCCATACTCGCTCGGCAACACCTCGATGGACGTCGCCTCAGTCGGCGCCACCACCGAAGTCTCGGCCTCGCGCAGCAGCCGCTCGAACCGGCAGGCGCTGGCACCGAACCCGCGCGCGGTCTCCTACAACGTCGGCTCCGAAGAAGCCGATGCAGAGCCAGCGAGCGCCCCGGTCCGCCGCAACGACGAGATCGGCAACCTGCTGTCGGCCCGCGGCCTGTATTGAGCGGCGAGATCCAGCCGCTCCAATCGTCTCAGTAGTTCTCCTTCAGAAACGCGATCAGCGCCGCATTCACTTCGGCGGGCTTTTCCTGCTGGATCCAATGTCCGGCGCCGTCGATGATCAGCTTCTGTTTCAGATTGGGGAGCACCCGCTCGATCGCGGCGAGATGCTTGCCGCTCATCTTGTCGGAAATCACCGGGTCGTTGCTGCCGGCAATGAACGCGGCGGGCTGGCGAATCTGAGCGCCTTGCCAGGGCGCGGTCAGCTCCCAGTTGCGATCGATATTGCGGTACCAGTTGAGGCCACCGCGGAAGCCGCTCTCTTTATATTTCTCGGTGAAGAAGGCGAGTTCTGCCTCGGTCAGCCAGCTCGGCAGCGGCAACGTGGCGGCTGACCGGCCGACGAAGCCGCGGCCTTCCGGCACGAACAGTGAGCGCGCCGGGTCGGCGAAGCCGCCGCACAGCATGCCCCGCATTGTTCCCGCGACATCGCGTTCGAACTCGGCCTCGGCGACACCAGGTTTCTGGAAATACTGCCAATAGAAATTGGTGATGCCGGCGGCGCGCAAGAGGTCCAGCGGCCGGCCCTTGCCGCGCCACGGCGGCGGCACGCTGAGGCCCGCGACCGCCGCGAACAGATCCGGCCTAAACTGCGCCGCGTGCCAGGCAACCGGTGCGCCCCAATCATGGCCGATGATCGCGGCGCGAGTTTCGCCCAGTTCGGCCACCAACGCCACCATGTCGCCCACCAGATCGAAGATGCTGTAGGCTTCGACCGCTTGGGGAGCCGAGGAACGGCCGAAGCCGCGCATGTCCGGCGCCACCGCGTGATAGCCCGCGTCCGCGAGCGCGCCGATCTGGTGCCGCCACGAATACGACAGTTCCGGCCAGCCGTGGCACAGGACCACCAACGGACCTTCACCCTGTTCACGCAGGAACAGCTCGATGCCATTGACGGTGACAGTGCGTGTGGAAGCCATGGTGTATCCGCCCTGATTGTTATTGAGTTTGTGTGGAAGCGAGCTTGCGCTCACGGTAGGATTGATCGTCCGTCACCACAATCGAAAACGGCCGCGCCGGTTGCACGGCCGGCGGTCGTAACGTTGCCCTGGAATCCCGTCGATGGCCGTCCTGACTTCGCTGCTTTCTCCGCGCTCGTCCCTTTGGCGCGGCCTGTTGGCGGGCCTGATCGCCGTGGCGATCGGGGCAGGGCCGGTGAACGCCGCCAATCAGAGCGTGCAGGGCGCCAAGAAGGACGATTCCGGTTTCGAGGCTCAGGCGCCGAGCGCCATCCTGGTCGATGCCGAAAGCGGCAGTGTGCTGTTCGAGAAGAACGCCGACGAATTGCGCGCACCGTCCAGCATGATGAAGCTGATGACGGTCGAAACCGTGTTTCATCTGCTGAAGGCCGGCGAACTCCAGCTCACTCAGGAATACCGAGTGAGCGAGAATGCGTGGCGCAACGGCGGCGCGCCGGCCGGCGGCTCGACGATGTTCGCCGAGATCCACAGCATCATCTCGGTCGACAATCTGCTGCACGGCGCGATCATTCAGAGCGGCAACGACTCCTGCATGGTGCTGGCCGAGGGCATCGCCGGCAGCGAAGCGGCATTCGTCGAGCAGATGACCAAGCGGGCGCGCGAGATCGGGCTGACGCAATCGACCTTCGCCAACTCCACCGGGCTGCCGAACCCCGACAACAAGATGAGCGTGCGCGAACTGGCGAAGCTCGCCCGCCACATCATTCTGACCTATCCCGAATACTACCCGCTGTTCGGTGAGAAGGAGTTCACCTGGAACAAGATCCGCCAAACCAATCGTAATCCGCTGCTGAGCGCGATGCCGGGCGCCGACGGCTTCAAGACCGGCTACACCAAGGAGGGCGGCTACGGCATGGTCGGCTCGGCGGTGCAGAACGGGATGCGGCTGATCGTGGTGGTGAACGGTCTCGAGGATGCCGACGACCGTGCCAGCGAAGCCAAGAAGCTGCTGGAATGGGGCTTCCGCAATTTCGAGTCGCGGTCGCTGTTCGCTAATGACGCGACGATCGGTTACGCGCGGGTGTTCGGCGGCGAGAAGCGCTACGTCCCGCTGACGCCGGCCGAGCCGGTCCGCGTGATGGTGCGCAAGAACGGCAGCGACAAGCTGATCGCCCGGATCGTGTATCAGGGGCCGGTGCCGGCTCCGGTCGAGTCCGGGCAACGGGTCGGAATGGTCCGGGTGTGGCGAGGCCCCAATCTGGCAGTCGAGGTGCCGCTGAAGGCGGCCGAGGCCGATCCGGTCGGCTCAACCATGCGGCGCGCGCTCGACGGCGCCAGCGAGCTGGCGATCGGCCTGGTGCGGGCCGGCATGGCAAAGCTCTGACCATGGTTCAAAAGAAGCCGACAAATCGTTCATTGCGCGGGCGCTTCATCACCTTTGAAGGCGGCGAGGGCGCCGGCAAGTCGACCCAAATCAGGCTGCTGGCGAAGCGGTTGGAGAAGGCTCGACTGCGCACGCTGGTGACCCGCGAACCCGGCGGCTCGCCCGGTGCGGAGGCGATCCGCAGCGCGCTGCTGGCCGGGATCGGCAAGCTGATCGGCGGTGCCGATGCCGAGGCGCTGCTGTTTGCCGCCGCCCGCGACGACCATGTTCGCACCCTGATCGAGCCGGCGCTGGCGCGCGGCGAATGGGTGCTGTGCGACCGCTTCTACGATTCAACCCGGGCGTATCAGGGCAAGCTCGGCGCCGTCAGCCTGGATCTGCTCAACGCGCTGCAGCAGGTGACGATCGGCGACATGAAGCCGGACCTCACCGTGATCCTCGATATTCCGGTGGAGATCGGGCTGGCGCGCGCCGCGGTGCGCCGCGGCAGCGAGACGCCGGACCGGTTCGAGTCCGAGGCGATCGATTTCCACCGTGGCCTGCGCGAGGTATTTCGCCAGATCGCCGCGCAGGAGCCGGAGCGCTGCGTGCTGATCGATGCCAACGCCGAGCCGGAGGAGGTCGCCGACCGGATTTGGCAGGCGGTACGCCTACGTCTGCTGGAGCCAGCCCGCAGCGGGGCGAAATCGGCATGAGTGCCCGCAAGGCCGCCTCGAAGGCAGCGGCGCCGGAAAACACCGTCCGGCATCCGCGCGAGACCACGGAGCTGTACGGTCACGCCGCCGCTGAGCAGGCGCTGCTCGACGCTTATCGCGGCGGGCGGATTGCCCATGCCTGGCTGATCGGCGGCGCACAGGGAATCGGCAAGGCGACGCTGGCGTACCGGATGGCGCGGTTCGTGCTGACGCATCGCGAGCCGCAATCGGACGCGGTGCAGAGCGCAGCCTCGTTGGCGATCGATCCCGATCACCCGGTGGCGCGCCATATCGCGGCCGAGGCCCATGGCGGGCTGCTGACGCTGGAGCGTTCGGTCAACGACAAAGGCGTGCTGCGCAACGTCATCACTGTCGATGAATCGCGCGAGACGATTTCGTTCTTCGGCGCCACCGCGGCGATCGACGGCTGGCGGGTGTGCATCGTCGACACCGTTGACGACCTGAATGCCAATTCGGCGAACGCGCTGCTCAAGGTGATCGAGGAGCCGCCGCAGCGCTCGCTGTTCCTGCTGCTGTCGAATGCGCCGGCGCGCGTGCTGCCGACGATCCAATCGCGATGCCGCAAGCTGATGCTGCGCCCGCTCGGGACCGCTGACGTGATCGCCGCAGCGGCGGATGCGGCCGGTCTCGAGCGCGATGATCCGCAGCTCGGCGAAGCGGCCGCGGCATCCGAAGGCAGCGTCGCGCGCGCGCTGATGCTGATGGGCGGCGGCGCGTTGTCGCTGCAGCAGACCACGACCGCGCTGCTCGACAGCCTGCCGAATGTCGATCCCCGCGCGCTGCACGCGCTTGGCGATGCGATCGGCGGGACCGATCGCGCGACTCTGCAGGCGTTTGTCGATGGCGTCGACCGCTGGGTCGCGGCGCGGCTGCGCACGCCCGA
This sequence comes from Rhodopseudomonas sp. G2_2311, assembly GCF_047501505.1. Lineage (NCBI taxonomy): Bacteria > Pseudomonadati > Pseudomonadota > Alphaproteobacteria > Hyphomicrobiales > Nitrobacteraceae > Rhodopseudomonas > Rhodopseudomonas sp. G2_2311. The sequence goes on from NZ_JAZDRK010000001.1 coordinate 260,246, forward strand.
TCCGAACGCGGAACTGCCGCGCCTTGCACGGCTGGCGGAGGTATGGGAAAAGATCGGCCGCGCCGCACGCGACACCGAAGCCTACAATCTCGAGCGGAAACCGCTGGTATTTTCGGTGTTCGGGCTTCTCGCGGAGGCGGTGCGCTGACGCCGATCCGGCGATCGATCGCCCGGCATGGTCAGCGCCGCCGCGCTCAACCGATCCAGATTTGAAAGGCGTCCGCGCAGATGGCGCAGCGAAATTCATTCTACATCACCACGGCGATCTCCTATCCGAACGGCGCGCCGCATATCGGCCACGCCTATGAGGCGATCGCGACCGACGCGCTGGCCCGGTTCCAGCGGCTCGACGGCAAGGACGTGTTCTTCCTGACCGGCACCGACGAGCACGGTCTGAAGATGATCCAGACCGCGCAGCGCGAGGGGATGACGCCGGCTGAGCTTGCCACCCGCAATGCCGGCCGCTTCCGCGACATGGATGATCGCTTCGGCATCTCCTACGACCGTTTCATCCGCACCTCCGAGGAGCAGCATCACGCGTCCGTCCAGGAAATCTGGAAGCGGATGCAGGCCAGCGGCGACATCTATCTCGACAGCTATTCCGGCTGGTACTCGGTCCGGGACGAAGCCTATTACGCCGAGGATGAAACCGTCGTCGGCGAGGACGGCGTTCGCCGTGGCCCGCAGGGCACACCGGTCGAGTGGGTCGAGGAGAAGAGCTACTTCTTCAAACTGTCGGCCTATCAGGACAGACTGCTGAAGCTCTACGAGGAGCAGCCGGACTTCATCGGCCCCGACGCGCGCCGCAACGAGGTGGTGAGCTTCGTTAAGGGCGGGCTGAAGGATCTGTCGGTGTCGCGCACCACGTTCGACTGGGGCGTCAAGGTGCCAGGCGATCCCGAGCACGTGATGTATGTCTGGGTCGACGCGCTGACCAACTACATCACCGGCGTCGGCTTCCCGGATGAATCCGACAAGAACTGGCATTACTGGCCGGCCGACGTTCACGTCATCGGCAAGGACATCATCCGCTTCCATGCGGTGTATTGGCCGGCGTTCCTGATGTCGGCAGGCATCCCGATCCAGAAGCGCGTTTACGCCCACGGCTTTCTGTTCAACAAGGGCGAGAAGATGTCGAAGTCGGTCGGCAACATCGTCGACCCGTTCAATCTCGCCGACCAGTACGGCGTCGATCAGGTGCGCTACTTCTTCTTGCGCGAGGTGCCGTTCGGTTCTGACGGCAGCTACAATCACGAGGCGATCGTCAACCGCATCAACGCCGATCTCGCCAACGACCTCGGCAATCTGGCGCAGCGTTCGCTCACCATGATCGCCAAGCAGTGCGAGGGCAAAGTGCCGGAGCACGGCGCGTTCAGCGAAACCGACAGCGCCATCCTGGCGATGGCCGACGCCATGATCGCGCAGGCCCGGACCGCGATGGCGACGCAGCAGATCCATCAGGCGCTGAACGCGGTGTGGGCGGTGGTGGCGGAAGCCAACCGTTACTTCGCCGGCGAAGCGCCGTGGGCGCTCGCTAAGACCGATCCGGCGCGGCAGAAGACGGTGCTGTACGTCACCGCCGAAGTGCTGCGGCAGATCGCGATCCTGGCGCAGCCGGCGATCCCGACCTCGGCGGCGAAGCTGCTCGACATCCTCGGCGTCGCGGAAGGTTCGCGCGACTTCGCGGCGCTGCCGACCCGGATCGTGCCGGGCACGCCGCTGCCGGCCCCCGCGCCGATCTTCCCGCGCTACGTCGAGCCGGCGGCAAGCTGACGCCATGCTGGTCGACAGCCATTGCCATCTCGACTTCCCCGACTTTGCCGACGATCTTGCCGGCATCGTCGCCCGCGCCGAAGCGAGCGGGGTGGGGCGGATGGTGACGATCTCGACACGGGTCAAGAAGCTGCCGGACCTGGTGGCGATCGCCGAGCGGTTCCCCAACGTGTACTGCTCGGTCGGCACCCATCCGCATCATGCCGATGAGGAAGACGGCATCACCACCGAGGAGCTGGTGAAGCTGGCGCAGCATCCGAAGGTGGTGGCGTTCGGCGAGGCCGGGCTCGATTACTTCTACGAAATGGGCTCGCGGCCTGCGCAGGAGCGCGGCTTCCGCGCCCATATCGCGGCGGCGCGTGAGACCGGGCTGCCACTGGTGATCCACACCCGCGAGGCGGACGAGGACTGCGGCAAGATCCTCGAAGACGAAATGGGGAAGGGAGCTTTTCGCGCGGTGCTGCATTGCTACACCGGCGGTCGCGACCTCGCGATGAAGGCCATCGACCTCGGACTGATGATTTCCTTCACCGGCATTCTCACCTTCAAGAAGTCGCAGACGCTGCGGGATCTCGCTGCCGAACTGCCGGCTGACCGCGTCATGGTCGAGACCGACTCGCCATATCTGGCGCCGGGCAAATATCGCGGCAAACGCAACGAGCCGGCCTACGTTGTCGAGACCGCCAAGGTGCTGGCCGAGGTCCGCGGCGTGTCGCTCGACGAGATCGCCCGCCAGACGACCGAGAACTTCTTCCGCCTGTTCGGCAAGGTGCCGGCGCCCGCCGCCGCATGACGCCTTTGACAATCGGGGTCGCCGCATGACGCTGACGCTCACCATCCTCGGCTCGGGCTCCTCCGCCGGCGTGCCGCGCCCCGCGCTCGGCTGGGGCGCCGCGGATCCGTCCAACCCGAAAAACCGGAGGCTGCGCTGCTCGCTGCTGGCCGAGCGCATCACGCCGGAGGGTGGCATCACCCGCGTGCTGATCGACACTTCGCCGGACCTGCGCGAGCAACTGATCAGCGCCGACGTCGATCATCTCGACGCGGTGTTCCTCACCCACGAGCACGCCGATCAGACCCACGGCATCGACGATCTGCGCTCCGTGGTGATGGCGATGAAGCGGCGCATCCCGGTCTATCTCAACCAATCGACCGGCGAGCACGTGCTGTACCGTTTCGCCTATTGCTTCAAACAAGCGCCGGGCAGCTCATATCCGGCGATCCTGGAATCGCGCGAGATCGAGGCCGGCGACAGCAAGACGATCGCAGGCGCCGGCGGCGACCTGACGCTGACTGCGTTTCTGCTGAAGCATGGCGATATCCCCGCGCTCGGCTATCGGATTGCTGGGGCGGCCTATACGCCCGACGTCCACGACATCCCCGAACAGAGCTTCAGCGCCCTTGAAGGCCTCGACCTCTGGATCATCGACGGCCTGCGTTACAAGCACCACGCCAGCCACTTCAACATTGAAACCGCTTTGAAATGGATCGCCCGCTTCAAACCGAAGCGCGCCGTGATTACCAACATGCACGCTGACATCGACTACGAGACGCTGCGCAAGGAATTGCCTGAGGGCGTGGTGCCGGGGTTCGATGGGATGCGGCTGGAGATAGACGGCTGACCTCTCAACCGGTCATTCCGGGGCGCTCGCGACAGCGAGCGAACCCGGAATCTGAAACATGCACGGCCTTGCTCAACACCTCGGGATTCCGGGTTCGCGCTGCGCGCGCCCCGGAATGACAAACGAGAGTGGGGCGTCCTTGGCGGTCGCCCCCGCAATGACACTGGGGCGAAGTAACTACTCCAGAATCGCCTTCGCCGACTTCACCTGATCGCGCAGCATGAATTTCTGGATCTTGCCGGTCGAGGTCTTCGGGATCGACGAGAACACGATGCTCTTCGGGGTCTTGAAACCGGGGAGGTGTTCGCGGCAATAGGCGATGATCTCGGCCTCGGTGGCGGAGGCGCCGTCCTTCAGCTCGACGAAGGCGCAGGGGACTTCGCCCCATTTCGGGTCGGGCTTGGCAACCACAGCGGCGAAAAGGATCGCCGGGTGCTTGTAGAGGACGTCCTCGACCTCGACCGACGACACGTTCTCACCGCCGGAGATGATGATGTCCTTGGAGCGATCCTTGATAATGACGTAGCCGTCGGCGTCGAGCACGCCGAGGTCGCCGGTGTGGAACCAGCCGCCAGCGAGCGCTTCTTTGGTGGCCTTCTCGTTCTTGAGATAACCCTTCATCACGATGTTGCCGCGGAACATCACCTCGCCAATGGTCTCGCCGTCGCGGGGCACCTCCCGCATCGTCTCCGGATCGAGCACGGTGACGGCTTCCTGCATCGGGTAGGGCACACCCTGGCGGCGCTTCAGCTTGGCGCGCTCGGCGACCGGCAGATCGTCCCAGCCGGGCTGCTCGGCGCAGACCGAGGCGGGGCCGTACACTTCGGTGAGGCCGTACACGTGCGTCAGCTTGATGCCGATGGTCTCGGCGCCGGCCAGCACCGCCATCGGCGGCGCAGCACCGGCGATCAGGCCCACGACCGGCTTCGTCGCAGTGCCCTTCGGCGCCTCCGGTGCATTGATCAGCGCGTTATAGACGATCGGCGCGCCGCACATGTGGGTGACGCCGTGCTTTGGGATCAGTTCGAAGATCTTGGCTGGATCGACCTTGCGCAGGCAGACGTTGATGCCGGCAGCGGCTGCGATCGTCCACGGGAAGCACCAGCCGTTGCAGTGGAACATCGGCAGCGTCCACAGATACACCGGATGCTGGCCGAGATTGCCGGCGAGAATGTTGCTGACGGCATTGAGATACGCGCCGCGATGATGCGTGACGACGCCCTTGGGATTGCCGGTGGTGCCGGAGGTGTAGCCGAGCGAGATCGCGTCCCACTCGTCCTCGGGCCGATGGCCGGCGAAGGTCGGATCGCCGGACGCGACGGCGTATTCGTATTCGAGCTCACCGATGCGGTGGCTGCCGGGAAACATCTTGTCGTCGACGTCGATCACCAGCGGCTTCGGCTTGGTCATCAGCTTCAGCGCTTCGGCGACGACGCTGGAAAATTCCGGATCGACCAGGATGATCTTGGCGCCGCCGTGATCGAGCTGGAACGCGATCGCCGCAGCATCGAGCCGGATGTTCAGCGCGTTCAGCACCGCGCCTGCCATCGGCACCGCGAAGTGCACTTCGACCATCGCCGGCACGTTGGGCGCCATCACCGCGACGGTGTCGCCGCGGCCGATGCCGCTGCGGGTCAACCAGGAGGCGAAGCGGCGGCAGCGCGCGCGGGTTTCTTTCCAGGTGTAGTGCCGGCCTTCGTACACCACGGAGGTCAGCTCCGGATAAACGTTGGCGGTGCGCTCCAGGAAGCTCAGCGGTGACAGCGGCACGAAGTTGGCCGGGGTCTTGTCCAAACCGATGCTGTAATGACCTTGCGGGGTGCTCATGACGACCTGCCTCTCACTTCACGACGGCGCCGCTGCGTTCTCCCCGCAGCGCCTCTACAAGAATCCAATCGAGATCCACGGGATCGCCGCGACCACGATCAAGCCGATCAACAGCGCCAGCATATATCCCCAGATCGGGCGCATGCCTTCGGCGGGATCGACGCGGCCGATCGCGCAGGCCGCATAATAGCCGACGCCGAACGGCGGCGCGAACAATCCGATGCCCATCGCCAGGATCACCACCATGGCGTAGTGCACCTCGTGGATACCGACGGCGCGGGCGATCGGAAACAGCAGCGGCCCGAACAGCACGATCGCCGGAATCCCTTCCAGCACGCTGCCGAGAATGACGAAGGCGACGATCGAGACCGCAAGGAACGTGGCGGAGCCACCGGGCAGGCCGGTCATCGCCGCGGCCAGCGCGCGCGAAAAGCCGGACTGCGTCAGGCCCCAGGCCATACCGGTGGCGGTGCCGATGATCAGCAGAATGGCACCCGACAGCGCGGCGGTCTCGACCAGCATCGGCCGCAGCCGGCGCCAATCAAACTTGCGGTACACCAGGATGCCGACCACCACGGCATAGACGATGCCGATGGTCGAAACTTCGGTGGCGGTGGCGACACCTTCGACCACGGCGGCGCGGATCACGAACGGCAGCGCCAGCGCGGGCAGGGCGACGATGAAGGCCTTGCCGATCTCGCTGCCGCGCGCGCGTTTGACGTGGCTGAGGTCTTCGCCGCGATAGCGCCACCACACCAGGCCGCACAGCATGATCGCCAGCACCACGCCGGGCAGCAGGCCGCCGGTAAACAGCGCCGAGATCGACACGCCGGTGACCGAGCCGATGGTGATCAGCACAAGGCTCGGCGGAATGGTTTCGGTCTGGGCGCCGGTGGCAGAGAGCAGGGCGACCAGATCGCCCGGCTTTGCGCCGCGCTCCTTCATCTCGGGAAACAGCACCGGCGCCACCGCGGCCATGTCGGCGGCCTTGGAGCCGGAGATGCCGGACACCAGATACATCGCGCCGACCAGCACGTAATGCAGGCCGCCACGGACGTGGCCGAGCAGGCTGGCGAGAAACGCCACCATTGCCCGCGCCATGCCGGTCATCTCGATCAGCAGGCCGAGGAAGACGAACAGCGGTACCGACAGCAGGATGAGGTGGCTCATGCCCTCGTCCATCCGGCCGACCAGGATCAGCAACGGCGTCGTGGTGGTCAGCGCCAGATAGCCGTAGATCGCCAGGCCAAATCCAAACGCGATCGGCACACCGGCGAACACGCAAGTCGCCACCACGCCGACGAAGAAGATCACCAGATTGAGGTTGCCGAGCGGCTTGAACAGCGGCTGCGCCAACCAGAACGCGCCGATCAGCAGCGCGACGGTCAGCGCCGCGCCGAACACCAGCTTGAGATCACCGAACCGGATCAGCCGCAGAGCCGCGAATAGCGCCATCAGCGCGATGCCGACCGGCAACGCCGCGGCGCGCCAGCTGTTGGCGAGCGACAGCGCCGGCGTGGTGATGTAGCTCTCTTCGTAGGCGTATTCGTAGGCCGGCGCGGCGATCAGCAGCAGGAACGCCAGCGCCGCGCAGATGCCGACCAGATCGAGCCAGGCGCGCAGGCGCGGGGAGGCCCCCGCCACCATCGCTGTCATCCGCATGTGTTCGCCGCGGCGGAATGCGACCGCCGCGCCGAACATCGCCAGCCACAGAAACAGGATCGACGCCAACTCGTCGGACCAGATCAGCGGACTGTGGAAGACGTAACGAGATACCACGCCGGCGAACAGCACGACGACCTCGACGACGACCAGGATCGCCGCCGGAATCTCGACCATCAGGCCGAGCCCAGCCTCCAGCGCGCCGATCAGCGTCTTACGCTGCGGCGCGTGGAGCCGTTCACCGGCGGTGAGCTGGGAAGCGTCGGCGCTCGCCATATCGGCCAGCCGTTACGCCAGCTTGCCGACGGACTTCTCGAGCAGCGACCAGGCCTGATCGCCGTATTTGCCTTTCCACTCGGCGTAGAAGCCTGCGCTGCGCAGCTTGTCGCGGAATGGCATCACCGGCGGCTGATTGAACAGCAGACCCTTGGCGGTCAGCTCTTCCTTGACCGTCGCGTTGAGCTTGGCGGTGTCTTCGCGTTCCTTCACCGCGGCAGCATTGATGTGCTTGGCGACGATCGAGCGCACGTCCGGCGGCAGCTTCTCCCAGGCGCGACGGTTGGCCAGGAACCAGAAGCCGTCCCACATGTGGTTGGTCAGCGAGCAGTACTTCTGCACTTCGTACAGCTTGGCGGTCGAGATCAGCGCCAGCGGGTTTTCCTGGCCTTCGACCACCTTGGTCTGCAGAGCCGAATAGACTTCGCTGAAATTGATCGAGGCGGGGGCTGCATCGAACGCCTTGAACATCGAGGTCCACAGCGGCGACACCGGCACGCGGATCTTGAAGCCCTTGAAGTCGTCCGGGCCGTTGATCGGCTTGGTCGAGGACGTGGTCTGGCGGAAGCCGTTGTCCCAGATCTTGTCCATCACCATCAGGCCGGCCTTCTGGATCTCGCCGCGGACGTAGCCGCCGAGCTCGCCATCCATGGCCTTCCAGACCGTCTCATAGTCCGGGAATGCGAAGCCGATGCCGTTGATCGATGCCGCCGGCACCAGGGTCGACAGGATCAGGCCTGACAGCGTGAAGAACTCGACGCCGCCGGCGCGAATCTGGCTGAGCATGTCGGTGTCGGAGCCGAGCTGGTTGTTCGGGAAAACGTCGATCTGGACCTTGCCGTCGGTCTCGGCCTTGATCGCTGCCGACATCTCGCGGGCGCGAACGTTGAGCGGATGAGTGTCGGGCAGGTTGTTGGCGTATTTGTACTTGAATTCGGCCTCAGCGGCCCGTGCCACCCAAGGCGCACCGATGCCACCGATCGCGGCTGCCGCCGCCGACGCCTTCAACAAGCTCCTGCGTGAAAAACTCATCTCGCTTCCTCCTGCCCGCGTGGTCTTTTTGTGAGAACGCACCCGAAATGTCGACGCGCCCTTGGTCATCATTTCGGCTGGTCCGGTCAAGCGATTTTGAGCCGCCGGTGGATGGCCAGGCCATCGACCGGACCAAGGTTGCGGCCGGACGGCCTGGCGCGCCGGGACCGAGACGGATCGGTCGGCACCGGAGGCCCAAGGTCCGAGCGATGCACGACTGGCGGACAGCTTGGGCGACCGTCGCGCAGGCGTCCAGAGGCACGGCTGAGCCTGCCGCAAGGCGGCGGCATGACTGAGCCGCACGCGTCCTCGTTGATCGCGGCGTCGAGGATGCAGCGATCGGCTCGGCGACCAGTGTCTAGAGGCTCGCGGCTTCGAGGCGTCGACAAAACTGGAAGCCGCAATCACGGAGCGCTGTGCAGGCTGAACGTTGTGTATGCCAGACAAGCATCTGGCAAACCTGATCAATTTTTATATTCCATAATATACCTTATGCGAATTACGGATTGGGGAATACGACCGGCCGGACGCTGCAATGGTGTTGCTGCCGCTCGATGAAGTCGCGCCTTCAAGCTCCACCAGTCTCGACGTCCGAGCCTTGAGCATGCGGCGTACCTACTGGATCCGGCTATCGCGAACGACGTCCGGCCAACTGCGGCGGCCCAGCCATCAGGGCCATGCCGGACCAGAGCGACGACGGAAGCTGCTCCGTCGATCGGCGGCCGGTAGCCCAGACGCGCGGACCGCTTGGAGGCCCTCGCCGGATTTGCCCCAGGCTTGGCTCACGGCAGTGCAACCGCTTTGGGCTGGAAGCCGATCGAGGCTGGCTCACCGAGCCATCAGCGCAAACACGCCCCAGCCGAGGTAGTCGCGGCCGTACCGCGTGTAGCGTTCCGGCGACGTGGTCAGCTCGGCACGGACTTCAGGCGCGAACTCGTCGTCGGGATTGGCGTCGAGCCATCGGCGCATGGTGAGCCACTTGGTGGCCTCGTACCGGTCCCAGCTGTCCTGACTGGCCAGCATCATTTCGACGACGTCGTAATGCAGCGCGTCGAACGACGCGATCAGATCCGGAAGCAGCAGGAAGTCCGAGATCGCCTGGGCACGGCAACCCTGGGCAACCTCCTCGGTCGGCGGCAGCTGCAGCCAGTAGGGCTCGCCGATCAAAATCAGGCCACCGTCCTGTAGGCTATTCGCGAGCAGCTCGATCGTGCCGGCGACGCCTCCGCCGATCCAGGTGGCACCAACGCAGGCCGCCACGCCGACTTTCGCATCGGCGACATAGCCGGCGGCATCGCCATGAACGAACGTGACCCGATCGGCGACGCCGAGTTCGCGGGCGCGGAGCTGGGCTTGCGCGGTGAACAACGGACTCATGTCGATCCCGGTGCCGCTGATCCCGTGATCGCGGGCCCAGGTGCACAGCATCTCGCCTGACCCGCTGCCGAGATCGAGTACGCGAGTCCCCGGCTCCATCCGCAGCGAAGCGCCGAACGCCGCGAGCTTCTCCGCGGTGAACGGATTGTGGATGCGATGCGCGCTTTCGCTGACGGTAAAGATCCGCGGAATGTCCACTCGAGAAGCTCCTTCATTCACTCGTTCGTCGACTGCAGCGCCCTCGCCGCTGCCGACGATCCACACCGACTCGCGGTGCGGCCTCACTGTGCAGCGATCGCCTGCGGACGTCTTTGCGCCGACCGTCGCGAGCCTGACGCTGGACCGGCGAAACGTGGGGTAAAACGTCGCACCGACGTCGGACCGACGAACGTCCGCGCCGTCACCAAACTACGAGTCATCCCGGGCACAGGCCCCGTCAGGACGGGCGCACCGCGGTATCAGTCCACGCACGCTTGGTGCGACGTTTCGGACCGTCGGCGGCGGCCCCGAATGGTCATCGCGGCCAGCCAATCTGGCTCATTGGTCTTGCTCCGGGCGCCTTCGAACCCCATAAAATGAATCGTGACCAAGAACGTTGCCGAAAGGGCTGCGGAGCGACGAACAGGATTGGAAGGACCGAGGAATGCCGCAGAACGTCTTTCTTCTCGCGGTGATCCTTCTCCCGTTCGCCGGCAGCCTGCTTGCGGCGCTGCTGCCTGCCAACGCGCGTAACGCCGAGGCTTGGCTCGCGGCGGCCGTCGCGCTTGGCTGTCTGTTCCTGCTGGTGCCGCTGTATCCCGGTGCCGATGCTGCGCCGATCCGCTATCAGCTCGACTGGCTGCCGCAGTTCGGCCTGAACTTCACGCTGCGGCTCGACGGCTTCGCCTGGGCGTTCGCCTGCCTGATCACCGCGATCGGCGCCCTCGTCGTGCTGTACGCGCGCTACTACATGTCGCCGTCCGATCCGGTGCCGCGGTTCTTCTCGTTCCTGCAGGGCTTCATGGGCGCGATGCTCGGCATCGTGCTGTCCGGCAATCTGATCCAGCTGGTGTTCTTCTGGGAGCTCACCAGCCTGTTCTCGTTTCTGCTGATCGGCTACTGGCACCACAACGCCGCGGCGCGTGAAGGCGCTCGCGTCGCGCTGACCATCACCGGCACCGGCGGGCTGTGCCTGTTCGCCGGCGTCGTGGTGCTCGGTCATATCGTCGGCAGCTACGACCTCGACGCCGTCCTGGCAGCCGGCACCGAGGTCCGAGCCCACGCGCTGTACGTGCCGACGCTGATCCTGATCCTGCTCGGCGCGCTGACCAAGAGCGCGCAGTTTCCGTTCCATTTCTGGCTGCCGCGAGCGATGACGGCGCCGACGCCGGTCTCCGCCTATCTGCACTCCGCCACCATGGTGAAAGCCGGCGTGTTCCTGCTGGTGCGGCTGTGGCCGGTGCTGGGGGGCACCAATGAATGGCTGTGGATCGTCGGCACCACCGGCCTCGCCACCTTTATCGTCGGCGCCTACCTCGCAGTGTTCCAGCGCGACCTGAAGGGCCTGCTGGCCTACTCGACTATCAGCCATCTCGGCCTGATCACGCTGCTGATCGGCCTCGACCGCCCGCTGGCGCTGGTGGCCGCGATCTTCCACGTGTTCAACCACGCGACCTTCAAGGCGTCGCTGTTCATGGCAGCGGGCATTATCGACCATGAAACCGGCACGCGCGATCTGCGCCGGCTCAGCGGCCTCTGGAAGTTCATGCCGAAGACCGGCGCGCTGGCGATCGTCGCCGCCTCGGCGATGGCCGGCGTGCCGCTGCTGAATGGCTTCCTGTCTAAGGAAATGTTCTTCGCCGAGACGATCGAGACCCACGACGGCTCGCTGCTCGACGACGCCCTGCCCTATATCGTCACTCTCGCCAGCATGTTCACGGTGGCATATTCGCTGCGCTTCATCCGCGAAGTGTTCTTCGGCCCGCCGCCGGTCGACCTGCCCCGCACGCCGCACGAGCCGCCGCGCTGGATGCGGTTTCCTGTCGAGCTGCTGGTGCTGACCTGCTTGGTGGTCGGCATCGTGCCGTCGTTGACGATCGGGCCTTTCCTGCAGCTTGCGGTACATGCGGTGCTCGGCGCCGCGACGCCGTATTACAGCCTCGCGGTCTGGCACGGCTTCAACTGGCCGCTGCTGATGAGCGTGATCGCGCTGATCGGCGGCGTTCTGTTGTACGTAATGCTGCGCGAGCCCTTGCAGCAGGGGCTGACAAGCTCGCTGTTCGCCGGCCGCTTCAAGACCCAGCGGGTGTTCGACCTCGTGCTGGTGACGGTGTCGTGGCGCTGGGCCCGCGCGATCGAGCGCGTGTTCGGCACCCGCCGGCTGCAGCCACAACTGCTTTTGCTGATTTGCGTCGCGTTGATTGCAGCCGCAGTTCCAGTGCTGATGCGCGGTCTCGGCCTCGCGCCGGTCGCGTTCAACGATATCGATCCGGCGCTCGCCGTGGTGTGGGCGGTCGGCATCGCCTGCGCGCTCGGCGGCACCGCCGTGGCCAAATTCCACCGGCTGGCGGCGCTGATCCTAATCGGCGGATCGGGGCTGACCACCTGCCTCACCTTCGTCTGGTTCTCGGCACCCGACCTGGCGCTGACCCAGATCGGCGTCGAGATCGTCACCACGGTGCTGTTGCTGCTCGGGCTCCGCTGGCTGCCGAAGCAGCTTGAGACCGGCGAGATCACCGCCAACCGCAGCGTGCTCAAGCGTGTGCAGCGGATCCGCGACCTCGCGATTGCAGCGGCCGCCGGCATCGGCGTCGCGCTGCTGGCCTACGCGGTGATGACCCGCGCCGCGCCCGACAGCATCGCCCAGTTCTTCATGCGCCACGCTTACGCGGACGGCGGCGGCACCAACGTCGTCAACGTCATCCTGGTCGATTTCCGCGGCTTCGATACGCTCGGCGAGATCACCGTGCTGGCGGTGGTGGCGCTGACAGTGTTCGCCCTGCTCCGCCGCTTCCGCCCCGCCGCCGACAGCATCGACATCCCCGAGCAGCAGCGGCTGCAGGACGAACACGACGACGCCGACGCCGATCGCCGCAAGGGCGACACCATCGCCGATTATCTCGCGGTGCCGGCGATGATCATGCAGCTGTTGTTTCCGTTCATCTTCATCGCGGCGATGTATCTGCTACTGCGCGGTCATGATCAGCCCGGCGGCGGCTTCGTCGCCGGCATCGCGATGGCGGCCGCTCTGATCCTGCAATACATGGCGGGCGGTGCCCGCTGGATTGAAGCGCGGCTCCGCATCCATCCGCTGCGTTGGATCGCCATCGGTCTGCTGCTGGCGCTGTTCACCGGCGCCGCGGCGCTGCCGCTGGCACGTCCGTTCCTCACCTCGGCCTTCGCCTATGCCGAGATCCCGTTGATCGGCAAGGTGCCACTCGCCAGCGCCGCGCTGTTCGACCTCGGCGTGTTCTCGCTGGTGGTCGGCGCGACCGCGCTGATGCTGCTCGCCTTGGCCCACCAATCGATCCGCGGCCATCGCCGCCCCTCCGGCGGCCGCGCCGCAACACCCGAGGCCGGCCGATGGAACTGATCGTCTCATTGGCCATCGCCGTGCTGACCGGCTGCGGGGTCTGGCTGCTGCTGCGACCGCGCACCTTCCAGGTGATCATCGGCCTGGCGCTGCTGTCCTACGCGGTGAACCTGTTCATCTTCAGCATGGGGCGCCTCAAGGTCGGCGCTGCCGCCGTGCTGGAGAAGGGACAGATCGCGGATCCTCAGGCGTTCGCCGATCCGCTGCCGCAGGCGCTGGTGCTTACCGCCATCGTCATCAGCTTCGCCACCACGGCGCTATTCCTGGTGGTGCTGCTGGCATCGCGCGGCCTGACCGGAAATGACCACGTCGACGGCCGGGACCACGAATGACAAGCTGGACCGACCATCTGATCATCCTGCCGATCCTGCTGCCGCTGTTCGTCGGCGCGGCGATGCTGCTGATCGACGAGCGCTATCAGCAGATCAAGGCGTTCGCCAATCTCGCCTCGATCGTGATCATGGGCATCATCGCGCTGCTGTTGATGCGCGCCGCGGATCTCCCCACTGCGACCGGCGCAGCGCCGATCGCGGTGTACCGTCTCGGCGACTGGCCGGCGCCGTTCGCAATCGTGCTGGTGGCGGACCGGCTGTCGGCGCTGATGCTGGCGTTCACCAGCGTGCTCGCCTTCGCGTCGACGATCTTCGCGACGGCGCGGTGGCATCGGGTCGGCGCACATTTCCATTCGCTGATGCAGTTCCTGCTGATGGGGCTGAACGGCGCCTTCCTGACCGGCGATCTGTTCAATCTGTTCGTGTTCTTCGAGCTGCTGCTGGCCGCGTCCTACGGCCTGGTGCTGCACGGCTCGGGGCAGGCACGGGTGCGGGCCGGGCTGCAATACATCGCCATCAACCTAACGGCTTCTGTGCTGTTCCTAATCGGTGTCAGCCTGATCTACGCCGTCACCGGCACGCTGAATATGGCCGATCTGGCGATCCGGATTCCGCAGGTGCCGGCGCAGGACCGGGCGCTGCTTGAAGCCGGCGCCGCCGTGCTCGGCGTCGCCTTCATGGTCAAGGCGGGGATGTGGCCGCTGTGCTTCTGGCTGCCGACCACCTATGCGGCCGCAGCGGCACCGGTCGCGGCGATCTTCGCGATCATGAGCAAGGTCGGGATCTACATCCTGCTGCGGCTGTCGCTGCTGTTCTTCGGCGCCGGCAGCGGCGCTTCGGCGCTGTTCGGCAGCGAGTGGCTGATCGCCGCCGGCATCGCCACCATTCTGTTCGGGTTGATCGGCGCGCTGGCATCGCAGGAAATCTCGCGGCTCGCCGGCTACGCGGTGCTGGTGTCGTCCGGCACCGTGCTGGCGGTCGCGGCCTCATCCGGCAACCCTGCGGTCACAGCCTCGGCGCTATTCTACCTGGTGAGTTCGACACTCGCGATCGCCGCGTTCTTCATGCTGATCGAGCTGTTGGAACGCGGCCGCGATCCCGGTGCCGACATGCTGGCGGTGACGCGCGAAGCCTACGGCGAAGACATGCCTGACGATCCGGACGCTGAGGAAGTCGGGATGGTGATTCCCGCCTCGATGGCGATCCTCGGCTGGTGCTTCGTAGGTTGCGCCGCAGTGATCGCCGGTCTGCCCCCGGTGTCCGGCTTCATCGCCAAATTCGCGATGCTGACCGCGCTGCTCGGCGAAGACACCAGGGGCAGCATCTCGCCGCTGCACTGGACGCTGCTGGCTCTGCTGATGGCGTCCGGTCTCACCATGCTGATCGCGATGACCCGCGCCGGCATCCGGACGCTGTGGACGCCCAGCGAGCGGGCCGATCCCCGGGTGCGGCTTGCGGAGATCGTCCCGATCGCACTCCTGCTGCTCGGCTGCGCGGCGATGACCGTGCAGCCGCAGGCGGCGATGACCTACATGCAGGGCGCGGCCAATTCGCTACATGCGCCGGCCGCCTATACCGACAGCGTGCTGGCGCCGGTTGCGACGCGGGTGAAGACCGGAGGCGGCTCATGAACAGGGTGCTGCCCTTCCCACTGATCTCGCTGTGCCTGCTGGCGATGTGGCTATGGCTGAGCCAGAGCATCGCGCTCGGACCGATCCTGCTCGGCAGCCTGTTCGCGTGGATCGGCGGCTGGCTACTCAGCCTGCTGCAATCGGACTCCGACCGCGTGCGCAATCCGGGCGCGATCATCCGGCTGACGGGTTTGGTCCTGATCGACGTGGTGCGGTCCAACATCGCGGTGGCCAGCATCATCCTCGGCGGCCAGCGCGACAACATCACCTCCGGCTTCGTCGATATCCCGCTCGATCTGCGCAGCCGTCAGGGGCTCGCGGTGCTGGCCTGCATCATCACCTCGACGCCCGGCACGCTGTGGGTGAACTTCACCCGGGAGACCGGCGTGCTGCAGCTTCACGTGCTCGATCTGGTCGACGAGAGCGAGTGGGTCGAACGCATCAAGGGGCGCTACGAGCGTCTGCTGTTGGAGATCTTCGAATGAGCAGTCTGGTGCTGACCTGGTCGGTCGTGATTGCGCAGGTGATGCTCGCCCTCGCCATGGCCTGCGCTGCCTATCGGATGCTGGTTGGGCCCCGCGCCCAGGACCGCGTGCTTGGACTCGATACGTTGTACGTCAACGCCATGCTGCTGATGTTGACCGTCGGCATCCGTACCGGCACCGACGTGTATTTCGAAGCGGCGTTGATCATCGCCCTGCTCGGCTTCGTCGGCACCGTGGCCCTGTCGAAATTCCTGATGCGCGGCGAGGTGATCGAATGACCCACGCGGCGGATCTTCCAGCATGGGCGGCATGGATCGTAGCACTGCTGCTGTTGTTCGGCGCCGGCATCACGCTGATCGGATCGATCGGGCTGCTGCGGCTGCGCGGCTTCTACCAGCGCGCCCACGCGCCGACGCTGGGGACCACACTCGGCACGGCCTTCATCGTCGCCGCGTCGATGCTGTGCTTCTCGCTGCTGCAGATGCGGCCGCTGCTGCACGAGGTACTGATCCTCGGTTTCGTCACCATCACCACGCCGGTGACGCTGATGCAGCTGGTCCGCGCCGCCCTGTTCCGCGACACCGCCGAAGGACGCATCGACGACGTGCGGCAAAGCGCCAAGCGCAAGCCGCGCAAGGAAGACCAGCGCTGAGGTTCGGTGTGCCGCACTACCGATCGACGCTTGCGTCGGGCCAATAGAACCTGTCGGCGGTCGGCCGCGCGCCAAAGATCGCCTGTCCGACCCGCACCACGGTCGCGCCCTCCTCGATCGCGACCTCGAAATCGCCGGACATCCCCATCGACAATTGCGTCAGGCCTGGATGAATTTTCGTGGCGCGATCCCGCAGATCGCGCAGCAGCCGGAAGCAGCCGCGGACACGTTCGGTGTCGGCGCTGAAGACCGCCAGCGTCATCAGGCCGCGTGGCTTGAGCCGCGGATAGTCGGACAGACGCTCGACAAACGGGACGAGTTCGCCGGGTGCAAGGCCGTATTTGCTTGCCTCGCCCGAGGTGTTGACTTGCACGAACACGTCGAGATCCCGCCCCTCCGCATCCAGACGACGATTGAGCTCGTCGGCCAGCCGCAGACTGTCGAGCGCGTGGAATTCGGAAGCGAACCGGACCAGATACTTCACCTTGTTAGTTTGGAGGTGACCGATGATCGACCAGCAGATCGGCAAATCCGCGAGGATGGCGCGCTTGTCACGGGCCTCCTGCAGTTTGTTTTCACCAAACTCCGAGATGCCGGCCGCATAGGCCAGGCGAAGCACATTCGCCGGCACCGTCTTGGTGACCGGCAATAAGCGGACATCCTCGGTGCTCCGGCCGCAGCGATCGCAGGCGGCCGCGATGCGCTCGCGGACCAGCGTCAAATTGGCGGCAAAGATAGCGGCGGGATCCGCGCCGAAGCGTGCGATATCGTCCGGGGAAAGCTGGAGGTTGGCAGGCATCGTATCCATCCGCCTCCGATCAGTGAGGCCGGCCGGCTGTCCTTCCGGTATGAGGCCGCGGCTACAGTAAGTCAGCATAACATAGCACGTCGTGGTCTGGCTCTCCCCTCCACTTCCTTCAACCAGACCGGACCAATTGAGGACGCCCCATTCGCGCCGGAGCTTCAGGATTTCGTTGCCGCCCGAAGCGCTTTGGCGAGCTTCTTGACGGCGCCTTCGATTTCGAGCGGCGTGTACGCCGCAAAGCCCATCAGGAAGCCGGCCTCGCCGTCGCGGGCATGATGCAGCCCCGACAGCCCGAGCACTTCGATCCCCGCACGGCGTGCTGCGTCGACCGCAGTTCGCTCCGGCAAGTCGCACGTTAGCACGCAGGGGAGTTGCAGGCCGCCGACCGGAACGCGCGGCTCGACAAAGCCGGACAGATGTCTGCGGACGAGGCGGACGAGGACGTCCAGACGCGTCGCATAGACACCGCGCATGGTGCGGACATGCGCGCCGAAATGGCCGCCCTCCATGAATCGGGCCAGCGTCAACTGCGCCATCGAGGCGCTGTGACCATCCAGCAGCGTGCGCGCAACCGTCATCGGCTTCACCAGCTGCGGCGGCAGCACGACGTATCCGATACGCAGGCCCGGAAACAGCGATTTCGTGAAGGTGCCGATGTAAATCGTCCGATCGTGAGGATCGAGACCTTGCACGCACGCCGTCGGCTTGCCGGCGTAATGAAATTCGCTGTCGTAGTCGTCTTCGACGATCCAGGTCTGGTGCCGCGTTGCCCATTCGATCAGTGCGAGGCGGCGGTCCAGCGCCAGCGTCGCGCCGGTCGGAAACTGGTGGGACGGCGTCAGGAACACCGCCTTGGCCCGGCGCGGCTGGGCCGTGATCTGGTCGACGCTGAGGCCCTGACGGTCGACCGGAATCGGAACGCAATCCACACCTGCGGCATCGAACGCTTTGCGCGCGCCGTAATAGGCCGGATCTTCGATGAAGATCCGGTCGCCGGGATCGAGCAGCATATTTGCGCACAGCGACAGGGCCTGCTGCGAACTGGTGAGCACCAGGACGCGATCCACGGAGGCGCGGGCCCCGCGTTCGAGGTTGACGTAGTCGGCGATGGCGCGGCGCAGTGGCTCGCTGCCCTGCGGATCGCAGTGAAGCAGGGTCTGCGCACCCATCTCCTTGCGGACCTGGCGCTCCAGCCGCTCCCAGAGCTGAAGTGGAAACGTCCGCGTTTCCGGCACGCCATGGACGAACGGCCGCGGCAACAGCTGCTCGCGAATGCCGCCGCTGCCGAACATCGCGGCTCCGCGCTTGCTGAGCTTCGGCGCCTGGTTGCGGAGCAGCGTGTCCCGCTGCGCCAGGCGGCGGCCCGGCGTGAATTCCGTCATCTCCGCAACGAAGCTGCCGCTGCCTACCCGCCGCTCGATGAAGCCCTCGGCGTGAAGCTGGCCATACGCAACTTCGATCGTATCGCGCGACACTCCAAGCGATTGAGCAAGAGCACGCGATGCCGGCAACGGCTTGCCAGCGCCCAGCGCACCATCGACGATCAGCTGGCGGATGGCACGTTGCACCCGCGCGTGCAGCGGCATCGCCGCATGAGCCGGATGCGCGACCCAAGCTTTGACGGATTCGAGCTGGGAGTGCTTGAACAATTGGTCTGCCCTTGTGGCGGAGAATGGCCGGGCACATCAGGCCACCTGATGGCTAGATGTCAATCCATCCAGCTCGTCTGGCTTCCAGCAGAGGATTGCGACCGCATGACGCCCCGCCCTCCGTCTTCTCCGGTCTGCCTCGGCGACCTCACCCACCCGATCGTCGCCGGCCTGATTTCCGTGATCGTCAACTACGGCGGCACCTTCATCCTGGTGTTTCAGGCTGCCAAGATCGCTGGCCTCAGTCCTGAGCTTACGGCATCCTGGGTCTGGTCGATTTCGATCGGCGTTGGACTGACCGGATTGTTGCTGAGCCTGCACTATCGTGAGCCGATCATCACCGCGTGGTCGACGCCGGCGGCGGCATTTCTGGTGACCGCGCTGGCGACGACGCCCTATGCCGAGGCGATCGGCGCCTACATGATCTCGGCGGCGGCGTTCGTCGTGCTCGGCCTGTCCGGCTATTTCGAAAAGGTGATCCGTCTGATCCCGCCCGGGATCGCCTCGGGCCTGCTCGCCGGCATTCTGCTGCAGTTCGGGATTGGAGCTTTCGGCGGCGCCAGCGTCGATCCTTGGCTGGTCGGCTTGCTGATTGCCGCTTACGTCGCATTCAAGCGTTTCTCCGCGCGCTACGCCGTGGTCGGCATTCTGCTGCTCGGCCTCACGTTCCTGCTGACGCAAGGTCGCGTTGATCTCTCCGGCCTCAAACTCGTGTTTGCGGCCCCGGTGTTCAGCATGCCGGAGTTCTCACTCAACGCCCTACTGTCGGTCGCGCTGCCGCTGTTCCTGATCACGCTCACCGGTCAATACATGCCGGGGATGTTGGTGTTGCGGAACGACGGGTTCAAGACCAGCGCCAATCCGATCGTGACCGTCACCGGCCTCGGCTCGCTGATCATGGCGCCGTTCGGTTCGCACGCCTTCAACATCGCGGCGATCACGGCTGCGATCGCCACCGGCCGGGAGGCCCACGAAGACCCGTCCAAGAGATGGATTGCCGGCATCGCGGCGGGCTGTTTCTATGTGCTGGTCGGCGTGTTCGGCGTCACGCTTGCTGCGGTGTTCATGGCGTTTCCCGCCACCTTCATCACCACCCTCGCCGGTCTGGCCCTGCTCGGCACCATCGGCGGCAGCCTTGCCGGGGCGATGGCAGACCCGACCTCGCGCGAGGCGGCACTGATCACGTTCCTGGCCTCGGCCGCGAACATCAAGCTGCTCGACATCGGCGGCGCATTCTGGGGCCTGCTGATCGGCGGACTCGCCTATGTTGTGCTCAACGGCCGCATACCTTATGGCGCGACAGCCGATCGCTCCGCCACCGAGGCGGCTGCAAAATGAACCACGGAACGACGCCGATGACGACGTCCATCATCTCGATCCAGAGCCAGGTTGCGCACGGCCACGTCGGCAACAGCGCCGCCGTGCTGCCGATGCAGGCGCACGGACTGAATGTGGCGGCGGTGCCGACGACGTTGCTCTCCAATCATCCGGGCCTCGGGAGCACGCGCGGCCGAGTGTTGGACGCCGAGCTGGTCGGCGAACTGCTGCGCGGGATCGAAGAACGCGGGCTGATCGAAACCAGCCGCTACATCGTCTCCGGCTATCTCGGCTCGCGTGCCAACGGCGCGGTGGTGGCGGCGTTCGTCAGACGAGCCCGACAACTCAATCCCGCCATCACCTACATCTGCGATCCGGTGATGGGAGATTCCCATGTCGGGGTGTTCGTGCCCGATGACGTTGCCGCTTGCATCTGCAACGAACTCATCCCGCTCGCCGATCTGCTGACGCCTAACCAGTTCGAGGCCGGACTGATCGCCGGCCACCCGCTGGCGACATGGTCCGAGCTGAAGGTCACGGTCGATAAAATGCGGGCCTGGCGGGGAACCCGTGTCGTCGTGACCAGTTGCAGGCTGGTGGATACGCCCGACGACTCACTCGAGAACATCGTGTTCGAGGGCGCGACCTCCACCCGACTGCCGTCGCCGCGCCTGGAGCTGGCGGCGGCGGGCACAGGCGACCTCTACACCGGCCTTCTGATTGCGGGCCTCGCCCGCAATCTCAGCCTGGTCGATGCCGCCCGCCGCGCCGCCGCCATCGTGCTCGACGTGCTGAAACGCACCATCGCCGCTGGTGAACGCGAGATGCAGCTTGCCAGCGTCATCGATGCACTGAACCCCGCATGCGGCGAGCCTCCTCCTCGATGACTCCGGAAGATTCATTATCGAGCACTTCGGAGTGCTGCCGCTCAGAGCGTTACAGCCCCGGCGCCACCCACGCGGTCGAAATCGCGCCGCGGCCATCGAGGCCGATCCGCCAATACAGCGGCCGCCGCTCGTGCTGCACCAGATAGACATCAACGCCGCCATTGCCGACGCCGACGAACTCGACGGTCCGAACCGCGCCGGCCTCGCCGATCTCCTCGTGCAACTTTGCCAGTTGCTGCCTGGTGGCGTTGGCCAGCACCTCAGTCATCTCGTCGTAGTTGGGCTGACCGGTGGAGATTCCGTCGATCAGTCGGCGCAGCGCAGCTTCCGTGCCGGGACTCGGGCGGTTACTCGTCAGTTTTTGAGCGAGCTGCTGTTCGATCCGCCGAGCCTCGTCGGCGTCGAGGCGCGGCATCGGGATATCGAGACCGTTCTGATGCAGCACCAGCGATTGTGCCACGCCTGAAGAGTCAGTCACGAAGCTGATCTGCGCGTCGACCACCTTGGCAAAGAACCTCGTCGGACTGGCGGCGAACAGCGGCACGCTCGGCTGCCCGCTCAGTCGCGACACCAGCCGCCCGCTCTCGCGGCTGATCGTCATCACGCCTTGATTGGCGAGTTCGTAGAAACCGACGTAGCGATCCAGGATCGCCGGATCGAGCCGAACCTCCTCACGCTCGGGGCTTCGCGTCGGCTCTCCTGCGGACTGGACGGCCGCCGACAGCACATTCCAGTTCTGGCAGCCCAGAACCTTGGCAATCAGCTCC
Organism: Rhodopseudomonas sp. G2_2311; assembly: GCF_047501505.1. Taxonomy (NCBI): domain Bacteria; kingdom Pseudomonadati; phylum Pseudomonadota; class Alphaproteobacteria; order Hyphomicrobiales; family Nitrobacteraceae; genus Rhodopseudomonas; species Rhodopseudomonas sp. G2_2311. The sequence goes on from NZ_JAZDRK010000001.1 coordinate 281,911, forward strand.
AGGCTCTCGCTATGAGTGAGTTCGGCTTTCGGCTTGATGGCCTCGCGCAGCGTCTGCGCCATGGCCTTCGCGTCGCGGAAATCGCGCATCATCAACCCTCTGCAGGGCGAACTGATCAGGTCAGATGCTTGCGTTACTGACTCCGTTCGCCTCGGCAAAAGGGGCACGGGTCGCTCTGATACGTTCACCATTCCCTGAGGGGGCGCAAGCGGCGGGTCGTATCCACCCGCAGCGACTCTGGCGCGCGCTGGACTCGATGTCAAACGTCAGCGCAGCCTCGCACGATCGCGGCCGCGCGGCGCGATGCCGCGCAGCCGGATCGCATGCAAGCTCGGTCAGTTCTTCGGCGCGGCTTCGCCGGCTTCCCCCTTCGGGCCGGCAGGGCCAACGGCGCCTGAGGGACCAGCCGGACCGGCAGGTCCCGCGGGACCGGCAGGACCAACATCTCCCTTCGGACCAGCGGGACCCGCCGGGCCTGCAGGACCAGCGGGGCCGGCCGGACCTGGAGCGCCGGCGGCGCCCGCTTCGCCCTTCGGACCGCGCGGTCCGCAATTGGCGACAAGCAGGCCGGTCAGGGTTTCGGTGCCCGACTTCAGGTCGAGCTTGCAGGTCTCGGGGACGTCCGACAGCGAGAATTTGAATCGGCGCGACGACGAGCTCTTGGCCTTGTCGCCGGTACCGACAACCTCGACCTCCTGGCCGGCCTTGGTGGTCTTGCCGGTGATCACCAGCTTGCCGCTCTCGATCGCCAGCGTGTCGATCTCCAGCGCCGAGGCCGCGCCGGAGGTCATCGCCAGGATCGCGGCTCCGACCAGAATGGATCGTCTTGCCATCAACTTCTCCCCACCTGTTGCAGTGACGCTTGCGCGTCGGGTCCATCGCCAAGGCGGCCGCCCGCGGTCGCCACAACCGAGGATAGCCGAATGCATGGCGGAGCATAGCCGGGGCAGCGCGACATTTTTGCTACGGAGCGCACAGTTCGCCGTGGACACCTGTGTGTCACACCTGCGCCATGCCGGGATTGCGAACAAAGCAGGAATCTGGGAGCGTCCATCCTTCACCCGACAGGCGCTGATTCGTGTCCTTGCCCGCTCCGATCCTCGATGGCCTCAATCCCGAGCAGCGCTGCGCCGTCGAGCACGGCGCGGGGGCAGCTGCCTGCCCGCCACTTCTGGTGATCGCGGGCGCCGGCAGCGGCAAGACCAACACGCTGGCTCACAGGGTCGCGCATCTCGTCGTCGGCGGCGCCGACCCGTATCGCATCCTGCTGATGACGTTCTCGCGCCGCGCCGCCGCCGAGATGACCCGCCGGGTCGAACGGATCGCCCGCAAAGTGCTCGGCGACCGCGCCTCGGCGTTGAGCGGCGGGCTGCATTGGGCCGGCACCTTCCACGGCATCGGCGCCCGGCTGCTGCGCGACTATGCCGAGCGGATCGGGCTCGATCCCGGCTTCACCATCCACGACCGCGAAGACTCCGCCGACCTGATGAACCTGGTCCGCCACGACCTCGGCTTCTCCAAGACCGACAGCCGGTTTCCTGCCAAGGCGACGTGCCTGTCGATCTACTCGCGCTGCGTCAACGCCGGCCAGCCGCTCGATGTCGTGCTCGGCGCCAACTATCGGTGGTGCGCCGGCTGGGCCGCCGAACTGAAGCAATTGTTCGCCGCTTACGTCGAAGCCAAACAGCGCCACAACGTTCTCGATTACGACGACCTGTTGCTGTACTGGGCGCAGGTGATGGAGGAGCCGGCATTTGCCGCAGAGATCGGCGGCCGGTTCGATCACGTGCTGGTGGACGAGTATCAGGACACGAATGCGCTGCAGGCGCGGGTGCTGCTGGCACTCAAACCAAATGGCGCCGGCCTCACCGTGGTCGGCGACGATGCCCAGGCGATCTACTCGTTCCGCGCCGCCACGGTGCGCAACATCCTCGACTTCCCGAAGGCCTTCAATCCGCCCGCTCGCGTGGTCACGCTCGACCGCAACTATCGCTCGACCCAGGCGATCCTGTCGGCCGCCAATGGCGTGATCGATCTGGCGCGCGAGCGTTTCACCAAGAACCTATGGACCGATCGGGCCGAAGGTTCGCGGCCGCTGCTGGTCGGCGTCCGCGATGAAGCCGATCAGGCGCGTTACATCGTCGAGCGCGTGCTCGACGCCCGCGAAGGCGGCGCGACGCTGAAGCAGCAGGCGGTGCTGTTCCGCACCTCGTCGCATTCCGCTCCGCTGGAACTCGAGCTCACCCGGCGCAACATCCCGTTCGTCAAGTTCGGCGGGCTCAAGTTCCTCGATGCCGCGCACGTCAAGGACATGCTGGCGCTGCTGCGCTTCGTGCAGAATCCGCGCGACCGGGTCGCCGGCTTCCGGGTGATGCTGCTGATGCAGGGCGTCGGCCCAGCGTCGGCGCAGAAGGCACTGGATGCAATGACAGTCGCGGCCGACCCGCTCGGCTCACTCGCCGCCCTGCCTCCACCGCCGCGCGCCGGTGCCGACTGGCGCGGCTTCGTCGAAGCAGTGCAGGAGCTGCGCAGCGGCGATGCGGGCTGGCCTGCGGAGATCGAGCGCGCGCTGATCTGGTACGCGCCGCATCTCGATCGCATTCACGAGGATGCTGAGACCCGCAGGGCCGACCTGGTGCAGCTGGCGCAGATCGCCTCGGGCTATCCGTCACGCGAGCGCTTCCTCACCGAGCTGACGCTTGATCCGCCGGACGCAACCTCCGATCAGGCCGGTGTGCCGACGCTCGACGACGACTATCTGATCCTGTCGACGATCCATTCCGCCAAGGGCCAGGAATGGAAGCAGGTGTTCGTGCTGAACGTCGTCGATGGCTGCATGCCGTCCGACCTCGGCACTGGCACCTCGGCCGAGATCGAGGAAGAACGCCGCCTGCTCTATGTGGCGATGACCCGGGCGAAGGACGATCTGCACCTCGTGGTGCCGCAGCGTTTCTTTACCCATGGCCAGAACGCCCAAGGCGATCGCCACGTTTATGCGTCACGCACCCGGTTCATCCCCGAGCGGCTGCTGCCGCTGTTCGAACGCACCAGCTGGCCGCGCGTCACGCCTGAAACCGCAGCAGCGGCGTCGCAGCGCGGACCGCGTATGGATATCAATTCGCGAATGCGGCGGATGTGGACCTGAGCACGATCACGCCGCCGCGCTGGTGGTGATGGTGCCGCCGTCGGCGTTGTCAACGATCACCGGGCTGTCGAACCAGCTCATCACCGGCTCGGCGCCGTACAAGGCGGCGACGCGGGCGCGCCATTCGCCGCCATAGACGGCTTCGGCAGCCTCGCGGCTCTCCCACAGGTAGATGCCTCCGGCGGTCGCGCCGTCCTCGGAGCGAATGTAATATTTGCGGATCAGGCCCGGCAGCTTCTGGTATTTCGGCGCGCTGCTCTCGAACCGCTTCTTTGCCTCCTCCAGGCTGATCGGCGTCGCCATGTGAAACTGCACGACGGTGGTGATCATCGGAACCTCCTCGGATTTTTCCGGCATCTTAGCGCAATCGGCGCCACGCTGTCTCTGCCTGCCGCAGCCCGGCTATTTGAACGCATCTGGAAACCGCACCGTGATGCCGAGCGTGATCCAGCGGGCATTTTCGCCGGTGATGTTATGGCCGACGATCAGGTCCATCGAGAAAATCTCATTGGGCCGCCAGCGCACGCCCGCCTGCGCGCGGGGCCGGATCTTGCCGGCGCTATCGTCCGAAGCGCCGGAGAGGCCGAACCCCTCCAGCGTCAGTTGCAGCGTGTCGGTGAACTTCCAGTCGAAGCCGACGCCGTAGCTGAGATAGTGCTGGTCGATCGTCCGATCCCACAGCCAGCCGGCGTTGAGGTTGACCCGCATCGTCTCGGACAGCCGGTAGGTCGCCGGCAGCGTCACGAACCCGACCGTGTTGTTGCCGCTGGCTGCATCGTAGGAGCCGCCCGCCTCGATCGCGAGACCGAACCGGCCGATCGCGGTCGGCACCAGGACGGTCTTGAGCTTCGGCGACAGTGTCGTGCTCCAGTCGCCGTCGGCGCGCGCCTGGTTGGCCTGCAGCGTCAGCTCGAAAGGACGACCGAGGTCCACCACGCAGGACGGGTTCGCCACTGCCGAAAAGTCGGCGTTGGTGGCTCGCGACCACCAGCTTTCCAGCTTGCACGAACCGAGTTCGGAAATGTCGGTGGCATCGACCGCATAGGCACCGTTCGCCGCCCAGGCTTCGCCCGACAGCAGCAGGGCAAGCCCGATCACGGCGAGCAGCAAAACGGTCAGGGCGCGGGTCAGCGGAAGCATGGAACCAGCCTTAGCAGACGGCCGGCTCGACAGCTTCCGCGACTTCCGCCTATCCTCAACTTCATGGCCGACCATGAGCATCATCATCCCCACGATCACGACCATTCCGAATTGTCGGAGACCGAGCTGCGGGTGCGCGCGCTCGAAACCATCCTCACCGAAAAGGGCTATGTCGATCCAGCGGCACTCGATGAGCTGATCGAAACCTATGAGACCAAGGTCGGCCCGCGCAACGGCGCCCGCGTGGTCGCCAAGGCCTGGCGCGACCCGGCGTATCGCGAGCGGCTGCTGCACGACGCCACTGCGGCGATCGCCGAGCTCGGCTACACAGGCCGCCAGGGCGAACACATCGTCGCGGTCGAGAACACGCCGGCCACCCACAACATGGTCGTGTGCACGCTGTGCTCCTGCTACCCGTGGCCGGTGCTCGGCCTGCCGCCGGTCTGGTACAAATCGGCGCCGTATCGTTCGCGTGTGGTCAAAGAACCCCGCGCGGTGCTGGCCGAATTCGGCGTGACGCTGCCGAAGGACACGGCGATCCGGGTGTGGGATTCAACTGCGGAAATCCGTTACCTGGTTATTCCCATGCGTCCGGTCGGCAGCGACGATCTCAGCGAAGATCAGCTCGCCGACCTCGTCACCCGCGACAGCATGATCGGCACAGGCCTTGCTCGCACGCCCGCGGAGATCACGGAATGAACGGCGCACACGACATGGGCGGCATGGACGGCTTCGGGCCGGTGATGCCCGAGAGCGATGAGCCGCTGTTTCATGCCGCGTGGGAGCGCCGTGCCTTCGCGCTGACGCTAGCGATGGGACGCCCCGGCGGCTGGAACATCGACATGTCGCGGTTCGCCCGCGAGAACCGTGCACCGATCGATTATCTGTCGAAGAGCTACTATCAGCTCTGGCTCGCGGGCCTCGAAGCACTGATGGCCGAACGCGGCCTCGTCACCGCAGATGAAATCGATGCGGGCCGCCCGCTGCATCCGGCAAAGCATGTGTCGGTGCTGTCGGCCGCGGACGTGGCACCAATGCTGGCGCGCGGTGCGCCGACCGAACGTGACGCAGCGGTCCCTGCCCGGTTCGGCGTCGGCGATCGGGTCCGCGCTAAGGAACTGCATCCCCGAACCCATATCCGGCTGCCTCGCTACGTCCGCGGCCGGGTCGGCACGATCGAACTGGTGCACGGCGCGCACGTGTTTCCCGATAGCCACGCGCATGGCGGCGGCGAGCAGCCGCAATGGCTGTACACGGTGACATTCGAAGCACGGGAGTTGTGGGGCGACGATGCCGACCCGACCTCACGGGTCTCGGTCGATGCCTGGGATTCATATCTGGAGCCGGCGTGATGAGCGGCCATTCCGAGGCTGCGGCGATCGCGGCACGCAGCGTGCCGGGCCTGCCCCGCGACGATGACGGCCCCGTGTTCCGGGAGCCCTGGGAAGCCCACGCCTTTGCAATGGCGGTGACGCTGCACAGCCGCGGCCTGTTCACCTGGCCTGAATGGGCGGCGGCGTTGTCCGCCGAGATACGCCGCGCCCAAGCTGACGGCGATCCCGACTGCGGCGACACCTACTACCGCCATTGGCTCGCGACGCTGGAACAGATGGTCGCAGCCAAGGGCGTCGCCAGCCTCGCGACGCAGCATCAGTACCGCGACGCCTGGGACCGCGCCGCCGATCGGACCCCGCACGGCCATCCGATCGAGCTGCAGCCCGGCGATTTTCCACAGTCAGAAGCGTTTTCGGCGGCTGAGTCACCGCCGCGTTAACGCTGATGCGACAAGTTTGGCCTGTACGTCACTGACGTCAACGAGAACCGAACCGATCGGCGCTAATCTGCAGCCTGCCGACAGATCGCGGATGGCGAGGCTGCGGCGGCAGCGAGTTGGGTGATGGCGCAGATCGATTTTGATCGACCGATGCGATGGGCGGCAAATGCCGCCGGCCGCTATCTCGCCGACGCCACCTGCGACTCCGAACTGTTTCTGCAACGCGCCGCGGCGCTCGGCCCTTCCGCGGCGATCACCCCGTTTCAATCTCCCGACTGGCTGAACGCCTGGTTGAGGCTGCTCGGGCCTTCCGCGTCCGCCGAGCCGCTGCTGATCACCGTCCGCGACAGCTTCCGCGACGAGATCGCGATGCTGCTGCCGCTGGTGATCCGCCGGGTGTGCGGCGTGGCGCTGGTCGAATTCGCCGACCTCTCGGTGTCGGACTACAACGTGCCGCTGCTCGGCCCCGCCGCCCCCTCAACGCCGGAAGCGGCTGCCGCGGCTTTCGCAGCCGCGTTGGCGGCGATGCCCGACGTCGACGTGGTGCGGCTGTGCAACCTGCCGCTGACCGCGGGTGGCAAGGTCAATCCTCTGGCGCTACTCGCATCCACGCCCTCTTCGACAGTGCGCAACGTCACCACGCTGCCGCACTCATGGGAAGACTATCTCGAGTCGCGTCCGCGCAAATTCCGCAAGGCGCTGCGCCAGCACCATCGCACTCTCGACGCGCTCGGCGGCGTGCGGGTTCGGATGATCACCTCGCCCGGCGACGACACCGCAAAGCTGTTCGGCAAGCTCGATCAGTTTCAGCGCGCGCGCATCGCCGCGCTCGGCAAGCGCTACGTACTCGACCGGCCGGCTTATGCACGGTTCTATCGCGAGGTGTTTTCGCGCGGACAGGCGATGCTGTCGGTGATGGAGTCCGGCGACTCCGTCGTCGCGGTCGCCTACAGCTTGCTGCATCGGCAGAGCTGCACGACGGTGCGGCTCGCGAACGCCGGCGCAGAATGGAGCCGCGGATCGCCCGGCATTGTGCTCGCGAGCGAGATCATCCGTTGGCTGATCGACAACGGCATCGAGCAGTTCGATCTCGGCGCCGGAGGCTACGACTACAAGAAACAGCTCGGCTGCGAACCGCAGCCGCTGCTGGTGCTGGAGAAGGCGCTGACGCTGAAAGGCCGAATGGCGCTGTCGGCATGGTCGACCTATACGGGCGGCCGCTCGCTGGTTCAGTCGCTGACGGCGAAGGCGTCGTAAACCAGCTTCTTGAACATCGGCACTACGCGGCCGCGTTCGGTCTCGGTCTGCTGCATCAGGATGTAGATCATGTCGAGCGACGGATCGACGCCGAAATAGGTGCCGCTGCCGCTGTCCCATTTCAATTCACCGATCGAGCCTGGCGCCGGCGGATTGGCCTCACCCGGCTCGACCCGCACGGCGAGACCGTAGCCGTAACCAAAGCCGTCGCCGGGAAAATAGAAGTAGTCGCGCTCGACGCCGGAGCCGGGACCGATCTGATCGGTGGTCATCATCTTGAACGCCGCAGGGCTCAGATAGCGGCGGCCGTCGAGTTCACCACCTTCCAGCAACATTTGGGCGAACCGCGCGTAGTCCGTGACGGTCGACAACAGTCCGCCGCCACCCGACTGCCATTCCGGATGCGCGCGGCGCTGCCGCTCGGCATCGGCCAGCACGGTATCGGTGGGAAATACCGCGGCCATCCGCTCCTGCTCCGCCTCGGTTCGCAGCACAAAGCTGGTGCAGGTCATGCCGAGCGGATCGAACAGCCGATGCTTGAGGAAATCGTACAGCGGCTCGCCCGACACGATCTCGATGACACGGCCGAGCACGTCGGTCGAATGGCCGTAGCGCCACAGCGTGCCGGGCTGGCGTGCCAGCGGCAGCCGGGCCATCCGCTCCGCGAACTCAGCATTGTCGAATCGGCCAGCAAACAGGTTTGCCCGCTGATACGCCGCCATAATCAGTTCGCCGCCGATATATTCGTACGTCATTCCCGAGGTGTGGCGCAGCAGATCTTCGATCGTCACCGGCCGATCCGGCTCGGCCAGCTTCAGCGCCGGCTTGCCGTCTTCGACGGTCTCGATCCCGACCTTCACGTGCGCGAACGATAGAATGTACTTCGCCAGCGGATCCTGCAATCCGAGTCGGTGCTCGTCGATCAGCATCATCGCCGCGACACTGGTGATCGGCTTGGTGATCGAATGTAGCGCGAAAATCGTGTCCGGCGTCATCCGATGACGCCGCTCGGCAGTACGCCAGCCGAAACACTGCAGGTAAACCGGCTTGCCGTGCTGCTGGATCAGCACCACGGCTCCCGGCAGCTTACCCGCGGCGACTTCATGTTCGAAGAAAGCGCTGAGCCGCGCCAGCTTCTCGGACTTGGGAGTTGCCGCCGCGCTACCGGGCGCGGCTGCGAGCCGCACCGTCCCAGCAGGCATGGTCAGCGCCGCGCCGATTGCTTGGAGAATCTGGCGGCGGCGGATCGAAACGAAGGAGCGCGGCATGGCGAGCATGTCCGTAGCATCGAGACGCCAGCTTTAGCACGCGCACCGTTGCGGCTCGATGATACGAAAGAGTACGGATCAGATGCCGGAGGCGTACTCGATCCAGCCCTTGGCGCGCAGCCGGCATGCCGGGCATTCGCCGCAGCCATAGCCCCAATCGTGACGCGCCCCACGCTCGCCGAGATAGCAGGTGTGCGAGTCTTCGCGGATCAGATCGACCAACCCATCGCCGCCGAGCTCTTGCGCGAGCTGCCACGTGGCGGCCTTGTCGCGCCACATCAGCGGTGTGTGCAGCGTGATGTCGCGCGCCATGCCGAGCGACAGCGCCGTCTGCAACGCCTGGATGGTATCGTTGCGGCAGTCCGGATAGCCGGAGTAATCAGTCTCGCACATCCCGCCGACGATGTCGGTGATGCCGCGCCGATACGCCAGCGCTGCCGCGAAATTCAGGAAGATCAAATTGCGGCCGGGTACGAACGTGTTCGGCAGGCCATCGGCGCCCATCGCGATCGCGACGTCGCGGGTCAGCGCGGTGTCGGAGATTTGCGCCAGCGTCGGGATTGTCAGGGTGTGATTGTCGCCGAGCTTGGCGGCCCAGTCGTTGCTGATGGCGCGGAATCCGTCGAGCAGCCGCGAGCGGCACTCCAATTCGATCAGATGTCGCTGGCCGTAATCGAAGCCGATGGTTTCGACCCGGGCAAAGCGCGCCAGCGCCCAGGCCAGACAGGTCGCGGAGTCCTGCCCGCCGGAGAACAGCACCAGCGCGGTCTTGTCGGATGAATGGTCGGTCATGCGCATGGCTGTAGCACCGCGCGGCGGGCGCGCCAAATCCTGCGCGATTTTCGCTGGGATGGCGGCGCCGGTTGCGGCATAGGAGACAAACCTCCTCCTGCCCCGGACCAGCGCCATGACCCCTTCCCGCGATATCGCCCGCCTGATCGAGATCATGGCTGCGCTCCGGACCCCGGTGACCGGTTGTCCCTGGGACCTCGAGCAGGATTTCGCGACGATCGCGCCCTACACCATCGAGGAAGCGTTCGAGGTCGCTGAAGCGATCGCCCGCCACGATCTCGACGACCTCCGCGAAGAACTCGGCGACCTGCTGTTGCAGGTGGTGTTCCACGCACGGATCGCCGAAGAGCGCGGCGCCTTTGCGTTCGGCGACGTGGTCGAGGCTATCACCCGCAAGATGATCCGCCGCCATCCCCACGTGTTTGCCGACGCCGAGGGCAATCTGACGCCGTCGCATGTCGAGGGTGTCTGGGACCGGATCAAGGCGGAGGAAAAGGCCGAGCGCGCCGCCCGCCGTGGCCTCACCGAGCAGCCGTCCAGCTCGGTGCTGGCCGGCGTCAAATCCGGCCAGCCGGCGCTGTCGCGGGCGATGGATCTGCAGCGCAAGGCCGCCAAGGTCGGGTTCGACTGGAACGACCCGCGCGCGGTGCTGGCGAAGATCCGCGAGGAGACCGACGAGATCGAGGCCGCGCTGGACCGCGGCGATCAGGCGCACATTACCGAAGAGACCGGCGATCTGTTGTTCGCGCTCGTCAACCTTGCCCGCCACGCCAATGCCGATCCGGAAATCGCGCTGCGCGGCGCCAACGCCAAATTCGAGCGCCGCTTCGCCTATATCGAGCAGGCGCTGGCAGCCCAGGGCCGCTCGCCCGACGACGCCACGCTCGCCGAGATGGACGCGCTGTGGAACGAGGCCAAAGCGACCGAAGCGACGAAATAACGCCGCCCGGTTCCGATTCCGGCCACGACTTCCTATCTATGCTTGCACGAAAACAATGCAGGGGGTCGCGCGAGCATCATGCTCTCGGTGGAATTGGCAATCGTTGTCGTCCTGATCGTCGTCAACGGTCTGCTGTCGATGTCCGAACTGGCGATCGTTTCCTCTCGCCCGGCGCGGCTCTCGATCTTGGCGCAGCGCGGCGTTCGCGGAGCCCGGCAGGCGCTCAAGCTGAGCGAAGATCCGGGCCGGTTTCTCTCGACCGTCCAGATCGGCATCACCTTGGTCGGCGTGGCGTCCGGCGCGTTCTCCGGCGCGACGCTGGGCCAACGCCTGAGTGACTGGCTGGCGGCAACCGGCGTGCCGTTCGCCGATATCATCGGCGTCGGCCTGGTGGTGACGCTGATCACCTACGCGACGCTGATCGTCGGCGAGCTGGTGCCGAAGCAGCTTGCGCTGCGCGACCCCGAAGCCGTCGCGGTGAAGGTCGCGCCGGCGATGGCGCTGCTCGCCAAGATTTCGCTGCCGGTGGTGGTGGTGCTCGACGTCTCCGGCAAGGCCATGCTGGCGCTGCTCGGCCAGAGCGGTGAGCCCGAGGACAAGATCTCCGAAGAGGAGATCCATAGCCTGGTGCTGGAGGCTGAGACCGCCGGCGTGCTCGAGCCGGGCGAACGGCAGATGATCGCCGGCGTGATGCGGCTCGGCGACCGCCCGGTCGGCGCGGTGATGACGCCACGGCCGGAGGTCGACATGATCGATGTGTCCGATCCACCGGAGGTCATCCGCGCCGCCTTTGTCGAGAGCCCGCATTCGCGGCTGCCCGCGACCGACGGCGATCGTGACGATCCGATCGGCATCATCCAGGCCAAGGACGTGCTGGAGATCTATCTGCGCGGCGACACGCCGGACTTCCGCGCGCTGGTCCGCGACGCACCGGTGATCCCCGCCTCGGCCGACGCCCGCGACGCCCTGCTGATGCTGCGCAACGCCTCGGTGCATATGGGGCTGGTGTACGACGAATTCGGCGGCTTCGAGGGCGTGGTCAGCACCGCGGATATCCTGGAATCGATCGTCGGCGCGTTCAGCTCCGAAGATGGTCCGCCGGAGCCCGCCGCAGTGCGCCGCGACGACGGTTCGTATCTGATCGCCGGCTGGATGCCGGTCGACGAGTTCGGCGATCTGCTCGGCATTTTGGTGCCGACGCCGCGCGATTATCACACCGTCGCCGGCCTGGTGCTGGCCCATCTCGGCGCGCTGCCGGCCGTCGGCGACAAGTTCGACTTCCAAGGGTGGCGGTTCGAAATCCTCGACCTCGATCACCGCCGGATCGACAAGATCTTGGCGAGCCGCCTGCCCGACGACGAAGCCTCGCCATGACGCCACCGGTCGCACGCGGACGAGGCGATGCCCGCGCCCTCGCCGCCGTGCGGCTGCTGCACACCGCGATCTGGGCGTTCTTTGCCTCCTCGATCCTGGCGATCCCGGTGACGGTTGGGCTCGGGCAGCTGGTGGCCGCGCTGTGGCTCAGCGTCTTTGTGTGGGGTGAAGTGGTGGTGCTGGTGTTGAACCGGATGCGCTGTCCGCTGACGACGCTGGCGGCGCGCTACACCGACGACCGCGCCGACAATTTCGATATCTACCTGCCGCGCTGGCTCGCCCGCTATAACCAGCGGCTGTTCGGCACGCTGTTCGCCCTCAGCCAATTCCAGCTCGGCTGGGCGCTGCTGACAGGTTGAGCCTGTCTCTCTTCGGTCCACAAACGGCGACGGCCGCCGCGATCGGGGCGCGGCGGCCGTCGGCTCGTATCCCATCCCCGCCGGGCGCGGCCGGAACGGAATGGCTGAGAACGGTGGGCTTAGAACGGAATGTCGTCGTCCATGTCGCTGCGGCCGCCGCCGCTGCTGACCGGCATCGGCCGGCGTCCGCCGCCGCCACCCGACGGGCCGCTGGAGCCGAAATCGCCGCCGGAATTGTCGTCGCCATAGCCGCCACCACCTCCACCGCCGCCGCTGCGGCCGTCGAGCATGGTCAGGTTCGAGTTGAAGTTCTGCAGCACAACCTCGGTGCTGTAGCGCTCAGCGCCGCTCTGGTCGGTCCATTTGCGTGTCTGCAGCTGGCCTTCGATGTAAACCTTCGCGCCTTTTCTCAGGTACTGCTCGGCGACTTTGCACAACCCTTCGTTGAAAATCACCACGCGGTGCCACTCGGTCTTTTCCTTGCGTTCGCCGGTGGCGCGATCACGCCAGGACTCGGAAGTGGCAATCCGCAGGTTGGCAATCGGACGCCCGTCCTGGGTCCGCTTGATCTCCGGATCGGCACCGAGATTCCCGACCAGGATCACCTTGTTCACGCTACCCGCCATCGACGTCTCCTCTCAAAACCATACTGACTGAGCGGCTCCGCAACCGGCCGGCGACCGCCCGCCGTCCTGCTCCGCCGCTGCGGTCGCGCCCAAGCTGGCGCGAGCCGTCCCAGTCTCAAGCGATTACGCTGTCGCCGCCGCTACGCCCATACGTGCACGAGCGAAAACGCCCGTCCGATGAGATTTATCCACCGGCACGATCTCGGCCAGTCTGTTCTATTTTTGTTCCAAAGTGAAGTCCAAAGTGCAACCGCGCTGGAGCGGCCGCATGTCGCTCCGCCTGCGGCAGCGGCCGGGCAACCATGTCTCAGCAGTGACCCGCGGTTACGCCCAACGTCTTTTCGGTGATCTATCCATGGTTTTAGGAATCACATTTCACTCGCGACTGTTGCATTTCCGCGACGGCGCGTTGCTCGCATAGCGTGTATGGTTGTCACGTGGAATTTCGAGGGGCGCTCGCGCTTCTCGCTCTGCGGCGGGGACACACCTCGGAGCGAGAACCGGTGAAGCACAGACGAACCGGGGAATTGCGATGAAAAAGTTTCTGTTGGGGACTGTTGGTTTGATTGCGTTGGGCGCCGCGCCGGCGATGGCTGCCGATCTCGCGGCTCGTCCTTACACCAAGGCACCGCCGATCATTGCGGCGGCTTACGACTGGTCGGGCTTCTACGTCGGCGCCAACGGCGGTTGGGGCACCAGCCGGAAGTGCTGGGATTATCAAGGCACCACGGCTACACCGCTCCCGGCGTTCGGCGAAGGGTGTCACGACGCTTCTGGCGGCACCGTTGGTGGTCAGATCGGCTATAATTGGCAGGTCAGCACTTGGGTGTTCGGTGTTGAAGCTCAGGGCAACTGGGCCGATTTCAAGGGCTCAAACTCAAGCCTTCGATTCACAAACACGACTGATCAAAGCAAAGTCGATGCCTTCGGCCTGTTCACCGCCCGCGTTGGCTACGCCTGGAGTAATGCTCTGCTTTACGTGAAGGGCGGTGCGGCGGTCACGAGCGACAAGTACACGACTTATCGGACCTTGGCGGGCACGGCCATCGACGATGCCAGTGAGACCCGGTGGGGCGCAGCGGTCGGCGGCGGCCTCGAATACGGCTTTACGCCGAGCTGGTCGTTCGCCGTCGAATACGATCACCTGTTCATGGGTGGCCGCGACATCACCTTCGCGCCAACCACCAATGTTGACCACATCAAGCAGGACGTCGACGTCGTCACCGCCCGCATCAACTATCGCTGGGGCGGCCCGATCGTGGCGCGCTACTGAGCTGCGCGTCGGCTGATTTCAGTCACGCTTGCGGAAGGCCGGCATCGCGCCGGCCTTTTGCGTTCGGACCACTGCAGCGGCCTCGCGTCGACCGCGGCAGACCGCGGAGAAAGCGATCGTCCCGGCTCGGCCTTAGCGGAACCAGCGCCTCCCCTTTATCGCAACAATCCGGTTGATGGACGCCCGCAGCCTCTGGCAATCGCTTCGCGTTCTTCCTATGTTCCAGGCTCAGCCCCAACCGGCGCCAGCCCCGGACGCTCCGGCGCGCGCCCCAACCGGCGCGTTGTCGCGCGTCTGGACACCCGCATGGACGAAGTGATCAAGGCCAAGCGTCAGACCCCCGCGGCCTCGAGCCGGACCGCCATCACCATTCGCGGCGCCCGCGAGCACAATCTCAAGAATGTCGACGTCACCATTCCGCGCGACAAGCTGGTGGTGTTCACCGGCCTGTCTGGCTCCGGCAAGTCGTCGCTGGCGTTCGACACCATCTACGCCGAGGGCCAGCGCCGCTACGTCGAGTCGCTGTCGGCCTATGCGCGACAATTCCTTGAGATGATGCAGAAGCCGGACGTCGACCAGATCGACGGCCTGTCGCCGGCAATCTCGATCGAACAGAAGACCACCTCCAAGAACCCGCGCTCGACCGTCGGCACCGTCACCGAGATCTACGACTACATGCGTCTGCTTTGGGCGCGCGTCGGCGTGCCCTACTCGCCGGCGACCGGCCTGCCGATCGAAAGCCAGACCGTGTCGCAGATGGTCGACCGCGTGCTGGCGCTGCCGGAAGGCACGCGGCTGTATCTGCTGGCGCCGGTGGTCCGCGGCCGCAAGGGCGAGTACCGCAAGGAGCTGGCCGACTGGCTGAAGAAGGGCTTCCAGCGCGTCAAGATCGACGGCGCGTTTCACGAGCTCGCCGAAGCGCCGACGCTCGACAAGAAATTCCCGCACGACATTGACGTCGTGGTCGACCGCATCGTGGTCCGTCCCGACATCGGCCAGCGCCTCGCCGAGAGCTTTGAGACCGCGCTGAAGCTGGCCGAGGGGCTGGCGGTGATCGAGTTTGCGGACGCGCCCGCCGCCCCAGCGGCGGCTGAGCCGGGCCATGACGACGTCGAAGGCAAAAAGAAAAAGGCCGACAAGAAGGTCGCAAAGATCCACGACAAGAGCGGTGCCGAGCGCATCCTGTTCTCGGAGAAGTTCGCCTGCCCGGTGTCCGGCTTCACCATTCCGGAGATCGAGCCCAGGTTGTTCTCGTTCAACAACCCGTACGGCGCCTGCCCCGAATGCGGCGGCCTCGGCATCGAGCAGCACATCGACGCCGATCTCGTGGTGCCCGACAAGGAGCTCAGCTTGCGCAAGGGCGCGATCGCGCCGTGGGCGAAGTCGTCCTCGCCGTACTACCTGCAGACGCTGACCGCGCTCGGCAAGCACTACAAGTTCACGCTCGACACCAAGTGGAAGGACCTGACCAAGAAGGTCCAGAACGTGCTGCTGCACGGCTCCGGCGACGACGAAATCAAATTCTCCTACGAAGACGGCGTCCGCTCCTACGACACCAAGAAACCATTCGAGGGCGTCGTCACCAATATCGAGCGCCGATTCCGCGAGACCGAGAGCGAGTGGGCGCGCGAGGAGCTCGGCAAGTACTTCTCCGACGTGCCGTGCGACGCCTGCCACGGCCATCGCCTCAAGCCCGAGGCGCTGTGCGTCAAGATCGGCGGCAAGCATATCGGCGAAGTCTCCGAGCTGTCGGTCAAGGCGGCCGGCGACTGGTTCGCCAAGGTGCCGGACGTGCTCAACAAGCAGCAGAGCGAGATCGCCGTCCGCATCCTCAAAGAGATCCGCGACCGCCTCAGCTTCCTGCTCGACGTCGGCCTCAATTATCTGACGCTGTCGCGCTCGTCCGGCACATTGAGCGGCGGCGAAAGCCAGCGCATCCGCCTCGCCTCGCAGATCGGCAGCGGCCTCACCGGCGTGCTCTACGTGCTCGACGAGCCGTCGATCGGCCTGCACCAGCGCGACAACGCCCGGCTGCTCGATACCCTCAAGCGGCTGCGCGATCTCGGCAACACCGTGATCGTCGTCGAGCACGACGAGGACGCCATCCGCCTCGCCGATTACGTGCTCGACATCGGCCCCGGCGCTGGCGTCCATGGCGGCCACATCGTCGCGCAGGGCACGCCCGCCGAGATCATGCGCAATCCGAAGTCGCTGACCGGCAAATATCTCACCGGCGAACTTGACGTGCCGGTGCCGGAGCGGCGGCCCCCGAACCATCGCCGCACCATCAAGCTGGTCAATGCTCGCGGCAACAATCTGAAGAACGTCACCGCCGAGATTCCGCTCGGCCTGTTCACCTGCGTCACCGGTGTCTCCGGCGGCGGCAAGTCGACGCTACTGATCGACACGCTGTATCGCGCGATCGCCCGCAAGCTGAACAACGCCTCCGAGCCGCCGGCCCCGCACGACCGCATCGAAGGCCTCGAGCACATCGACAAGATCATCGACATCGATCAGTCGCCGATCGGCCGCACCCCGCGCTCGAACCCCGCGACCTACACCGGCGCGTTCACGCCGATCCGCGAGTGGTTCGCCGGCCTGCCGGAATCCAAGGCGCGCGGCTACGAGCCCGGCCGGTTCTCGTTCAACGTCAAGGGCGGCCGCTGCGAGGCCTGCCAGGGCGACGGCGTCATCAAGATCGAGATGCACTTCCTGCCCGACGTCTACGTCACCTGTGACGTCTGCAAGGGCAAACGCTACAACCGCGAAACGCTCGACGTGCTGTTCAAGGGCAAGTCGATCGCCGACGTGCTCGACATGACGGTCGAGGAAGCCGCCGAGTTCTTCAAGGCGGTGCCGCGCGTGCGCGAAACCTTCAAGACGTTGCAGCGCGTCGGCCTCGACTACATCCATGTCGGCCAGCAGGCCACCACGCTGTCCGGCGGCGAAGCCCAGCGCGTCAAGCTCGCCAAGGAGCTCTCTAAGCGCGCCACCGGCCGCACCCTCTACATCCTCGACGAGCCGACCACCGGGCTGCACTTCCATGACGTCGCCAAGCTACTCGAAGTGCTGCACGAGCTGGTGGCGCAGGGCAACACCGTGGTGGTGATCGAGCACAATCTCGAAGTCATCAAGACCGCCGACTGGGTCATCGACCTCGGCCCCGAAGGCGGCGACGGCGGCGGCGAAATCGTCGCCTGGGGCCCGCCCGAAGACATCGTCAAGGCACCGCGCAGCTACACCGGGAAGTTCTTGAAGCCGGTGTTGGAGAAGAAGGGGCCGACGGCTGTGCGGAAAAGGAAGGCGGACGAGGCGGCGGAGTGAATTGACGAGGGTCTTATGGCCTGCAACGGATACAATCATACCAAAGACTGCCGATGCGATTTTCGAGGCGGACACCGACGCTCACGCCCGCCCGAATGGCATGGATGGGTCCCAAGGACTGCGCGCAGAGCCTTAAAGGGACCGACCGCTCAGTGCCCAGAGTGCCACGCGCCGGTCTATTTCATACGAGGGCGATATGGGGGCGGAGCCTATTTTAATAACCTAGGCCCTCCTTGGCCTAAGCATGAATGTACAGATTCTTCGAAGAAATACTCGATTTATTCGAGATCAGGTAGACCAAAGCTTCGCGTGAAGCCTGGATACTTCGAAAAGGATCGATGGCTGCCATTTTTTGTGAGACACATTGAGAAACTAGGGGTTGGTACTATCATTCATGGCCACACCTTAGATGTCCCAACGTTAGAGCACCTTGGCACTTTAATCATGGATTTTGAACCAGATCGTGTTCGGCCATTGTATGTCCGAACAAACGCGATCAACTCTGCGACCGCAGAGCTGAACTATTTTCCGGAAGGGCAAGATGATCCAGTTTCATGTATTTTGCACAGAGACTGTAAGAACGAATTTGATCTAATCCTTAAGTGCAAGAATACGTCCAGCAAAAACTGCACTCAGGCGAATGAACCGATGAAGACAATCGAAGGTCGCTCACATGAGCAATCGTAGATTGTTGAGCCAGGCATATCGTTTCGCTCATGGCGTGGAGCAGGGTACGCAAGTCAACGGCCTGTCCAGCTATTCCGGTGGCGTGATATTGCCCCGATCCGCCACGGTGGCCCACGGCCTTCATGCAGCAAGCGTAGCCCGGGTGAGCGAAGCGACACCCGGGGTTTCGGCGTTTCCGCATATTGGTGAGCTCATGCGCGCTACCGCCCATCATACACGGATTTGAATCGCCCTCCCGCCTCCTCCCGTCTACACTCCCTCCATGTACCGCCTCACCTCTCTCACGCTCGCCGTCGCTCTCGCACTCGTTCCCCTCACCGCCTCGGCGGCTTCACACAAGAAGCACACCAAGCGCTTGCAGGGGTACGGCTTCCTGCCCGGCTATGTGCAGCCGCCGAACAATGCCGTGCCTTTGTTCAAGCAGAAACTCACGCGCGAGCAGCTCGCGCTGCTACGGCCGAAGCGGCCGTGGTACATCGATCCGACGCCGGATTATTATCGCTGGAACGGCCCGTGGAGCGGCGAATGGCGCTATCTCGGCCGCGCCGGCTTCTATCGCGGCCGTTACAACGGCGGCAGTTTCGGGCCGTGCTGGACCCAGACGCCGATCGGGCCCGTCTGGAATTGCGGGAAGTAGAGCAGTCCGTCGTCCTCATTCTGCACGCAGTGTAATTGGCCGTCGCCGATCAGTTGGCCACTCCGCCCCATTGCCTCCAACGCCCCTCCCGGGCCAATAATCCGCCATGACGCTGCACGATGTCCGACTCGCCGTTCGGCGGCTGTACGACGGCGCGACGCCGCGTGGGGTGGCGTTCCGCTACGGCCTGTTGGCGTTCGACGTCGTCACCATCCTGTTCATCGTCGGCACGTCATTTCTGCCGCCCAACCCGATTGTCGAGGCGCTCGATACCGGGTTCGGCGTGCTGATCCTGGTCGACTTCCTGGCGCGGCTCTATGCCAGCCGCAGGCCGATGCGAGAGTTCGGGCGGCTCGCGACCTGGACCGACCTGGTGGCGATCGGCTCGTTTCTGGCGCCGCTGCCCGGCGAGGGGGCCGGCTTTCTGCGGATCCTGCGCACGCTGCGCGCGTTCCAGGACTATCAGATGCTGACCCGGCTGCGCAGCGACAGCACCTTCTTCCGTCACCACGAGGAGGTGGTGATCGCGGTGGCGCGGCTGGCGGTGTTCATCTTCGTGATGACGGCGATCGTGTTCGAGACCCAGCGTTTCAGCAATCCGCAGATCGCCAACTACGCGGACGCTCTGTACTTCACCGTCACCGCGCTGACGACGACCGGGTTCGGCGACATCACCTTGCCCGGTACGCTGGGACGGATGATCAGCGTCGTGATCATGATCTTCGGTGTCACGCTGTTCTTCAATTTGGCGCGAGCGCTGATCAGCCCGAACAAGGTGAGATTCCCCTGCCCGGTGTGCGGGCTGCAGCGCCACGATGCCGATGCGGTGCATTGCAAGGCGTGCGGCACCGTGCTGAATATTCCGGATGAGGGCCGCGACTGAGCCGGTGCCGCGATCCTCGCTGCCGACAGGATCCGCCATGCTCACCCGCCGCTCCGCCTTCGCTTCACTCGCCTGCTTCGCCGCCGCTATTGCCCTGCCCGCTGCCGCGCTTGCGCAGGCTCCGGCTCAGCCGGCCGCAGCGTCTTCGGCCAAACCGGCCACGGCCGATCCCGCGGCCCTGCTGACGCGGCTCTACAAGGCGGCCGCCAAGGACAATGCCGGGAGCGCCTTCGTCAACAA
This sequence comes from Rhodopseudomonas sp. G2_2311, assembly GCF_047501505.1. NCBI lineage: Bacteria > Pseudomonadati > Pseudomonadota > Alphaproteobacteria > Hyphomicrobiales > Nitrobacteraceae > Rhodopseudomonas > Rhodopseudomonas sp. G2_2311. The sequence continues at coordinate 301,630 of NZ_JAZDRK010000001.1, forward strand.
CGCCAAGGAGCGCGGCAAGTATCTGTCGAAGTCTCTGGCGGCGCTGTGGACCAAGGCCGAGGCCAAGGTGCCACAGGGCGAGATCGGGCCGATCGATTTCGATCCCGTGAGCAATTCGCAGGACCCGGACATCAAATCGTTCGTCATCAAGACTGAGAGCCAGGACGACGCGCGCGCGACGCTGGCGGTGGCGCTGATCGGCAGTCAGTCGCGCAAGGTCGCCGCCGACGGCGTGATCCGTTACGAGCTGGTGCGCGACGGCACATCATGGCGGATCGACGACATCCGCGGCAGTGTCGACGGTCAGGCGTGGTCGGTGCGGCAGATGCTCGATGCATCGCTGAAGAACTAATCGAAGCCGCCGGCGTTGCGCTTCGCGCCATGACGATCGTGGTGCGGTGGCGCACGCGCTTCACGCGCTTAAGGCCGTCGCCTCCGGGATTGTCCGGGTTGCGCGGCGCAGCGCGGTGTGGCCTTACCCTCCACACCATCCATCGTGGCCTGCGTCGCAACGACGCCGCGCTTGCCACCTCGCCGTCCCCTTGATTTCAACGGGGCCGGCATCACCTTGACAGCCAACGGCACACCGGCTCCTGCCGGCGCGCCGGACATTGAACACGAGGAGACGCTATGAGCGGGACCACAGCCGCGGCCAACGTGCGCGACAACAAGGCGCTGAACCGCTTCGAACTCGACGCCCATGGCGAGGTTGCATTCGCGAATTATCGCCGCACCGGCGGCCGCGTTGTCATCACCCACACCGAGACCCCGCCGCCGCTGCGCGGCCGCGGCATCGCCTCCAATCTGGTGCGCGGCGCGCTCGATCTGATCCGCGCCGAAGGCGCCAAGGTCAGCGCCGGCTGCGGCTTCGTCGCAGACTATCTCGACGCTCACCCGGAATACGCCGACCTCACCGCGTGAGGACTTGGCCGGACCGTTTGCTACGGTCCGGCGATTGCCCGCCGCCGCGCGCTGTGGCATCGGTTCCATCGCGCGCGGCCCGCCGGTCCATCCTGTGATATCCTGCGGCCGCGCTCCGCGCAGGAGCCGCCAATGACCGTGTCACCGCCGCCGGGCTTTCAACCGTTCGCCGTTCAGGACGGCTATATCGGCACCAACGGCCCGTATTACTGGCGGCAGAGCGGCGACAGCCAGCCGGAGTTTGGCTTCCTCAGCGACGATCGCCACGGCAATCCCAACGGCGTGCTGCACGGCGGTGCGCTGCTCGGCTTCCTTGATACCATTCTGGGATTCTCGGTCGTGCTGGCGGGGCAGCGGCGCTGCGCGACGGTGTCGCTCGACAGCCGCTTCATCGCCACGATCGAGCCGGGCGGCTGGATCACCGGCCGCACCACGATGAAGAAGCTGTCCCGTAGCCTCGCCTTCATCGACGCCGAAGCACTCGCCGGCGACAAGCTGCTGGTGACCACGAGCGCGGTGTTCAGGATCTTCGAGTCGTAACGCATGCGGCGCGGCTGACCAACCAAGATTCCGTGTGGGATCAGTGCTTGATCTCAGGCGGCAGCTTGCCGCCGTTGGCGACCAGCTTGCTCATTACCTGCTTGTGCAGCCAGATGTTCATCGACGCCGAGTCATTCATATCGCCGCTATAGCCGAGCTCCTTGGCGAGCTCCTTGCGGGCCGACAGGCTGGAGTCGATATCGAGCGCCTTCATCAGATCGACGATCGAAGTCCGCCATTCCAGCTTCTCGCCTTTGGCTTTGACAGCCTTGTCGAGGATCGGCCCAACGTCGACCGACGGTGCGGCCGTCGGCTGCGGTGCAGTCGGCGCCGGCGCGGTGCCTGCGCCAGCGGTCGTTGTCGGTGCCGGCGCTGGCGCGGCTGCGCCACCTGGCGCCGCAGCGGCGCTCTCGCCGAAAATCGCGCTCATGATCTTGCCGAAAATGCTCATGCTGTCTCCCCCTGTTGCGATGCCACGCATCGTCCGCATCAACGGGGTGAGGCCATCCGAGTTCCGCGCGCGGATCAGCCTGCGGCACATGCCAACACGATGGAGCGCACGCGCAGCGATCGGTCGATTAGTTCGCATTGCAGCATCGACGCTCACCAAAGCTTGAGCAACGACCGGAGCTGAGCGGCGTTAGGATACCTTCACAGGTCGCGGCAAGCTCGGGTCACAGGACCAGTTCATTCGTTGCTCTCGCGTCTGGCTCCTTCTGATCGTTCGTCTCCGCGCAAGAAGCGCCCGGCCCGCCGTTTTGGCGTAACGGCCGGTGATCACCACTGTCGAACATGGGAGGACGCTACGCATGGCTACGACCTATTCTTCTGCTCCGTCCGCCATCGCTGCGGACGAGGCCGCCCCCGCAGTCCGCCGCATCGGCTTTGCCGATCTCGGCGCCGCGCTCCGGCAAGGCTGGGAGGACTTCAAGGCGGTGCCGAGCCACGCCGTGATGCTGGTGCTGATCTATCCGGTGCTGGGCCTGGTGCTGGCGCGGCTGGTGCAAGGCTACGCGGTGCTGCCGTTGCTGTTTCCGCTCGCTGCCGGCTTCGCGCTGCTTGGCCCGTTCGCCGCGCTCGGTCTGTATGAGCTGAGCCGGCGCCGCGAACTTGGCGAACCGGCCTTCGCATCGGATGCCTTCGCGGTGCTGCGGTCACCATCGCTCGGCGCAATGCTGGGCTTCGGCGCGATCCTGCTGGCGCTGTTTCTGGTGTGGCTCGCGGCGGCGCAGGCGATCTACGTCGCGCTGTTCGGCTATGCGCCGGCGGCTGCGATCCCCGACTTCGCCCGGCGCGTGATGACCACGCCGGAAGGCTGGAGCCTGATCCTGGTCGGCTGCGGCGTGGGATTCCTGTTTGCGCTGGCGGCGCTGTGCCTCAGCGTGGTGGCGTTCCCGATGATGCTGGACCGGCATGCCGGGATCGGCGACGCGATGGCCACCTCGCTCCGGGTGGTCGCGGTCAACCCGCTGCCGATCGCCGCCTGGGGCGTCATCGTCGCGCTGCTGCTGGTTGTGGGCTCGGTGCCGGCCTTCCTCGGGCTCGCGGTGGTGATCCCGCTGCTCGGCCATGCCACCTGGCATCTGTACCGCAAGGCGGTCGAGCCGAACCCCAATCCGCCGCGGTTGCCCCCGCCCAGCCCGCTCAAGCGGTCGGCCGCTGATTTCCCGGCCAACCTGCTGCAATGGAAGCGCAACGGGACCTGAGCCGACTCATCGGCAAGCTCCCCACCTCGGCCGCCGATCGTTCTCAGAGGTCGGCGGCCGTTTTGTGCATTGCGGCAGATCAAATCCCTCGATTCGCCATGAATACTCATTCACGACCTCCGTATTTATGCGTATAATGCATGGGAACGGACCAGATTGTCCGAAGGTCTTAACTCGGACGGCGGAGCTGACCAGCACTAGATTTCCGGTGAGACGTTTTAAAAGGCGGAGAGCGGAGCAAGATTGCGCTGAAAATGCACTATATTTCAGCTCGAAAGCCCCCGAGGCGGGAGATCAGCTGGTCCCCCGCCCCAAGCTGCGAGCAGATCTCGGAGGCCGAGCCGGCGCAGAAGGGTTAATCATTCCTTCCCGACGGTATGCATCCACGGATTAGCTGCGGTGCAGCATTTACGCTGCTGGTTTTGCGACTCGTCGCCTATATTCCTCTCGACGCTTCGGTTCTTCCGAAGAACTGAATCGTGGACAAGGAGACCATCCCATGCTGCTTTCGCTCATCCGCGCGATCCGCGCGTTCCGGGACTACCAGCGCAACGTCGCTGAGCTGTCCCAGCTCAGCGATCGCGAACTGGCCGACATCGGACTTGACCGTTCGGACATCCCGCGCGTCGCTTCGGGTCACTACAACGGCTGACCCGACCGCCTGTTTCTGCCTTCTACGGCCAACGCCCGCCTCCTGGCGGGCGTTGTCGTTTGTGGAGAAGAGTCGCGCAGTTTCGCAGCGTCGCAAACGGGATTTGACCCGCGACCGAAACAAGCTAGCTGTAGCCGATGACCAGCAGCACACCCTCCGCCTCACCCGTCGTTCACGTCATCGGCGCCGGCCTCGCCGGCTCGGAAGCCGCTTGGCAAATCGCCCGCGCTGGGGTGCGTGTCGTGCTGCATGAGATGCGGCCGGTCCGTACCACTGAGGCCCACAAGACCGATGGCCTTGCCGAGCTGGTGTGCTCGAATTCGTTCCGCTCCGACGATGCCGCCAACAACGCGGTCGGGCTGCTGCATGCCGAGATGCGCAAGCTCGGCTCGTTGATCATGCAGGCGGCCGATGCCAACCAGGTGCCGGCCGGCGGTGCGCTGGCGGTCGACCGCGACGGCTTTTCGGCCGCGGTCACCAAGGCGCTGGCGGAGCATCCGCTGATCGAGATCTGCCGCGAAGAGATCGATGGCCTGCCGCCGGAGGAATGGGCCAGCGTTGTGGTCGCGACCGGCCCGCTGACGTCGGCGCCGCTCGCCGACGCGATCCGCAGCCTCACCGACGAGACTGCGCTGGCGTTCTTCGACGCGATCGCGCCGATCGTGCACCGCGACTCGATCGACATGTCGGTGGCGTGGTTTCAGTCCCGCTACGACAAGGTCGGCCCCGGCGGTACCGGCGCCGACTATCTGAATTGCCCGATGACCCGCGAGCAGTACGACGCCTTCGTCGACGCGCTGATCGAGGGGGAGAAGGTCGACTTCAAGGACTGGGAAAAGGACACGCCGTATTTCGACGGCTGCCTGCCGATCGAAGTAATGGCCGAGCGCGGCCGCGAGACGCTGCGCCACGGCCCGATGAAGCCGGTCGGCCTGACCAACCCGCACAACCCGAGGGTCAAGCCCTACGCCATCGTGCAGCTCCGGCAGGACAACAAGCTGGGCACGCTGTACAACATGGTCGGCTTCCAAACCAAGTTGAAGCACGGCGCGCAACTGCGTGTTTTCCGCACCATTCCGGGGCTCGAAAACGCTGAGTTTGCAAGGCTTGGCGGCCTGCATCGCAACACGTTTCTGAACTCGCCAAAACTGCTCGACGAAAGCCTCCGGCTGCGCGCGGCGCCCCGGCTGCGGTTCGCTGGTCAGATGACCGGCTGCGAGGGCTACGTCGAATCCGCCAGCGTCGGGTTGTTCGCCGGCTTGGCCGCAGCAGCCGATCTGCTCGGAGCGCCGCTGGCTCCGCCGCCGCCGACCACGGCGCTCGGCGCCCTGCTCGGCCACATCACCGGCGGCCACATCGAGACCATCGATGCCGGCCCGCGCTCGTTTCAGCCGATGAACATCAACTTCGGCCTGTTCCCGCCGCTCGCCAACCCGCCGACCAAAGGACCGGACGGCAAGCGCCTGCGCGGTCCGGAGAAGTCGGTCGCCAAGAAGCAGGCCCTCAGCGCCCGCGCCCTCGCCGACATCGACAGCTGGATCGCCGCGCACCTGAAGCTGCCGAAGGCGGCGTAGTCTTTAATCGCGCCGTGTCTGAAGGCGCACAAGTCTTCTCGGTCATTGCGAGCGAAGCGAAGCAATCCAGAGCTCCATGCACAGCGCTGGATTGCTTCGTCGCTTCGCTCCTCGCAATGACGCGGAGAGGTCTGTAGCTTGTACTTGGTCGGAGAGCGGTCCGTTACATACGAAACAGCTTGCTCCGGCCCGCTCGCCACAGCGTCCATAACGTCGCCAAGCGCGAGCGCTCGAACGGCGTGAACGGATCGCGTTCCGGGGACGCCAGCCGGTCGAGATCGCGGCGCGCAAGCGCAAGCGACAGGAGGGCGGGCCGTACCGAAGCCGGCAGCTCGGTCAGCTCCTGCAGCGCCTGATCGAGATGCTTGCGGGCATCCGCGATGACATCGGCCAGCGCGGCTTTCAGCGCCGGGCCCGATTGGCCGCCGAACACCTGCTCCAAGTCGCAGCCGTGCCGCTGCAGCACGTCGTTCGGCAGATACAGTTGGCGACGGGCGGAATCATAAGGCAGCCGCGCCACGATGCGCGCGACTCCAACCACGACGCCGGCGTGCCGTGCAATGTGATCGATCGCTTCGGCATTCTGCCCGCTAGTCTGCCCAAGAACCCGCGCTCCGAGCGCAAGAAGCGCCCCGTCGGTCTCCGCCAGATGCGGCTCGAGCACGGTCCAGTCGGGCATCGGGTCGTTATACAGGTCGAAGATGTGCGCCTCGATCAGCCGCGTCAGCGGTTCGGTCGGCAGCTCGTGCTCGGCGATCGCCCGGGTCAGCTCGGCCGCGACCGGATTGCCTTCGGCGCCGCCATGCGCCGACCCGGCAAGCAGATCGGTCCACCATTGCAGCCGGACCTCGCCCGGCAGCGGCTGGCTGACCTGACTGCGAACCCGCACGATCTCGGCATTGAAGGCAGCGAGCGCCAGCAGCGCCCGGCGTTTCTCGGGTGGGACGAACAGCGTCGCCGCATAGCGGTCGAAGTCGGCCTCGCGCACCAAATTGGCGCAGAACGCAGCAGCGCCCTTGTCGGCCGTCTCGCTCATGGCACCGCGATCAGCGCAGCGGCGACCCGCCGCCGCTCGCCGATCATGATGTTGTAGGTGCGGATCGCCGGACCGGTCTGCATGGTGTCGAGCACGATGTTGACGCCGCGCAGCGCCTCGCGCAGTTGCCGCGGCGCGATCCACACATCGGCACCGGTGCCGACGATCAGCGTGTCGATCGCGTGGGCGTTGTCGAACACGCGCTGCAGACTGTAGCGGTCGATCTGCTCCGGCTTGGTCACGTCCCAGCCCCACACCGCATCGGGCAGAAACAGCAGCGATCCCTGATGCGACATGTCGGCGAAGTAGAACCCGCCTTTGCCATAGGCGTCGACCGCGGCCATGCGGGGAAAGTGCGGAAACTCGGAGCGCTGCGCCACGAGCTAGCGTCCTGCGTCGAGCGTTGGCGTCATGCGGCGGCACCCTACAGGTTTGCGCCGCTCGGCACCGAGCGGCGACAGCGCGTCAATGCGGTGGCACGTCAACGGTTCAAACAAGCTGACCGGGTCTGCCTCTTCCCAGCAGCCCTGCCCGCCTGACTTACCGCTTCTTCGGCTTACCGGCCTTGGCCGGCTTGGCGGCCGGTGCGGCCGGCTCCGGATCGACGAACCGCGCCGGAACCTCTTCGGCCGCGGGCGGCGCGACCGGCTCGGGCTTCGCCGGCTTTTCAGCCGGCTCGTCGAGCCGATGGGTGCCGACGCCGAGATAGATCAGGATCGGTGCCGCGATGAAGATCGAGGTGTAGGTGCCGACCAGCACCACGCCGAACATCATCACCGCCGTGAACGAGTGGATCGCATGGCCGCCGAACAGCAGCAGCGCAAGCAGAGCCAGCGTCACGGTGACGTGGGTGATGATCGAGCGCGACAGCGTCGAGTTGATCGACTCGTTGAGCAGCTGCGGCATCGGCATCTTCTTGTAGCGCCGCAGCATCTCGCGGATACGGTCGTAGATCACGACGGTGTCGTTCAGCGAGTAGCCGAGAATCGTCAGCAGCGCCGCGATCGAGGTCAGGTCGAAGTCGACCTGACTGATCGACATGAAGCCGATCGTCAGCACGATATCGTGGACGTTGGCGATCATCGCGCCGAGCGCGAACTGCCATTCGAACCGGAACCAGAGATAGACCAGGATGCCCAGGATCGCGACCATCAGGCCAAGCATGCCGAACGCGAGCAGCTCGCTCGAGACGCGCGGGCCGACCACTTCGACGCGGCGGTAGTCGACCGAGTCGCCGAGCGCAGCGCGCACCTTCTGCACCGCCGCCTGCTGCGCCTGGTCGCCGCCGGGCTGCTCGGCGATACGGATCAGCACTTCGGCCGGACCGCCGAACTGCTGCAGCTGCACGTCTCCGAGATTGAGCTTGCTCAGCGTGTCGCGCATGCCCGCGATATCGGCCGCACCGGAATGAGCGCGGACCTCGAGCAGCGTGCCGCCGCGGAAGTCGATGCCGAAATTCAGCCCGTGGGTGAAGAACAGCGTGATCGCGGCGATCGACAGCACCGCCGAGATCGGGAAGCTGATGCGGCGGAAGCGGGTGAAGTCGAAGTGGGTGTTGTCGGGAACGATGCGCAGCGACGGCAGCCAGCCGAAGATGCTGACGACCGTCAGCACCGCAATCAGAACGCCCAGCCCGACCAAAATCCAGTGTGTCACGTGTGGCTCTCTCGGATTCGATGCGTCAGATCGGCACGTGGTGCGGCCGCTTCCAGCGCACCCAGGTCGCGACGATCAGTCGGGTCAAAGTGAAGGCGGTAAACACCGTGGTGATGATGCCGATACCAAGCGTCACCGCGAAACCGCGCACCGGACCGGTGCCGATATAGAACAGCACGGCGGCGGCGATGAAGGTGGTGATGTTGGAGTCGAGAATCGTCGCCAGCGCGCGTTTGAAGCCGGCGTCGATCGCCGAGATCGCGTTTCGGCCTGCACGAATCTCCTCGCGGATGCGCTCGTAGATCAGCACGTTACTGTCGACCGCGATGCCGACCGTAAGCACGATGCCGGCGATGCCGGGCAGTGTCAGGGTGGCGTTGAGCAACGACAGAATGCCGAAGATCATCGCCACGTTGACCGCCACCGCGAGGTTGGCAAACACGCCGAACAGCCGGTAGGTCAGCAGCATGAACACGATGACGAGGATCGAGCCGACATAGGCGGCGCGTTCGCCCTTCTCGATCGAGTCCTGGCCAAGGCCCGGACCGACGGTGCGTTCTTCAATGATCGTCAGCGGCGCCGGCAGTGCGCCGGCGCGCAGCAGGATCGCCAAGTCGTTGGCGCCCTGCACCGTGAAGCTGCCGGAGATCTGACCTGAGCCGCCGGTGATCGGCTCGCGGATCACCGGAGCAGAAATCACCTCGTTGTCGAGCACGATGGCAAACGGCAGGCCGACGTTCTCGGTGGTGGCGCGGGCGAATTTGCGGGCTCCGTTGGTGTTGAAGCGGAACGAGACGATCGGCTCGCCGGTGCGCTGGTCGAAGCCGGGCTGCGCGTCGGTGAGATCGGCGCCCGACACCAGCACCTGCTTCTTGATCACGTAAGGCTGCTTCGGGGACGACGCGCTCATCAGCAATTCGGAATCCGGCGGCACGTTGCCGCCCATCGCCTGGTCGCCCGAGACCGAGCTGTCGACCATGCGGAAGTCGAGCTTGGCGGTCTTGCCGAGCAGCTCCTTCAGCCGGGTCGGATCCTGCAGACCGGGCACTTGCACCAGGATGCGGTCGGCGCCCTGACGCTGGATCAACGGCTCGACGGTACCGAGTTCGTTGACGCGACGTTCGACGATCTGAATCGACTGGTCGACCGACTGACGGACGCGGTCGGCGATCGCGGCCTGCGGCACCGTCAGGCGGATCAGGCCGCCGCCGGCGTCGGAGACTTCGAGGCTACGCTGGCCGTTGGATCCGAGCAGACCGCCGAGCGGCTGCGACAGCTCACGCAGCTTGGCGAGCGCGGCCGGAACATCCGTATCCTTGCTGATCCGGACCTCGACCGAGTCCCCCTTGGTCGCAAGACCGGTATAGGCGATCCGGGCTTCGCGCAGCACCCGGCGGGCGTCGTCACGAACCGAATCGAGCTTGTCCTTCTTCACCGAATTGGCGTCGACCTCGAGCAGGATGTGCGAGCCACCCTGCAGGTCGAGGCCGAGCACCAGATGTCGCTGCGCCCATTTCGGCCAGCTCTTGACGGTGCTCTCGGGGAAGAAATTGGGAACGGCGCAAAGGCACACTGCCAGCGCCGTCAGGATGATCGCCAGCGCCTTCCACCGTGAGATATAAAGCATCGAGTTGTCCCGTCAGAAACCGAAAGAGGCGGCGCGTCGAAGCATCAGCTCGACGCAGTGTCGTCCTTCGCCGGCTCGGCCTTGTCGCCCTCGGTCTTGGCCGGAGCGTCCTTGTCCTTCTTGCCCTTGGCCTTGCCGTTGGCTTCGGGAGCATCCTTGACCGGTTCGCCCTTGCTGCGGACGCCGGTGATCATCTGGCGCATCTGGCGTGCGCGAATCCCATCCGCAAGTTCGAACTCGACGGTATCATCGTCGATCACCTTGGTGACCTTGCCGACCAGACCACCCGAGGTGATGATGGTGTCGCCGCGGCGAATGTTCTTCACCATCTCGGCGTGCTCTTTGACCTTCTTCTGCTGCGGGCGCAGGATCAGGAAATACATGATGACAAAGATCAGCGCGAACGGCAGCAGCGACATGATCATGCTGTTGGCGTCGCCGCCGGCGGCAGCAGCCTGGGCGTAAGCGGGCGTAACGAACATTCGGATTCCCCGTGAAAGCAAGCGAGCCGGCCCGGCGCGGAAGCGTCGGCCGGGGGGCGCAAATTCGCGCGGACTATAACCGCCGCGGTCCCAATTGCAACGCTGCCACCCGCCTCATAGCGCTCCCATTTCCGTGGGTTGCCGGGGGTGACATGGCCCGATATGGCTGCGGCATAAGGAAGTGCAAGCATGGCCAAAAAGACAAAATCCCGCCCCGCCAAAGCCGCCCCGAAGTCCGCCGCCCGCAAGCCCGCCCGTACAGCGGCGGCAAAGCGCCGCCCATCGGGGACATCCCCCGGCGCGCCCCTCGACGGCGCATTGCTGGAGCGGATCGCCACCGCCCTGGAGGGCATTTCCGCCCACCTGGCGGGCACTTCCGCCGCCCCGGCCGATGCCGCGTTGAATTCGGCCGATGCGTTCATCTGGCAGCCCGAGGGGCGTCTCGCACCGGTTCCCCGGGTCAGCCGGGTCGATCTGTCGCTGCTGCAGGGCGTCGACCGGATGCGCGACACGCTGATCGAAAATACCGAGCGCTTCGCGACCGGCCTGCCCGCCAACAACGCGCTGTTGTGGGGCGCGCGCGGGATGGGCAAATCGTCGCTGGTCAAAGCCGCTCACGCGCATGTCAACGCACGGCCCGACGTCGCCGGCCAGCTGAAGCTGATCGAGATTCACCGCGAGGACATCGAGAGCCTGCCGGCGCTGATGACGCTGCTGCGCGCCTCGGACTACCGCTTCATCGTGTTCTGCGACGACCTGTCGTTCGACGGCAACGACGCCTCCTACAAATCGCTCAAAGCGGTGCTCGAAGGCGGCATCGAGGGCCGGCCCGACAACGTGATTCTCTACGCGACCTCCAATCGACGGCATCTGCTGGCGCGCGAAATGGTCGAGAACGAGCGGTCGACCGCGATCAATCCCGGCGAGGCGGTCGAGGAGAAGGTGTCGCTGTCGGATCGGTTCGGGCTTTGGCTCGGGTTCCACAAGTGCAGCCAGGACGAATTCCTGGCGATGGTGCGTGGCTACTGTGCGCACTTCGGAATCACGATCGACGACGAGCAGCTCGAGCGCGAAGCATTGGAATGGTCGACCACCCGCGGCTCCCGCTCCGGCCGCGTCGCCTGGCAGTTCGTGCAGGATCTCGCCGGCCGTCTCAAGGTGCGGCTCGGAACCAAGTAACTGCTTTCACGAGTCCGGTTCGATCAACAGTCGAACCGGACTCGGAGCTTACCGAGTTCGCAAACCGAACATCTCGTCCCTAAACTGCAGTCTCGATTCGCGGACACGCGCCGTCACGCTGACGGCCGTGTTGCCGCGTCGATCATGCGACCTTGGGGGCAAAGGCCGTGCGCACGTCCATCATCTGTGTTTCCGCCGTGCTCGCCGCATCCTGCGGCGCTACGCAAGCTGCGGATCTGTCGCGGCCTCCGGACGTCAAAGCCATTCCGGCCTGGAGCTGGACCGGCTTCTATCTCGGCGGCCATCTCGGTGCCGGGTTCGGCACCGCGAAGGTCGACAATCCGTTTGGGCCGTCGATCTACGGCGACACCATGCGCGCACCCAAAGCTCTGGCCGGCCTGCAGGCCGGCTACAACTGGCAAGCTCCCGGCTCGCCCTGGGTGTTTGGTGTCGAAGTCGATGCCTCGGCGATCGACGCCGACGGCACCGACACCTGCCTTGCCTATTCCGGTCAGTTCGTCTCGGCGAACTGCCGCGTGCGCGAGCACATGCTCGGCACCCTCACCGGCCGGCTCGGCCACAGTTTCGGGCCCGACGGGCGCTCGCTGATGTACGTCAAAGGCGGCGGCGCGGTTCTGGTCGGCAACTTCCGGATGACGACCAACGCCTCCGACTATCTCAATCAGCCGGCGGCGGAGCTCGACACCACGCGGTGGGGCTGGACCGTCGGCGCCGGGATCGAATACGCGCTATCGTCGCGCTGGGCGGTGCGCGCCGAATACGACTACGCCAATTTCAGTCACCGCGGAATCGACACGCCCGGCGGCGGCTTTCTGCAGATTCCGTTCGACCCAAAGACCCTGGTCGACACCGCCGGCGCACCAACGCAGGTGCATCAGGACATGCACCTGATCAAGCTCGGGCTGAACTATTACTTCGGCCGCGGCGACGGCGGTTTCGATCAGACGCCGCTGCTGCCGGTGAAAGCGCCTGCGGCCGATCGCTGGTCGGCCTGGCAATTCGAAGTCGGCGCACGCTACTGGTACAGCCACGGCCGCTATCAGAACGATCTGACGCTTAGCACCAACAGCGCGCTCCAGGAGCATCTGGTGTCGCGTCTCACCTACGAGAGCGACGGTCATTCCGGCGAAGTGTTCTGGCGGATCGATGGTCCGCAAAAGCTGTTTCTGAAGGGATTTGCCGGCGGCGGCGGGTTGGTGGCCGGCAAGATGAACGACGAAGACTGGTTCCCCACCGATCAGCAAAACGCCACGGCGTATTCCAACACGGACCACAACAAGGTCACCGGCACAATTGGTTATGCGACGCTCGATGCCGGCATTGATCTGTTCAGCGACACGTTCGGCAAACTCGGCGTGTTCGCCGGCTACAATTTCTACCGCGACCGCAAGGACGCGTTCAATTGCCGCCAGATCGCGCTTGCTGTTCCGACAGCATTCTGCGGGTCGTCGGATGGAATTTCGATCAGCCAGTACGAAGACTGGCACTCGCTGCGGATCGGCGCCAACGGCACTTTGGCTGTCGCGCCGAACACCAAACTGGTCGTCGACGCGGCGTACCTGCCCTACACACATATTTCAGCGCTCGACATCCATCACAACAGGACCGACGTCGCCGACAAGAATTCGCCGGCCTGGGGCAGCGGCCGCGGTGTCCAGCTCGAAGCCATTCTGACGTACGACATCACCTCGAGGTTCAACGTCGGTGTCGGTGGCCGCTACTGGGCGATGTGGGCGACCGACGTCGACACCGCAGGCTTCGGCAGCCCGGTGCCGACCCAGTTGCTGCCGATCCGCGTCGAGCGCTACGGCACCTTCGTACAGGCATCCTACAAGTTCGATCGCTGATTCCGGTCGGGTCGTCTGGCGATTCATCTACCACCTCGCCGGCGGCTCAGCCGCCGGATGGAGGCGAAACAGCCCCTCCGCTCTCATCGCGTACGGCGCCGGCTTGTCCAGCGGCGTGCCGTCGTGCAGTCCGGCGGAGAACACGAGGCAGCAGCATCGGAACGCGCTCTCGATACTGCTGGTAGGTTGCGCCAAATTCGGCGATCAGGTCGCGCTCTTCGAATTGCAGCGCGATCAGGATGTAGATCGTGATGACGACCGCAAACAGCAGATGACCCGCCGTCATCTCGGGCGCCGCCCAGAACACGATCAGGAAGCCGAGCATCAGCGGGTGCCGCACCATCCTGTATAGCAAGGGCGTCCGGAACGCTGGGCGCAAAGGCTCGGTGCCGCGCAGCGCTGAGAAGCTCTGGCGAAGCCCGAACAGATCGAGGTGGTCGATCATGTGGGTCGACGCCAAGACCAAGACCCATCCCAGCCAATACAGCACGACCAGCAGCCAAGCGGCGATGCCGCTGGTGCTCCAGACCACGACCGGAATCGGCCGCCACTGCCAGAACAGCAATAGAAGCAGCAGGCTCGTCAGCAGCACGTAGGTGCTGCGCTGGCACGATGCGGGCAGATGCCTTGCCCACCACTGTTTGAAGCGCTGGCGCGCCATGATGCTGTGCTGGATCGCGAAGAGACCGATCAGTTGCAGATTGATGAGGACGGCCTGGCCCGGACTGGCCGCGCCGCCGACGTCGATCGATTTCGACACCAGCGTGTTGCCGAAAAAGCCGGGCGCGTAGATCATCGAGACGAGGAATACGGCATAGCTCAACAGACCGTAGGTCGGGATCAGGAGGCGTTTGATCATGAGTGCGTTTCCGGTTGGGCCGCCGCGGGCGGCGGCAGGCGATGCGGTCACGACCGCCATTCGACGGCGATCAGCCACGATTGCTACCGCCGCACCGTCCCCTGCCCGTCCCCTCGGCGCGTGCCGGGTCGCACTGAGGCAGCTGTTGTGACCGGATTTCAGCTCCAAACCTTCGGGTTTCCGGAGATCCGCAGCTTCGACGGTTCCGTCAGGCTCAATCTGCGCAAGGGGCTGGCGCTGCTGGTGCATCTCGCAGAAGCGCGCGCAGTTGTGTCCCGCGACGTCGTCGCCACCCTGCTTTGGCCGGACAGCGCCATCGACGTTGCCCGCGCGCGGCTGCGACGTTTGCTGCACCGCATCGAGCAAGCGCTCGGCCAGCCGGTGTTCGAGACCGACCGCACCAGCCTGCGTTGGTCGCCCTCGGTCGAACTCAGCCTCGACACGCAGCTGTTCGAAGCCGCCTGTGAGCGGGGGGATTTCGCGCAAGCCTGCGGCTATTATCACGGCGATTTTCTCGCCGGCTTCGCATTGCCAGATTGCCCCGAGTTTGAGGAGTGGGCGTTCTTCCGCCGCGAGGCACTGCGCGGACGCTACCTGCACGCACTGGAGCGCTTGGTGCAGGACAACAATGCCGCCGGCGATCACGCAGCAGCCGCAGCTCGCGCGACGCGTCTGGTTGAATTAGATCCGCTCAGCGAGATCTACGGCCGCCATCTGATCCGCAGTCTGCTGCTGGCGGGCGACCGGCAGGCTGCGGAACGCCATTACGCAGCGCTGGCCCGACGGCTGCGCGATGAACTCGGGGTGACGCCCGAGACCGAAACCGAGGAGTTGATGCATGAGGCGGCGACGCAGGCCGCTCTCACTATCCCGGCGACGCGCTATGCTGAAGGGGACGGCATCCACTTGGCGTACCAGACCTTCGGCAGCGGCGAGCTCGACATCCTGGTGATGCCGGGGTTCGTCTCGCATGTCGAACGGGTTTGGGAGCATCCGTCGTGCCGGGCCTTTCTCGTTTCGATGATGGCGCTCGGACGGCTGATAATCTTTGACCGCCGCGGCGTCGGGCTGTCCGACCGGGTCGGCTCGGCGCCGAATGTCGACGTCACCGCCGAGGATATCGGCACCGTGCTGCGGGCAGCAGGAGCGCGCCGCGTCGTGCTGTTTGGTGCATCCGAATGCGGGCCGGCCTGCATCAAATTCGCGGTCGATCATCCCCGCCTCGTCGCCGGCCTGATCCTGTTCGGCTCGCTTGCCAAAGGCTGCCGCGCCCCGAACTACCCGTATGCCTTGACGGTCGAGCAGTACGAGGTTTGGCGCCGGCAGCTGATCGGCGCATGGGGCAGCGCAGCCGGCATCGAGACGTTCGGCCCAAGCCTCGCGCACGATGCCAAATCCAAAGCGTGGTGGGCCGGGCTGCTCCGCGCGGCTTCCAGTCCCGGCGGCATCTGGGCCGTGCTGGCAGCTTTACGTGACGCCGATGTCCTCGAGCTGCTGCCCCAACTCACTGTGCCGACCTTGGTGCTACACCGCCGCGGCGACCGTGCCGTCCGGATCGCGGCGGGACGCGACATGGCCGCTCGGATCGCCGGCGCCGAATTTGTCGAGCTCGACGGCGACGACCACTGGTTCTTCGCGGGGGACCAACGTCCGGTGCTCGACGCCATCAGGCCGTTTGTCAGCGGCCTCGTTCGCCGCGCGAATCCGAAGCGGACCAGGCCTCGTCCTTAAAGATTGTTAGTTCGGCTTCATGGATCGCGGCATGGCAAACAAAAATGCCCGGCCATTCGGGCCGGGCATTTTGTCTTCCCCAGTATCGCTCAACCGCGTTGCTCAGGCGCCGTTGAGGAACTTAAGCGGGTCGACCGGAGTCGATCCCTTCCGAATTTCGAAGTGCAGCTGTGGTGAGGACACCTCGCCGCTCTGGCCCGACTTGGCGATCACCTGACCGCGCTTGATGGTCTCGCCGCGCTTCACCATCAGTTCGCTGGCGTGGGCGTAAGCCGAGACGTAGCCGTTGGAATGACGGATCAGCACCAGATTGCCGTAGCCCTTCAGCTCGCTGCCGGCATAGGCAACGACGCCATCTTCGGCGGCCTTCACCGGCGTGCCTTCCGGCACCGACAGGTTGATGCCGTCGTTGGATTTGCCGTTGGTCTTGGCGCCGTAGGCCGCGATCACCCGGCCACGGGCCGGCCAGCGGAAGCTCGGCAGCGCGCCGGTCGCTTCGGCCGCCTTCACCGGCGCGGCTTCAGCGGGGGCAGCGGCTTCCGGCGTTTCGGTCGGCGCAACCATCCGGGCCTTCTGCGGCGGCTCGGCCGGCGCAGTCGGAGCAACATTGGCCATCCGCACCGGCGCAGCCGCCATCGGCGCGGCGGCTGGCGCCTGGATCGGGGGCTGTGCCGGCGCGAGACCAGCGACCTGGGCGCTCGGCACGTTGATCTTCATGCCCGGCTTCAGCTTGGTCGTGGTGGTGAGGTTGTTGTAACGCGCCAGCTCGCCGAGCGAGATGTTGTTGCGGCGCGCGATATTCATCAGCGTGTCGCCGTTGTTGACGTAGTGCACCCGGGCCGGAGCCGGCGCAGCGGTCGCGACCGGACGCGGAGCCGGCGGAGCAGCCACCGGCGCTGCGATCGGCGCCGCGACCTGGGCGGTCGCGGTGGTGCGGCTCGGGATCACCAGCTGCTGACCCGGCTGCAGCCGGCGCGGGCCCTTGTAGCCATTGGCGCGCAGGATCTCGGCGGTCGAGACGTTGTAGCGCTGCGCCAGGATTTCCAGCGTGTCGCTGGTGCCGACGATGATCGTGGTGCCGGGCGCATGCACCGGCGCGGCGGCGGGAGCAGCGGCAGGCATCGGCCGCGCTGCAGCGACCGAGCGCGGCGCCTGCACGGTCCCGGTCTGATCGAGCGGCGCACGCGCCGGCGGTTCGTAGGATGCCACACCGCGACCGCCGCCGGAGAAGCCCCCGCCCCGGTTCGCCACCGGATAGGACGACGGCGCCGTGATCGGCGGCAGCGCCTGCGACTGGTATTGCGGCTGGGACTGGTACTGGGGCCGCGCGTATTGCGGCAGTTCCTGGCGGTGTTGTGGAGGCGCCACCGATCCGGTGGTCTCAACCGGCCCGAACGGGGCCTGTTGAAAGCGTGTCTGCATGTCGGCGCTGCACGCACTG
Source organism: Rhodopseudomonas sp. G2_2311 (assembly GCF_047501505.1). Taxonomy (NCBI): domain Bacteria; kingdom Pseudomonadati; phylum Pseudomonadota; class Alphaproteobacteria; order Hyphomicrobiales; family Nitrobacteraceae; genus Rhodopseudomonas; species Rhodopseudomonas sp. G2_2311. The sequence continues at coordinate 318,902 of NZ_JAZDRK010000001.1, forward strand.
AAACCGACAGACATCAACGCCAGCACCGCCATCTGCGGGGCGCGGCGCGAGCAAAGCAACGCGGCAACGCGGGACATGGTTACTCACTCATACGCAATACGATTGGTAAATTGAGTAAACACCGTGCCAGTAAACAACCGTTTAACCTTGCGAGGAAACCGCTTGTTGACGCTGAGAAATCGAAAAATCCAGCGCGCTCAAAGCTCGCGTGCGGTGCCGCGGAGCGCGGGCACGAAACGGACCTCGCCCAGCACCTTTTGCTCGTCGCCGGTCGGCGTGCGGCGCACACGCAGCAGCTTCTGGCGGCCGTTCGGTGGTCCGACTGGCGCGATCAGAACACCGCCGGGATCGAGTCGCTCGAGCAGCCGCTCGGGCAGCTCGGGGACCGCGGCGGTGACCAGGATTCGGTCGAAGGTGCCGGCGGTCTCCGGCAGATCGAATCCGTCCCCGAACACCACCTCGACATTGCGGCAGCCGATCTCGGCGAGTCGTTTGCGGGCGCGGTCGGCGAGCGTCTTGAAGCGCTCGTAGCTGAGCACGTCCGCCGCGAGTCGCGACAGCACGGCGGCGTGGTAGCCGGAGCCGGTACCGATCTCGAGCACGCGGTCGCGCGGCCGCAGCTCGAGCTGCTCGGTCATGAAGGCGACCACGAACGGCTGGCTGATGGTCTGGCCGCAGGCGATCGGCAGCGCGGTGTCGCGCCAGGCGCCGTCGCGATAATTGGGGTCGACGAACTGGTCGCGCGGCACCGCCTCCATCGTCCGCAGCACCGCCTGATCGCTGATGCCGCGCCGCCGCAGGCTGAGCTGGAACATCATCTTTTCGGGCGGCGGCGCCGCGGGGCTCGGCATTTCGGGTCTCGCGATCGGTCGTGCGCCTCGCCGGTCGGGTTCCAGTTGGCGCGATTCTCAGCAGAGTGTTGGCGTGCGTAACGAAACCTTGCAAGTGCGGAGCGTCACGCACGCGCGCGTCAAGCTTGCAATTGCCAGCGCATCGCTTATTTGCGACGGTGTTCGTTGAAAGCGCCGAAGCTATCGACCGGCGTGCGACAGCACCTTCTCGAGGACATCACCCGATGACGACACCGAGTCCGACCGGCGGCTCCGTTTTCCTGGTCGAGGACGAAGCGATGATCCGCATGATGGTCGTCGACATGCTGGAGGAGCTAGGGTTCTCGGTGGCCGCGGAGACCGGCGAAATCAACGAGGCGCTGCAGCTCGCCGAAGCCACCGAATTCGACATCGCGATCCTCGACGTCAACGTCAACGGCAAGGTGATCTCGCCGGTCGCCGACCTGCTGAAGGCGCGGAACCGCCCCTTCATCTTCGCCACCGGCTACGGGACCCAGGGCGTGCCGGAAGATTATCGCGACCGCCCGGCGCTGCAGAAGCCGTTCCAGATCGAATCGCTGAAGCAGGCCCTCGACGCCACACTGCGCGGCGCGGCGTAGCTGCTGCGTCACTCCGTGCGATCATCCCCGCGTTTGGCTGAGCGACCACGCAGCGCGTCCGTCACGAAGGCATCCTTCGCGGATCTGTAGCGGTCCATCGGTTGCCCATCATGCGCCCGCTTAAGCTCATTGTAGCGTTCTACCAGAGCCGGATCGGCGCGTAGCGCAGCGGCGAACTGGTGAAAAACGTCGAACTCTCCGCCCTTGACGGTGAGCTGGATGCCGAGATGGGGCGTGCAGGCGTCGTCTTCGAAGGCGGCGAATTCGTTGGTCCGCACCGAGCCTGAATTGCGCGCGTACCGGACGGCGAGCGCGGCGTCCGTGACGCGGAAGTCTTCCGCGCTCCACCCGAATGACGATGTCAAGGTCGCCCTTGGTGAGACACCCCGGAACTGAGGTCGCACCAATGTGCAGCAACTCACTGGTGTTGGGCAGGACGGCGATAAGCTGCTGCTTAACTGCAGCAAACAGACGCTCGGCGGCATCGCGGGCGTGGTCATGATCCGCGGCAATGTGGAACCGATCAGGATTGGGCATTTGCATTGACCGCAGGGTAGAAAAAAGCGCTTCGCGCCATGCCCACATGTCCACGCATCCGACCGTCGCTACGCAACGGCGGCCGTGTGCGGCCACGCTTCATCCTCGCCGCTTCGCCTTGTCTCCGCGCCGCGACGTCGAACGCCGCGCCCATTGACCTCGGGCGCCCGATTGATGGGTTTCGCTACGCTCAACCCATCCGGCGCGCGCGATCTCAGGCCAGCGTTTTGGTCAGCGCTGCCGAGAATGTTTCGTCGGTCCGGTCGAGCTTGAGCGGCGTCACCGAGACGAAGTTGGCGGCGAGCGCGGCCAGATCGGTGCCTTCGGCCGGCATGTCTTCGACTTTGATCCGCTCGAAGCCGATCCAGTAATACGGATTGCCGCGGCCGTCGTGACGCTCGTCGATCCGCAGGAAGCCGGGATTGCGCTTGCCCTGCCGCGTCACCACCACGCCCTTGACCTTGTCGGGTGTGCAGGCCGGGAAGTTGATGTTGACCACGGTGTTCTTTGGCACGCCCGCGGCCATCACCTTGCGGATGATGTCGGGCGCATGAGTTCGCGCGGTCTCCCACAGCGGCGCGTTGCGGGTCTCGATGGTGAATTCCTGCGACAGCGCGAACGACGGCAGGCCCAAAATGGTGCCTTCCAGCGCGCCGGCGATCGTGCCGGAATAGACCACGTCCTCGGCGACGTTACGGCCGCGGTTGACGCCCGACAGCACCAGATCCGGCGCCTTGTCCTTGAGGATGAAGCGTGAGCCCATGATCACGCAGTCGGTCGGCGTGCCGCGCACCGCGAAGTGCCGCGGGCCGACTTCGCGCAGCCGCAAGGGATCGTTCAGCGACAGCGAATGCGACACCCCGGACTGGTCGAGCTCGGGCGCCACCACCCAGACGTCGTCCGAGATCGCACGGGCGATCTGTTCGACCGTCTTCAGGCCGGGCGCATGAATGCCGTCGTCGTTGGTGCACAGAATCCGCATGTCGCAGGGCCGCCTCTCTGAAGGTCTTTCTTGGGCCGTCGTCATATCCGGCCCAGCCGCGAGAGGCAAATTCGGCCCCAGCCGGCCGGAATCGTGCGGCGCCCCCAGGGGCAATTGGGCCCCCGGGGGCGCCCGAACGTCACCAGCGCGCGGTGACGCTGCCGAGCACGGTGCGGCCTTGCGTGAAGGTGCAATTGCCCCCGTTGCAGATGCCGACACGCTGGTCGCCAAGATTGCGCGCGTTGACGGCGAACCGCATGCCGCGGAAATCGTAATGCACGCCGGCATCGAACGCGGTGATTGCCGGATTGCGCACGGTATTGATGGAATCCGCCCAGGTTTGGTCTGTCCAGCGCACACCGGCGCCCAGACCGAAGCCGGCGAGCGCGCCGGTCTGCCACGTATAATCCATGAACAGCGCCGCCTGCTGGGTCGGCACACCGATCGGGACCTTGCCGAGATCGACGTCATTGCTGCGCGTCACCTCGGCACTGGTGTAGCTGTACGACGCGATCCCCTTGAGCCCCTCCGCGAGCGACAGCACGGCCTCCAATTCCGTGCCGCGCGACCGGATCTGACCGGTCTGCACCGAATACATCGCGCCGAACACCGGATCGACCGTCAGCACATTGTCCTTGGTCAGGTTGAACCAGGTCGCGGTGAAATAGCTATTCCAGCCGCGCGGCTGATACTTGATGCCGGCCTCGATCGACTCGCCGGTGGTCGGCGCGAACGGCGATGCACCCCGCCCCGGCGCCGTGGTTCCGGCCTGCGGCAGGAACGACGTCGCGTAGTTGACGTAAGGCGCGACGCCGCTGTCGAACAGATACAGAAGCCCGGCGCGCCCGGTGAAGCGATCCGGCTTGCTGTCGGTGGTCGTGCTCGACAGTTCGTTGTACTGCGACAGCTCGGAGAAATCTTGCCGGCCGCCGATCGTCAGCCGCCAGCCGCCGAGCGCGAGCTGATCCTGTACATAGAGGCCGAGTTGCCCGAGCGTCTGCCGATTGGCAGCGGCCAGCGACAATGCTGAGGTCGGAAATCCGACGCCGATCACCGGATTGGTCAGGTCCAGCGGCGGGGCCGTCCCGACCGAGTAGCCGAAATTCGTCGCCTGCCGGAAATAATCGACACCCGCCAGCACGGTGTGCCTGATCGGCCCGGTCACCAGCTTGGCTTCGATCTGGCTGTCGATGGCGAACGTGTTCAGGGTTTCCTTGAAATTGGACGCATAGCGGTTGAGCGTGCGTCCGTCGTCCGACAGGCCGAGCCCGTCGATCATGTCGCCGTCGAGCCGCGCATGGCCGATGCGCACGTTCTGCCTGAACGTCAGCGCCGGATTGAAGCGATGCTCCAGCCGGTAGCCGACCGATGCCTGCGATATCTTCAGCGCATCGAACGCGGGATCGCCGAGCCGGATGTTGGTGGCCTGCCCGGTGATCGGGTTCGGCATGTAGTACGGCCACATCGAGGCCTTGCTGTGCGTGTACTCAGACAGAATGGTGAGGGTCGTATCCTCGCCCAGCTTCGCGGTGACGCTCGGTGCGAGGAAGACGCGGTCGTCCCAGGTGCCGGGGATCTGCGTGCCGCTGTCGCGCACCAGGCCGGTGAAGCGATACAGCAGGTCGTCATGGCCGGGCACCGGCCCGCTGAAATCGAACCGCCCCTGATAGCGGTTGAAATTGCCGACGTCGAAGCCGGCTTCGTTGAGCCGATACGGAAGCGGCATCTTGCTGACGTAGTTCACCAGCCCGCCGGCGTCGTTGGCACCGTACAGCACCGACGATGGCCCACGCAGCACCTCGATGCGTTCGGCGCCGTACGGCTCGTTGCGGAAGTACGCGTAGAGGCCGTTACCCTGGCGCAGACCATCGCGATAATTGCCGTATTGCGTCGACGAAAAGCCGCGGATCATGAACTGATCATAGCGTGCGTCGTAGCCGAACGGCTGGGTCTGCACGCCGGCCGTATAAGCCAGCGCCTCGCCGACCGTGCGAGCGCCAGTGTCGCGGATCTGGTCCTGGGTCACGACTGAGACCGACTGCGAACTTTCGATCAGCGGCGTATTGGTCTTGGTGCCGGTGGCACTGCCAGATGCGACGAAGCCATTGACCGGTCCGGTCGCGCTCGACAGCGTGGTGGCGGAGGCTGGCACGATCGCAGCCGGAGGCTGAGCAGGCGTCACGCGTTGCGTGGTGCGGCGCTGCTGCGTGGCGGTCGAACGGCGATCAGCGCGTACGGTTCGCGCCTGCGCCGCCTTCGGCGCATCGACCGTCACCGACGGCAGGCTCGTCTGAGCATGCCCCTCTCGGCTCAAGCAGCCATCGATGATCAACAAACTACAGCTCGCGAGCGCAACCTTTCGCGATATTTGCCAACCCGGCATTCCAAGTCCCCAGCTGTAACAACTGGAAACGGCTTATGGGGGGCGAGGCGCTCTGGAACAATTTGAATGGGTCCAAACAGGACAGCGACGTCGACACGCATTACTTGGAAAATCCGCGATAATTGGCCATAGCAAGCGCGTAGACGCTTGGCGCAGCGTACTGTTCGAACTATTCTAATTATTTCCGGATGCGCGTGTTGCCGTACGGTCCGGAAAGTAGCGCACGACGCGTTTTGCAATCAGTTTTAGAGGCAGAGGCCGAGCATCCGCACTGTGCAATCCCGTGCGGCGGAAGGTTTCGGCAGCTGCTTGCTCCAAGTGGCCGGCGGCTCGGCCGCGGCCTTGGAGCTGGCGGTCGATTTCGCCGGTTGCTTGCCCGAGGATTTAGCCGGCGGCTTTGCCTTCGGCTTCGGCTTCTCGTCGCCGCCCGCGATCACCATCGCCCAATAGGTCCGGCCGCTCGCGCTCGACCGGACGCTGGCGACGCCGACCTTAGAAGCCCCCTTCAGCAGCAGATTGGCGCGATGGCCGGGCGAGTTGATCCACTGCTTCAGCGTGTTGGGAAAATCCGGATAGCCGTAGGCGATGTTCTCGGCGGCGCGCGACACCTTGGCCGGCGCAACGCGCGAGGTGAAGGAGCCGCCGGCCTCGTGGCTCAGGACGTCCTTCGACGCCATCGCGACCGCCTGCCGCTGCGCGATCGCATTTAGCGTCGCGTCCATCACCACCTTGCCCTCGCCGTTCTTGGCGCGGAAATCGGAGATCATTTCGGCGGGGCCGGCGGCGAAGGCGGGCAGCACAGAAACTGAAGCGAAGAAGGTCACCGCAAATATCAGCGTCATGGCGAGCGCAGCGAAGCAATCCAGAGCTCGGTGCACGGAGCTGGATTGCTTCGCGGAGCCTGTCATCGGGCGACGCTTTGCGCCGACCGGTTGGCTCGCGATGACGGAGAGAGACATCAGCCTTACGCCTTCGCGATCACTTTCAGCCCGCCCATGTAGGGCTGCAGCACGTCGGGGACGGCGATCGAGCCGTCTTCCTGCTGATAATTCTCGATCACCGCGATCAGCGCACGACCGACTGCGGTGCCTGAGCCGTTCAGGGTGTGAACGAAACGCGGCTTGCCATCCGGGCCGCGCGAGCGCGCGTCCATGCGGCGGGCCTGGAAGTCACCGCACACCGAGCACGAGGAGATTTCGCGGTACGCACCGCCTTCGCCCTGCCCCGGCATCCAGACTTCGATGTCGTAGGTCTTCTGCGACGCAAAGCCCATGTCGCCGGTGCACAGCGTCATCACGCGATAATGCAGACCCAGTCGGCGCAGCACTTCCTCGGCGCAGGACAGCATCCGCTCGTGCTCGTCCTTGGATTGCTCCGGCGTGGTGATCGACACCAACTCGACCTTGGTGAACTGATGCTGCCGGATGATGCCGCGGGTATCCCGCCCCGCCGCCCCTGCTTCCGCGCGGAAGCACGGCGTCAGCGCGGTGAGCCGCATCGGCAGCTCTTTTTCGTCGAGGATGGACTCGCGCACGAGGTTCGTCAGCGAGACTTCGGCGGTGGGGATGAGCCAGTAGCCCTCGCCGCCGCTGCCGATTGCGCCGGCGGCAAACTGATCCTCGCGAAACTTCGGCAACTGCGCGGTACCGAACATCGCGTCGTCTTTGACCAGCAGCGGCGGATTGACTTCGGTGTAACCGTGGTCGCCGGTGTGGACGTCGAGGAAGAACTGGCCGATCGCGCGCTCGAGCCGAGCGAGGCCCTTCTTCAGCACGGTGAAGCGCGCACCCGAGAGCTTGGCCGCGGCTTCGAAGTCCATCATGCCGAGGGCTTCGCCGAGGTCGTAATGCGGTTTCGGCGTGAAGCTGTAGCTCGGCTTCTCGCCGAAGCGATGATGTTCGACATTGCCGTGCTCGTCGGCGCCTTCGGGCACCTCAGGCAGCGGCAGGTTCGGGATCTCCGACAGCGCTTTTTTCAGCGCCTCATCGGCCTCCTTCACCGCAGCGTCGAGCGCCGGCATCGTGGTCTTCAGCTCGGTGACCTCGGCCATCAGCGCGTCGGCGCGGGCGTTGTCTTTGGCCTTCTTGGCGTCGCCGATCTCCTTCGACGCCGCATTGCGCCGCGCCTGCGCCTGCTCGGCGGCCTGCACCGCGGCGCGGCGGGCTTCGTCGAGCTTGATCAGGCTATCGGCGATCGGCGCCAGACCGCGCCTCGTGAACGCCGCGTCGAAGGCCTGCGGATTGTCGCGGATCGCTTTGATGTCGTGCATGGAATCGCCTCGTCATGGCCGGGCCCGTCCCGGCCATTTCCGTTTTGCGGAGCAACGTCTGTAGAAGACGGCAATGCCCGGCACAAGGCCGGGCACGGCAACGGAGACAGCTCAGAACTGCCAGCTCAACAGGCCGCGGACCTGGTCGCGCCGGCCCCGCTCGCCGCGCTGGGCGGCGTACGATAGTCCGGCCCGGGCCTGCGGACCGAGCTGCAGATCGAAGCCGCATTCGACCAGCGCAGTGTCGCGATCGAGCGGCACGCCGGCGACCGTGAACGGCTCGCCAGTGCTGCGAAACGCCAGATCCGCGATCGGAGCCGCCGCGCCGAACGCATGCTGCCACGACGCCGCCAGCCGCGGCATCGCCACCAGACCGGGCGACAACGTGAAGCTGGTGGTCAGCCGGCCGCCCAGCGTCGAAAAGCCAACGTCGTCGTTGCGGCTGGTCCCCGCCAGCGCGGTGATGCCGCCACCTTCTGTGAACGCGTCGCGATGCAGATGCACCAGCGCCAGCCCACCGAACGGCTCGGCAACGGCCTGCCCGACCGGCACGCGGTAGCCGATCTCGCCGAACGCCTGCGCGGTGGTGGCATCGTAGCGGGCACCGGCGATGTCGGTGATGCCGGGAAAACTCACCGAGCGGCTGGTCGACAGCGTGCTGAAGCTGGCGGCGGCGGCCGCACGCAACCGCCAGGGGCCAGCTTCCCCCGAGGCGTAGCCGGCGAGATGCGCAGTATCGATATCGGCGGAACTGGCGCGGTCGCGGACCGTGACGGTGGAGCTTGTTGTGCCGCCCGCGAGGCCGACCTTCCAGCCGGAGCCGAAGCGATAATCGACGCCGCTGACGAAGCCTGCGACCGAGCTGGTCGCCTCCGCCGCATTGCCGTCGCTGCCGTTGCGGCCCCAGGTGCCGATGCCCTGCGCCCAGACGCTGGGGCCGGTGGCGAGCACCGTGTCGGCGCCCCCGGTCTGCCGCATCCGCCCGAGCACCGCCTCGCGCAGGAGCAGGCTGTCGTCGAGCAGCGCGGATTGGGCGTTGGCATGAACTTCGCCGGATAGCGCATCGAACGCGCGCGGCGCCCCAGCGGTGGATTGCGTGGCGATCAGCAGGCCAAGCCCGCTCGCTGCCGGGCCGGCGTCGAGCGCATTGGCGACCGCGGCCTGATTAGCACTGGTCGCCAGGCTGGCGAACGGAACGGCGTTGCGGGTCAGCGTCAGCGTCACCGCGTTGGCCGAGGTGCTCAACGACGCGTCGAGGAACGGCAGATCGTCGGTCACCGCGCTCGCGAAACTGCCGGTGATGCCACCGGCCGCGGTGAGGATCGGATAGGCCTGGCCGAGGATCGGGCTGTGCCCGATCAGACCGGCGATGACGGTGCCGCCCGACAGGTTCGCCGCGCCGCCGACCTGGATCAGATCCGCGGTGCTCCCCTCGACCTGGGCGAAGTAAGCGGCGCCGGCCGACACGTTGAGATTGCCGGAGACTTGAATGGTGCCGACCGAATGACCGGGCGACACGATCGAGCCGCCACGCAGATCGAGCGAGCCGAACGTGCCGGTTCCGCCGAGCCAGCCGGCGTTGGTGAAGGCGCCGCCACCGCTGAAGCTGCCGTCGACCACGCCGGCATTGTACACGGTGCCGTCGTTACTCAGCGCGCCGGTGAACGTGCCGGTCCGGCCGACGACGAAGCTCGCCCCGGAGGCGACCCACAGCGGCCCGAGCAGACTGCCGCTGAGGCCGAGCGTGCTGCCGCTCTGGACCCGAGTGCCGCCGGTGTAAGTGTTGGCCCCCGCCAGCACCAGCGTGCCGGTACCAGCCAGCGTCAATCCACCTGGGCCGGAGATGTCATTGCTCCAGACGTCGAACGCGTTAAGGCCGCCTTGCGACGCGTCCATCGTCACGGTGACGTTGCTGCGGAACGCGCCGTAGCCGCCGCCCGCCGCATACAGATTGAGCCGCGCCCAGCCGGTGCCGTTGTCGAGCGGACCACCCGACGGCAGTTCCGTGGTGGCGAGGATCTCGTCGAGCTGAGCGGTCGTCAGATACGGATAGCGCGTCGCGATCAGATAGTGCGCTTCCTCCGGCACCACGGGCGCAAGATCGGTCGGTCCGACCGACGGCAGATCGTAGGTCAGGAAATGCCGATAAGCCTGCGCCTGCTGCTGATAGCTCGTGGCCGTCGGGATCACGCCGCCGCTGAGGCACGCGACCAGATTGGCGCAGGCCGCGGCGTAAGGCGAACTGCCACCGCTGCCGAGATAGGTCTGCATGTCGTTTCTCAGCGACGGCAAAAGCGTCGTGTTGAAATCGGCCGAGGCGTACAGCGGATTGCCGGCCAGCATGTTGGCGGTGACGTAGGTCGCCATGATCCGGCCTCCGATTACGTCAAGCGGATAGTGCGCCGCATAGACGTTGAGGTCGTAGGAGAACTGCGCCGCCGCCATGACGAACTGCTGATAATAGCCCGGCGCCAGGATCGCGAACGGCACCGCGTTGGAGGTCGCCAGCATCGTATGGGCGCTTGGGAAATCGCCGACGTTGGAGTCGCCGAGTACCCAATTGATCTTGTACGCGCCCGGCGTCTGCTGGTTCTGCCACGCCAGATACGACGAATTCTGCGGTGTAAACGGATTGTTCAAGATCGCCGCGGAGACCTGATAAGGCGGCGGGTTGCCATAGCTGTCGGTCTGGCCGGGCAGATAGCCATAGGCGTTGCCGTAGACGTCGGTGGTGCCGAAGTATGGCTTCATCGCGACGATCTGATTGCTGCCGATGATCGCGGCTTCCATCTTCAAGATGGAGGGCGGCAGCGTCGGCGCGGTCGGAATGCCTTGCGCATTGTAGCCGTAGGCGGGATTGCCCGGGAACGCGCGCAGCAGCACGTTGGCAGGCACCGCGGGCAGGATCAGCACGGTACCTGCGGCGATCTTCTCGGCTTGGGTCGAGTTCAGATAGATCTCGACCTGCTTGGCGAGATTGGCGTCGAGCACCGCCCGCCCCTGCGCGGTCGACGGCAGGCTGTTGAACGGCGCCAGCAGTGCTTCCTGATCGGCGGCCTGCAGCGCGCAAATCCCCGTGCAACTCGGCTGCTGGGCGAGCGCCAGAGGCGGCGCTGTGATCGTAGTGATCAACGTCAGCGTCAGGAGGATCGTATCTCGGAATTTGCGCATAGGATGACCGATCGTCCGGCGAACGGGCCGACCGACGAAAGGCCTCGCTGCACGCGCGAGCATGCGTTCGATTCGGAAAACCGCGCAATGCTGACCGGGTTACCAGCCCTGCCCGACACGGCCGCCGAAGCAGCAACTAACAATCACGAGCGGGTTTAGGCTCAGGCCGCCGGTGTCGAGGAGTCGGTGCTCGAGTTGGCGCTAGCGTCGGCGGCGGCACGCTTCTTCTCGACCATCGACACCGCGATGATGGAGCCCTCGTACAGCAGCAGCAGCGGAATCGCGAGCGAGGCCTGGCTGATCACATCGGGCGGCGTCAGCACCGCGGCGATGATGAAGGCGCCGACGATGAAATAGCGCCGCTTCTCCTTGAGCTGCTTGGCGGTGAGCACGCCGATCCGCCCGAGCAGCGTCAGGATCACCGGCAGCTGGAACGCCAGGCCGAACGCGAAGATCAGCGACATCATCAGCGACAGATACTCGCCGACCTTGGGCAGCAGCTGGATCTGCGCGGTCTCAGCGCCGCCCATCTGCTGCATGCCGAGCGAGAACCGCACCAGCATCGGCAGCACCAGGAAGTACACCACCAGCGAGCCGAGCAGGAAGAAGCCCGGGGTCGCGATCAGGTAAGGCACGAAGGCGTTGCGCTCGTGCTTGTAGAGGCCCGGCGCGACGAACTTGTAGATCTGGGTGGCGATGATCGGAAACGAAATGAAGCCGGCGCCGAACATCGCCAGCTTGAGCTGGGTGAGGAAGTATTCGAGCAGCGCGGTGTAGATGAACTTGGAGTTCTCCGGCCCCGCGACCCAGACGAACGGCCAGACCAGCACGTTGTAGATCTGCTTGGCGAAGAAGAAGCAGAAGATGAACGCGACGCCGAAGCCGAGCAGCGCCTTGATCAGCCGCGACCGCAGCTCGATCAGGTGGTCCATCAGCGGCGCCTTGGAAGCCTCGATATCCTCGGCACTCATGACGCTTTCGCGTCCTTGGCGGGTTCGGGATGGGCGAGATCCGGCGGCGCGGCATCAGGCGTGGCAAGCGCATGGGTTTCGGCAGCGACCGGCAGGTTCGCCGGCTCGGTGGCCTGCGCCTCGCGCACGATCGCCAGCGGCTCGGACGCCGCCGCATCGTGCTGGGTCGCCTCGACGAAGGTCTCTGGTGTCGGCTGCGCCGGCGTCGTCGGCTCGGTCGGCGGGGTATCGATGTTGGTGGCCTTGTCGAGCGCCATGGCGTCGGTGACCTGGCTCGACAGCTTGGTGAGCATGTTGTTGGTCGACAGCCCGCTGGTGGCTTCCTTGACCTCGTCGAACGACTTCTTGAGGTCGGCCATCTCGGCCTCGCGCATCGCTTCCTGGAACTGCCCCTGGAATTCGGTGGCGAGCCGGCGCGCCTTGCCCATCCACTGCCCGACCGTGCGCAGCACGCCCGGCAGTTCCTTGGGGCCGATCGCGATCAGCGCGACCACCCCGATCACCATCAGTTCACTCCACCCGATGTCGAACATGAAACGTGCCGACTATGCCTCAATGCGCCCGCGCAACCGCCGGGACGCTTACGGGCGCGCCCCGCCGTCCCCGCGATGCGCTCACCCTTGGGTCATCCGGCGGCGCGTGCCGTCGCCGGATCAAGCGGCCCCGGCGCGGCGATGCCGCACGGGGCTCGAAGACGGATCAGGCGCGTTGCGACCGCGCTTCAGACCGCCTTGCTGCCGACGTCGGTGCGGTTGGTCGCGCCGGGCGTCGAGGTGTGGTCGATCGACTTCACCGGCTCGGACTTTTCGGCCGTCTTTTCATCGTCCTGCAAGCCCTTCTTGAAGGACTTGATGCCCTGGGCGACGTCGCCCATCAGGTCCGAAATCTTGCCACGACCAAACAGCAGCAGGACGACCGCGATAACGACGATCCAGTGCCAGATACTGAGTGAACCCATCCTGCCTTCTCCCGAAACTCGACCGGCGCGCCAGCCCTATTCACTTGCGAAGCTAGGTGAAAGAGCCGCCCGAAACAAGGATTTAAGCTGTCGCAACGGCGAGTTGATCGCCGCTGATCCAGTTCCTTTCGAGGCGTAGCGCCGACTTACTGGTGCTGATCATCCTCGCCGTGGGCGTCATGCTCGGCGTCCTCGTCGGAGCCTTCCGACTCAGCGGTATCGAGTTCCGGAGCATCGGTCTGGTCGGTGTCGTCTTCCCGGGCTTCGAGGTCGTCAGACGCGACCTCGTCCGCCTCGGCGACGACGTCCTCATCCTGATCATCCGACGCAACCAGTTCCACTTCCACGGTCTCGATCTCGATGCTGACGTCCTCCTCGGCATCGAAATCGCCAGCGTCAGCCTGCTCGGCTTCCAGCTCGCCATCGTCGACTTCGGCGGCGTCTTCGATCTCGCCGGTCTCGTCGGCCTCCTCGGTCTCGGCGAAGCCGGTTTCAGCCTCGGCCTCATCGTCAGAGGTCTCGGCAAAGCCGGTCTCGACCGGTTCGGCGTCGTCATCCGCGGTCTCGGCGAAACCGACCTCCGGCGCGATCGCATCCTGCTCAGCGGCTTCGGCAACGCCCAGCTCGGACTCACCGGTCTCCGCGGTGCCCGTGGTCTCGGTGGTCGCCGACGCGGCAGCTTCGGCGGTCGCGGCTTCGCCCTCCAAATCCAGCTCGGGGTCGGCTTGCGGCGCCAGCGCCAGATCGAGATCACCGGGCTCGAGCGGGTCTTCGTCTTCGCGCAGCGCCGGATCGTCCGACGGCGTCGGCACGCTGAAGCCGGTCGGCAGGCGGGTGTCGAGCAGGCCGGTACCCTTGAGTTCTTCGAGCCCCGGCAGGTCGGTGAGCGACTCCAGGCTGAACTGCGACAGGAACGCTTCGGTAGTGCCGAAGGTCAGCGGCCGCCCCGGTGTCTTGCGACGGCCGCGCGGCTTGATCCAACCGGTCTCCAGCAGCACATCGAGCGTACCCTTCGAAGTCGCCACGCCGCGGATCTCTTCGATCTCAACCCGGGTGATCGGCTGGTGATAGGCGATGATCGCCAGCATCTCGATCGCGGCACGCGACAGCTTCCGTGTCTCGGTGGACTCGCGCGTCATCAGCCAGGCGAGATCGCCGGCGGTGCGGAACGTCCACTTGTTGGCAATGCGGACGAGATTCACGCCGCGACCGGCGTAGTCCTCCTGCAACTGCTTCAGCGCGACCTTGACGTCCACGCCTTCGGGCATGCGCTTGGCAAGCGCAGCCTGATCGAGCGGCTCAGGGGACGCGAACAGCAGGGCTTCGAGCAGACGCAGCTCCTCGGGCCGGGACTGCGGCTGCTGTTCGGCGCTGTCATCAGCGAGATGTTCGACCGGCTGTTCGAACTCCACGATGCGCTTCTCCGCCAGACTTGCCATGGCTCGGTCTCCTTCTTCCACTACCCGACCGGAGCATCCGGTAAGGCTGCCGCTTCCATCGCTGGAGACGGCGGACGCTTACGAAAATACAAAGGCGCCAAGGGGCCCGACTGATGCAGCTCGACCTCGCCCTCGCGCACCAATTCGAGCGCGGCCGCAAAGCTCGACGCCAGCACGGTGGCGCGCTGGGTCGGATCGGGCATGTAGCGCAGCAAATATTCGTCGAGCCGGCTCCAATCCTCGGCGAGCCCGACCAGGCGCTCCAGCGACGCGCGCGCTTCGCTCAGCGACCACACCGTGCGCTTGGCGAGATGCACGGTGGTGAGCACGCGCGACTGGCGCTGCGACGCGTAGGCACTGAGCAGGTCATACAGCGTCGCCGTGAATTTCGGATGTTTGATCTCGGCGATCTCTTCGACCTGACCGCGCGGAAAGATGTCGCGATTGAGCTGGGCGCGGGTCATCAGCCTGTTGGCGGCTTCGCGGATCGCTTCGAGGCGGCGCAGCCGGTTGGCCAGCGCGTTCGCCATGTCTTCGGCGCTCGGACCTTCCTGGGCCGGCGGCTCCGGCAGCAGCAGGCGCGACTTCAGGAAGGCGAGCCACGCCGCCATCACCAGATAGTCGGCGGCGAGTTCGAGCCGGATCTTCCGCGCTTCTTCGATGAACAGCAGATACTGATCGGCGAGCGCCAGGATCGAGATCTTGTGCAGGTCGACCTTCTGCTGCCGCGCCAGCGTGAGCAGCAGATCGAGCGGGCCTTCATAGCCCTCGACGTCGATGACGAGCGCGTCGTCCTGGTCGGTCTGCTGCTCGACAGGCCGGCCAGTCTCGAATTGCAGAATCTCAGCGGTCATGCGCCCACCTTTGCGCGGCCGATCAATGCGTCGAGTTCGGCACGCGCCGCCGCGCGGTCGAACGGCTGGGGAGCATGGCGGGCGGCCAGCGCCGCCTCGGCGCGTGCCAGCGCCCTGCCCTGAAGCTCCGGAGTCTCGACCACCACCTGGCGCATCTCGTCGAGCTTGCCATTGCAATGCAGGACGACGTCGCAGCCCGCCGCGACGATCGCGCGGGTGCGCTCGGCGATGCTGCCGGCCAGCGCGTTCATCGAGACGTCGTCGCTCATCAGCAATCCTTGGAACCCGATCGATTCGCGAATCACCCGGTCGATGATTGTCGCAGAAGTGGTCGCGGGTTGGGCGGCATCGAGCGCGCTAAACACAACATGTGCAGTCATCGCCATCGGCAGATCCGCGAGCGGCCGGAACGCGGCGAAGTCGGTGCGGTCGAGTTCCTCGCGCGCCGTGTCGACCATCGGCAGGCGATGATGACTGTCGGCGGTGGCCCGGCCATGACCGGGGATATGCTTGAGCACCGGCAGCACGCCGCCCTGCGCCAGGCCGTCGGTGACGGCGCGGGCGATCGCCGCGACCTTGTCCGGGCTGGTGCCGTAGGCGCGGTCACCGATCACCGCGTCGGCGCCCGCGATCGGCACGTCGGCCAGCGGCAAGCAGTCGACGGTGATGCCGAGCGCGGCGAGATCGTCCGCAATCAGCCGGGCGCTCAGCCGCGCCGCGGTCAACCCGGCCTCGGGATCGACGTCGTAGAGCGTGGAGAAAACTGCGCCCGGCGGATACACCGGCCAATGCGGCGGTCCGAGCCGCTGCACCCGGCCGCCTTCCTGGTCGATCAGGACCGGCGCATCCGGGAAACCTACGGTTCCACGCAATTCCTCAACCAGCGCTTTGACTTGCGCCGGATTGTCGACATTACGCTTGAACAGGATGAAGCCCCAGGGACGAGATTCGCGGAGAAATCCGCGCTCATCGTCGCTGAGGCTTAAGCCGGCAATACCGGTGATGAAAGCGCGCGGTGCCATACATGGCCGCTTAGCCCGCGCGCGCCTCCAGGGTCAAGGAAACCGCCGTTAATTCCTCTGGACGACGCACTGTCCGCCGGCACTTTTTAGGTTGCCGCAGACCTGTTGGGCCTGCTCGGCGGACGAGAACGGTCCGACCATCGCGCGGTAGTAGGTGCCCTTGCTGCCGAGATCGACCCGCTTGATCAGCGGCGGCTGCGATCCGAGCACGGACGGGAACTTGCTCTGCAGGCTGCGGTACGACGCCTTGGCGTCCGCCTCGTTGCGCTGCGACGACACCTGCACGACGTAGCCGCCGGAGGTGGCGGCCGGCTCTGACGCAGGCGCCGAGGCGACGCGCTGCGGCCGCGGCGCTGCGGTCTCGGCCGAATTCGGCGACAACGACAGCGGCGCATTGCCGGCCGAGGCGTTGGCGTCGGCGACGCCGCGTCCGGGCGTCCGGGCGGCAGGCGCTGAGGTGCGGGCCGCACCGGCGGGCTGAGCCGCCGCATCGGCCTGATCCGGGCGGATGCTGTAGGTCTTGATCTTGCGCGGCTCGTCACCCGCCAGCGTGCCGTTGTTCGGCGGCGGCGGCAGGTTCGGCTTGGCACCGGGCGCGACGCTGGCGACCGGCGGCGGATTGGGGTTCTGGTTGAGCTGCGGCAGCACGACCCGCGGGCCCGAGCCGGGCATCCGCGACGGATCGGCGGCGGGCTGCTCTTCCCGTGAGACCAAAGCTTCGACGCCGTTGCTGGACGCGAGCCGATCCTGGATCGGCTTGCCGGCGTTGTCGTTCGACGGGCCCGGAATCTTGGTCGGGCTGGTATCAGCCTTGATCACCGGCGGCTCGCCGGTGCGGGTCGTGCCGGCGAAGGTGCGATACGCCAGCGCGCCACCAGTGCCGACCACCGCGAGCGCGAGGATCCCCACCACCGTCAGCATCGTATTGCGGCGCGGCTTCAGTGCGCGCTGATCGGCCTGATCGTCGTAGCCGTCTTCGTATCCGTACGGCGCCTCCTGATAGCCGCCGATCGGCGCGGGGTCGGCCGGAAGCTGGCCATACAGCGCCTCGTCGTAGCGATCGGGCTCCAGCGACGTCGCGGGAAGCGGTTCGAATGGCGGGTCGTAGTGCACGTGGTCCGGCGGCGGCAGATCGAGCTGACGCTGCTCCGGCGGCGCCGGATCGAACCGCGGATCGAGCGAGCGCAGATCCATCGCCGGCTGTTCGATCGGCCGCATCTGCAGCGGGTTCGGATCAATCGGCGGCTGGATCGCCGGCGCGCGCTCGAAGCTCGGAGCCTCAGCACGACGCGGTGGTGCGGCATTGATGAACGACGGCGGCCGGCTGAAATCCGGCTCCGGCGCGAAGGTCGGCTCCTGGGTGCGCGCCGGCTCAGGCGCACGCGGCGTCTGGCGATGCTGCATCCACGACGGCATCGGCGGCGGCGACACCTCGTCCTCGGCCTGCGGCGGCACCGGACGGCTGGCGCGGAAATCGGTGGAGCGCGTCTGCGGGGCAACCGGCGGCGCCGGCTCGGTGCGCGGAGCGGTTTGGCCGAACGGATCGGTCTGACCGATCAGGCGCGCGAGCTCGGCAAGCGGATCGTTTTCCGGCTTCTGCGGATAGCGGGACGACGCCCGGCTGTCGTCATCGTCCAGCGGAAAAGGTCGGCTCTGATATCGATCCGTCATCGTGATGTCGCGTCCCATTCGGGAAAGCTGCCCAAGGCGCCTTCGCAGACGACACGGCCGCTCTCACAAGCCGCTCCAGATCCCCATCTGACGGCCGATCCCCTATCGCATCTCGTCCGGCGCAGTGACGCCGAGAATGGCGAGCCCCGAGGCCAAAACCGAGACGACGCCTTGGACCATCGCCAAGCGCGCCCTGGTAATCTCTGCATCATTATTGATAATGAAGCGTAAATGAGGCAAATCGCGGCCATGCGTCCAAAGCGCATGAAATTCGCTCGCGAGCTCATTGAGATAAAACGCGATTCTGTGTGGCTCGTGAGCCTGGGCGGCGGCTTCGACGATGCGCGGATAGAGCGCAAGTCGCTTCAATAGTTCGAGCTCGGCCGGATCGTTCAGACGCTCCAGCGGCGCCTGCCGCAGCATCGCCGCACGCGCCTTCGAGTCCTCGGGCAGATCCGGTACCACTTCCCGCGCGTTGCGGAAGATCGAATGACCGCGCGCGTGGCCGTACTGGACGTAGAACACCGGATTGTCTTTCGACTGCTCGATCACCTTGGCGAGGTCGAAGTCGAGCACCGCATCGTTCTTGCGGAACAGCATCATGAAGCGGACGGCGTCGGAACCAACCTCATCCACCACTTCACGCAACGTGACGAAGTCGCCGGCTCGCTTCGACATCTTCACCGGCTCGCCGTTGCGCAGCAGCCGCACGAGCTGAACGATCTTGACGTCGAGCGCGCCCTTGCCGGCTGTCACCGCCTGGATCGCGGCCTGCATCCGCTTGATGTAGCCGCCGTGATCGGCGCCCCAGACGTCGACCATGTTGGCGAAACCGGCGTCGAACTTGACCTTGTGATAGGCGATGTCGGACGCGAAGTAGGTGTAGGAGCCATCCGACTTCAGCAGCGGCCGATCGACGTCGTCGCCATAGGCGGTGGCGCGGAACAGCGTCTGTTCGCGATCCTCATAGTCTTCCACCGGCGCACCCTTCGGCGGCGGCAGCCGGCCCTGATACACGTCACCCTTGGCGCGCAGGAACTCGATGGTCTCGGCGACGCGGTTGCGGCCGCCTTCGATCAGCGAACGCTCCGAGAAGAATACCTCGTGGGTGATGTTCAGCGCGGCTAGGTCGCCCTTGATCGCTTCCATCATCATCGCGATCGCCTTGGCGCGGACGGTCGGCAGCCACTGCGCTTCCGGCAGTTCCTTGAGCGCCGCGCCGTGCTCGGCCTTCAGCGCCTCGCCGACCGGCTTGAGGTAATCGCCCGGATACAGCCCTTCGGGAATTTCACCGATCGCCTCTCCGAGCGCTTCGCGGTAGCGCAGGAAGGCGGAGCGTGCCAGCACATCGACCTGTGCGCCGGCGTCGTTGATGTAGTACTCGCGGGTGACGGCGAAGCCGGCGGTGTCGAGCAGATTGGCCAGCGCATCGCCGAACACCGCGCCGCGGCAGTGGCCGACATGCATCGGCCCGGTCGGATTGGCCGAGACGTATTCGACGTTGACCTTCTCGCCACCGCCGATGCTGCTGCGGCCGTAACCTGTGCCGGCATCGAGCACGGCGCGCAGCGCCTCCGCCCATACCGCAGGCTTCAGCGTTAGGTTGATGAAGCCCGGGCCGGCGATCGCGACCTGGTCGATCAGCTCCTCGGCGCGCAGCTTGTCGGCGATCTTGTCGGCGAGGTCGCGCGGCTTGGCCTTGGCGTCCTTGGCCAGCACCATCGCGGCGTTGGTCGCCATGTCGCCATGGGAGGCGTCCTTCGGCGGCTCGACCACGATGCGCGACAGGTCGATCCCGGCGGGCAGCGCGCCCTCTTCGATCAGCGCCCCGCACACAGCGTGCACGCGCGACAGGAGACGGGCGAAAAGATGCGTGGACATCGGGAGCTCGGCCATATCTGACAAGGGGAAAATGGAGCGGCCGTTTCAGGCCGGTCGAGGCGCCGCCTAACGCAAATCCGGGGTCGAGTCAAAAAGCCGCTGATGCTCGGCAAGCGCGTAGCGGTCGGTCATCCCGGCGATGAAATTGCGAATCCGCAGCAGCCGGTCGGCTTCGCACTCGGCCACCGGGCCGTTGGCCGGCAGCCAGTCCGGCGGCAGGTCCGACGGATGGTCGCAATAGCGCTGAAACAGGTCGGCGACGATCGCCTCGGCGTCGCGCATCACCTTCATCACCCGCTCGGCGCGGTACATCCGGGTCCACAGGAACGCCTTGATCTCCGCTTCGGCTTTGGCGGTCTCGGCCGGAAACGCCACCAGCGCCCGCTCGGCGCGGCGGACGTCATCCGCCGAGCCCGGCCCCGCCTCGCTGATCCGGCGCTCCGCCTCGGCCGCGACCGCGCCGATGAAGTGCGAGATCAGCTCGCGCACCAGCTCGGCGCCGCGCCGGCCGTCGTCGAGCCCCGGATAGCGCTTATCGATCGCGGCGATGATCCGCGCCACCAGCGGTACTTCGACCAGATCGTCGATGCCGAACAGCCCGGCGCGCAGGCCGTCGTCGATGTCATGGGCGTCGTAGGCGATGTCGTCCGCAATCGCCGCCACCTGGGCCTCGAGCGAGGCGAAGCTCCAAAGCTGCAGATCGAAGCGCTGATTGAACTCGGTGATGCCGCGCGGCACGCCGTGTTCGGCATAGCGCGGCAGCGGCGTGCCGGCGCGGTCGGTCAGCGGGCCATTGTGCTTGACCACGCCTTCCAGCGTTTCCCAGGTCAGATTGAGCCCGTCGAACTCGGGATAGCGGTGTTCAAGTGCCGTCAGCACCCGCAGAGTCTGCGCATTGTGATCGAAGCCGCCGGCATCCTTCAGGCAGGCGTCGAGCGCGCGCTCGCCGGCGTGGCCGAACGGCGGATGGCCGAGGTCGTGGGCCAGCGCCAACGTCTCGGTGAGGTCTTCGTCGAGCCCGAGCTGGCGGGCCAGCGCCCGGGCGATCTGCGCCACTTCGAGGCTGTGGGTCAGACGGGTTCGGTAGTGATCGCCTTCGTGAAACACGAAGACCTGGGTCTTGTGCTTCAGCCGGCGAAACGCGTTGGAATGGATGACGCGGTCGCAATCGCGGCGAAACGCGCTGCGGGTCCGGCTCGGCGGCTCATGGAATTGCCGGCCGCGGCTGTGGTCCGGATCGCAGCCAAAGGCTGCACGGGGAGCTGCCATACCGACCGACACGCGCGCGACTCGTCCTTCAACGTTTGATTCTGCGGTGCGGCGCACTTAACTATTGTTGGCAAAGAAATCCAATGACGGGCCCTGCCCGACGACACGGAGCGGCGAGATGACGGAATCGAGCGTCACCATCAGCGAACGCGCGGCGCGCCGGATCGGCGAAATCCTCAAGGGCGAAGGCCAGGGCGCGATGCTGCGGATCAGCGTCGAAGGCGGCGGCTGCTCGGGCTTCCAGTACAAATTCGACGTCGACCGCACCAAGACCGACGACGATCTGGTGATCGCCAGGGATGGCGCGGTGGTGCTGGTCGATTCCGCCTCGGTACCGTTCCTCGCCGGCTCGGAAGTCGACTTCGTCGACGACCTGATCGGCGCCTCGTTCCGGGTCAACAACCCGAACGCCACCGCCTCCTGCGGCTGCGGCACCAGCTTCTCGATCTGACGACCTTGCCGGCAGGACGGTTGCGGCGGCTGGGTGGCACCCGCAGCCGTTGGCTTTGAGACGCTAGGTCAAGACAAACGTCCCCTGCCGTACCTTCTGCTCTTGGTTCCGGTTCCCAATTCCGCTAAGGCGCGGCCAAAGAACCCTCCGAACGACTTTTTGGCAGCGCGCGATGCCCCGCGCGCTGCGCGCCATGTCGAGGATGGGTCAACAGCCCCCGGAAACCTCGATGTCGTTGCCTCCCAGTGTTCCTCGTGTGCCTCTGCGCGTCTCCAGCGTCCAAGCCGGCCTGATCACCGCACTGGTGCTGGCGCTGAGCTTCGGTGCAATGCTCGCCCTCACCTTCTCGATGCAGAACGACGTGATCGCGCGCGACCGCGATCACCAGATGGCGGCGGTCAGCCAGGCCATCACCGCCGCGCTCGACGAAGCCGGACGGTTTGCGCTGACCCAGGCGGAGACCACAGCACGGCAGCGCGCCGTCGCGCGCGCGCTTGCCGCCGGTGACCGCGCCGCGCTGACGGAGCTTACGGCCGCGCCCTATGCGTATCTCAAAAGCCAGGGCGTGCCGGTGTTCGGCTTTCACGCCGCCGACATGACCTATCTGTTGCGGCTGCATCTGCCGGACAAGTTCGGCGACGACCTGACCAAGTTTCGCCAGATGGTGCTTGCCGCCAACAAGACGCGGCGCTCGCAGGTCGGCCTCGAGATCGGCGTCGCCGGCACCTTCGTACGCGGCATCGCGGTGATCAACGACGGCGACCGCTTCGTCGGCACCGTGGAGGCCGGCCTCAACCTCGAGCCGATCCTCGAACAGGTGAAGACGCTGACCAACGCCGACATCGCGGTGGTGCTGAGCCAATCACTCGCCGAGCTGCCGCCGCGCGGGCCCGGCGACAAGGGAGAACAATTCGGCGACCTGATCGCGCTCGCCTCGACCGACACCCCGCTGTTCACCGGCCTGTTGCGCGACGGCGCGATCCGCCTCGCCCGCACCCGCGAGATCAGCCCGTATCGGATCGGCGGCGAGACCGGCGCGATCCTGGTGCAGCCGCTGATCGACTTCTCCGGCCGGATGATCGGCAACATCGCGGCGGTGAAGAGCTTCCCGTCGCACGGCGCCGCGTTGCAGCGGACCCGGACCGAACTGATCGCGGCGGCGCTGATCGGCACCGTGCTCGCCTTTGTCACCTTCTCGGTGTTGGCCCGGATGCTGAGGCCGCGCGACGAGGCGCAGGCATGAGGTCACTGCTCGCGGCTCTGCTGATCGTTTTCGTCGCGCTGTGCGGAGCACCCGCATCCGCCGCAAGCTCGCCGCCGGAAGGACTGCCCGAAGGCGTCGAGCTGCCGGTCAAGGTCCGCATCGGCCTGCGCGTGCTCGACATCACCGAAATCCGCGAGGTGATCGGCCGCGCGCGGCTGTACATCGAAGTCACCCAGCGTTGGACCGATCCGCGCCGGCGGTTCGATCCGCTCGACGCCGGCACCTCGCGGATCGACCGCGTCGGCGCCGAAGCACGGCAGTATATCGCCGGGATCTGGACGCCGGGTCTGGCGATCGACAATCAGCTCGGCGAGCCCCGTGCCAAGGCCGACGCCGTCTCGGTCTATTCGGACGGCAGCGTCGTGCTGGTGGAACGCTACGAGGCCGATTTCCGGGTCGGCGTCGACATGGCGGCGTTTCCATTCGACCGCCAGCGGCTGTCGCTGTCGTTCTCGCTACCGCGCTACGCCAAGCAGGACGCGATGCTGGTGACCACCGAGACCGACCGGCTGTTCTCGCGGATCGAACCGAAACTGTCGGTGATCGATTGGCGCCCGCTCGACCTGACGTTCTTCTACGACGAAGCCGCCGGCTGGAACGCGCGGGCGTATTCGCGGCTGAACGCGACCGTCGGGATCGAGCGACTGTCGGAGCGCTATCTGCTGCGGCTGTTCATCCCGATCGTCTCGACCTTGGCGGTGTCGCTGTTCGTGCTGTGGATCCCCGGCACCGCACCCAAGGATCACGGCAGCTTGGTGTTCTCCGCCCTGCTGGCGCTGGCGGCGATCAGCTTCACCTACGAGGCGAGCTTTCCCGGCTCGATCTCGCTGAACACGCCCATCGCGAAGATCATCTCGCTCGGCTATTTCTATCTCGTGGTGGTGGTGCTGATCGACGCGCTACTCTGGAAGCCGCGCAGCGATCCGGCCTCGCGCTATCACGTCCTCGCCATGGGACTGCGTTCGCACTGCCGCTGGGCGCTGCCGTCGATCATGGTGATCGTCTGTCTCGCGCTGGTGTTGCGGGGACTGCCGGGATAGCAGCGCCTTTTGGCCCGGCGCGCGTCAGGACGTTGTAAATTCGGACTTCACGATCAGGCCGGGCTTGCCGTCCTTCAGGCGCCCGGCCACCATGTTCTTGACCGTCCAGGTGCCATCGGTGTTGTAGCTGACATCGAACGCCGTGTAGCCCGCCGCGGCATCACACAGCGCTGCGGTCGGCGACAGGGATGCAAAGCTCAACACCGTCCCGGCGACGTACTTGCCGGTCTGGACATAGAACTTCAACGACGGGGTACAGTCCAGCCGCGCGTTCGGCGACGCTGTCACGAAATTGGAGAGCAGGATCCCACCGGCGAGCGACTGCATGGCCACGCCGGCGTTGTAGTTGATCAGCGCCGGGTCGAACACCGCGGTGACGATCCGGAACGCGCCGACCAGCACGCCGTCGGTCGACGTCGGCATCGACAGGCCGAGCGACGGCGACACCGACATCGTCGTGGTGTTGTTGATCGGCGTCCCTTGCGCCGGCGTCAGCTCGATCGCCCGAAGAGCGCCCGCCTCCCCGACCGGTTGGCCCGGCGTTGGCGGCGCAATCTGCTGCTGAACGCCGGCGTAGGATTTCGGCGTGAACATGAAACTGAGCACCGCGCCGGACGTGGTGTAAGGCAGCAAAGGCTGACCGCACAGGCTGCTGACGTAGACCTGAGCACTGGTTGAATACTGCGCGGGCTGCTGGAAGAAGCAGAAATCCTGCGAAGTATCGCTGTTATTCTTGAGATTGATGGTGATCGTCGTCGCCATAACTGTCGCGTCGCTTCCGTCGTCTTCGTCAACGCGAACGGCCGGAGGCAGCATCGCCTCCGGCCGTGACTTAGTCGTACCGCCGGTTCAGGCTTTAACCGACCAAGAGCTTAGCGCACTCTTAGTCGAACACCGCGGTATTTCCGGTAATGTCCGTACAGGTCAAACCCTGATACCGGCCACCGACCGGCCCGACCTGATAGTCGCGATTCCGAACGATAGCGCCCGGCGCCGTGAGGTTGGTCACGGTGATCGGGCGCAGGAAGTTCGCCGCCAAGCCCGATGAAACCAGTCCCGTACCTGCCTCGTTGAGAACCTCGGCAATCTGGGCAGCCGCGCTCAGCTCGGTCGTGAAGGATGACTTCTCGATCAGACCGCGGCTGCCGTTGGCGAGCTGAGACACCGCCATATTTTTCACCGTCCAGGTGCCGTTGGAGTTGTAGCTGACGTTGAACGTGGTGTAGCCGGGGGTGGCGTCGCAAAGCGCCGCCGTTGCCGACGACGAGGTGAAATTCATCACCGTTCCAGCCGTGTAGTCACCGGTCTGCACGTAGAACTTGATGATCGGTTGGCAGTCGAGATGCGTGTTCGGCTGAGCGGTGACGAAGTTCGACAGCGTGATCGCGCCGGTCAGCGACTGCACCGCCGAGCCCGCGCTGTAGTTCATCAGCGCCGGATCATACACTGGGGTGTTGATCCGGAACGAGCCGGCCTGCGGATCCTGCGTCGAGAACGCCGGCGACAGACCCAGCGACGGAGTAACCGACATGTTGGTCGTATTCTTCGTGGGCGTCCCGTCGGACGCCGGGGTCAAGTCGATCGCCTGGATCGCACCGAGCTGACCGGACGGCTGTCCGATCTGCGGCGGGTCCACCTGCTGCTGCACGCCAGCATAGTACTGCAGGATCATGGTGAAGCTCAGCACCGATCCCGAGGTTGAATACGGCAGCACCTCCTGACTGTAGAGGCTGTTGGTGTAGACCTTGGGGCCGCCGGAATACACGGCCGGCTGCTGAAAGAAGAAGAACTTCTGAGAGTTAGGGCTGTTGTTGGTAACGTTGATGGTGATTTTGGTGGCCATGGTGGTCTCCTGGCGGGCTACGGGGTGGGGTTGAACCCTCGGACTTTTACAACCGAGAGTTGCATTACCGTAACGCAGGCAACCATTGCAAAATGCAACTTGTGATTGCGCATCGTGCAAACTACAGCCGCTCAACTTGCGCGGGCGGCAACTTCCGTCGCTCAGAGGTCCGACACCTCGGGGAATACCGAGGCGATGAAGGCGATCAGCAGCGTCTTGGAGCGCTCCGACATCCGCATCTCGGCTCGCCGGACGCAGCTGACGAGTCTCGAATCAGCCGGCTCCGCACCCGGCTGAAGGGCGTGGCCGTCGATCCGGCCGCGGCCGGTCAGGAACCAGTCCAGCGAGATGTCGAGAACGCCGCACAGCAGCACGGCGTGATCGACCGAGATCGGGCCGTTGTTCTTCCAGCGGGTCACGGTGCTTTCGTTGACGCCCATGGCGAAGGCCAAGGCATGTTGCTTGGTCATGCCCCTGAGCTGCATGGCTTCGACCATCCGTGCTCCGCGACTCGACATGCCCGGCGCTCCGCTCTCGGCTGTTCGCGCTGCCGTGGACGATCGCGCGGCGGCTCACAGCGATCGCCGCGCCCGATTTGCGTCCGACGCGGATTGCTCTATCACAGCGCTGCACGGCACGATCTGCCGCGGCGCAAATCATCCCGGGCAACGGACGGCGCGATGCGGATTGCGACTTGGAACGTCAACTCGGTCCGGCAGCGGCTGGACCATCTGGTCAGCTGGCTGCAGGACTGCCAGCCCGACGTGGTCTGCCTGCAGGAAATCAAATGCATCGACGAGGCGTTTCCGCGCGAGCCGATCGAGGCGCTCGGCTACAACGTCGTCACCCACGGCCAGAAGACCTTCAACGGCGTGGCGCTGCTGTCGAAATACCCGCTGGAAGAAGCCAATCCGGGCCTCGCCGGTGACGACGCCGACGTCCATGCCCGGTTTCTCGAGGGTGTGGTGTCTTTGAAGCGCGGCGTCGTCCGCGTCGCCTGCCTGTATCTGCCGAACGGCAACCCGGTCGGCACCGAGAAGTATCCCTACAAGCTGAGCTGGATGGCGCGGCTGCGCGACTACGCCCAGCAGCGGCTGAAGACCGAGGAGCCACTGATCCTGGCCGGCGATTTCAACGTCATCCCGCAGCCGGAGGACGTCCATAATCCGGCCGCCTGGACCGAGGACGCGCTATTCCGCCCGGAGACCCGCGAGAGCTTCCAGACCCTGCTCGGCCTCGGCCTGACCGACGCCCTGCGCGCCACCACCGATGCGCCCGGCCAGTACACCTTCTGGGACTACCAGGCCGGCGCCTGGCAGAAGAATTGGGGGCTGCGGATCGACCATCTGCTGCTGTCGCCGCAGGCCGCCGACCGGCTGCGCCACGTCGGCATCGACAGCTATGTGCGCAATTGGGAAAAGCCCTCGGACCACGTTCCGGTGTGGGCGGATCTCGACCTCGAAGCTGCGTAGCGACGTACGCGCAAATCTGAGTGGCATTCGGAGGCGCCGCCGGGCAGCGGCGGCCTCGAAGGATGGCGCAAGACCCTGACCTCAGCGTTGCCTTCGACGGCTCGCGTCGTTCGCCACCTCTGGAGACGGCGAACGTGGCGGGATCAATCAGTCCCGCCGGCCCTGGACCCAGTGCTCGAGCATCTGCAGCGCCATCACCCGGTCGTCGTCAGACGCCTTGGAGAAGGCCTTGTTGTAGCTGTCCTTGATCCAGGCCTCTTCCGGCGTCGCGGCATCGCGGGCCAGCGTCAGCCACATCAGGCCGCGGGCGGCCTGGCGGGGCAGCTTCTCGCCGTTGAACAGCAGCTGGCCGAGCATGGCCTGAGCCTGGTGCTGGCCCTTCTGGGCGGCGAGGCCGAGCCAGCGCGCGCCATAGCGGAAGTCGCGCGGCACGCCGACGCCATCGATGTACAGCCGCGCCAGATCGTACTGCGCGTCGGCATTGCCGAAATACGAGGCGGCATAGGAGAACATCTCGCGCGCCCGCTCCGGATCGCGCTTGACCTTCGAATTCGGGATGCCGTCGAGATAGTAGCGGCCGAGCGCCACAAAGGCGTTGGCGACGATCGCGGCCTGCGGCGCCGACGGGCTGTCCTCGGCGTGGGCGTTGGCGATCTTGCTGAAATAGTCGAACGCGCGCAGGTCGTCCTGGTCGACGCCGTTGCCGTCGGCATACATCTTCCCGAGCCGCCACTGCGCGATCGGGTGGCCGCCTTCGGCGGCATACTGCAAGGCGGTGAGCGAGGTGGTCGAGGGCGC
Organism: Rhodopseudomonas sp. G2_2311; assembly: GCF_047501505.1. Classification (NCBI taxonomy): domain Bacteria; kingdom Pseudomonadati; phylum Pseudomonadota; class Alphaproteobacteria; order Hyphomicrobiales; family Nitrobacteraceae; genus Rhodopseudomonas; species Rhodopseudomonas sp. G2_2311. Next base: position 346,627 of record NZ_JAZDRK010000001.1, read on the forward strand.
CGCCGGCAGCGCCTTCTTCAGCGCCGGCGCGGTGGCCGGCTGGCTGGTGGCGACCGGGATCGCGGTGTCCTCCGGGCGAACCGGGGTGCCTTCGAACGCAGCCGCCGGAACGGCGCTCGCTCCTGCGCCGATCAGCAACGCGGCAAAAACGCTACGCTTAAAATTCCGCATCGCACATCTCGCGGGTCACCCCCGGTGTGGTCGCAACGACCCGCCGGCTTTCCATCCAACACGCTCCCGCCCTCTCCTCTGTCGCGGCAACACCCGTTTCGGACGGGTCGGTTGCCAACGCTGCGGCGGTCAAATTTCTGTCACGGCCGCGACCGGCCGTCGGCTGTTCGACGGTCAGGTGATCGCACCTTATGTGGCCATGATTGCGCAAGATCGTCGCCGGGAGCTGGGCAACCTCACCATCGCCCTGCTGTTTGGCGAGATGACGGCCGAGCCGCTGCAAATCCGCGGCAGACAGTGACTTTTTGAAGACGTGAGGTTGAGAGCCGAGGCCGAACAGGCCCGCGCTAACCGCTCCCGACAGGTTCGCGGCGCCGCCAGTGCTCTGGCGGCTCGTCGGCATCGACCTCATCGGCGTCGTGGCGAACATTCGCGAACTCGTCTTTCCGGCCGCCTCGCTATCGGGCTTTCCGGACCCTCCCGGTAAGACCATCGACCTGCGCTCGGCTCAGGTCAGATGATCTCATTGACCGGTGTGGCCAAAAAGCGGCGTGTGCAAGAGCGACCGTCAAAGACGGTTAAATGATGCAGAACTGTTGCGACACAGCAACAAGAGTGTCCTGGCGGACACCCTTTTCAGGTGCACTTAGTCGCCGGTCGGGTCAGGCGTTGAGCACCTTGCCGTAGGCGTCGAGCACGGCTTCCTTCATCATCTCCGACAGCGTCGGGTGCGGGAAGACGGTGTGCATCAGTTCTTCCTCGGTGGTCTCGAGGTTCATCGCCACCACATAGCCCTGGATCAGCTCGGTGACTTCGGCGCCGATCATATGCGCACCCAAGAGCTGCCCGGTCTTCTTGTCGAAGATCACCTTGACCAGGCCCTGGTCCTCGCCGAGCGCGATCGCCTTGCCGTTGGCGGTGAACGGGAAGCGGCCGACCCGGATCTCCCGGCCCTGCTCCTTCGCCTTGGCCTCTGTCAGGCCCACGGAGGCCACCTGAGGCTGGCAGTAGGTGCAGCCGGGGATCAGACTCTTATCGAGCGGATGCGGATGCAGGCCCTTGATGGCCTCGACACAGATCACCCCCTCGTGCTCGGCCTTGTGCGCCAGCATCGGCGGGCCGGCGACGTCGCCGATCGCATAGAGGCCGGGGACGTTGGTGCGACCGAGGCCGTCGGTGACGATAGTGCCGCGATCGAGCTTCACCCCGAGCTTGTCCAGGCCGAGGTTTTCGACATTGCCGACCACGCCGACCGCCGAGATCACGCGGTCGAATTCCTGCGTCTCGGTCTTGCCGTTGCCGGGATCGATGGTGGCGACGACGCTACCTGCCTTCTTGTCGAGCTTGGTGACCTTGGCACCGGTCAGGATCTTGATGCCCTGCTTCTCGAACCGCTTGCGGGCGAGCGCGGCGATCTCGGCGTCCTCGACCGGCAAGATCTGCGGCAGCACTTCGACCACGGTGACCTTGGCGCCCATGGTGTGGAAGAACGAGGCGAACTCGATGCCGATCGCCCCTGAGCCGACCACCAGCAGCGACTTCGGCATCACTTCCGGCACCATCGCCTCGAAATAGGTCCAGACCAGCTTCTTGTCCGGCTCGAGACCCGGCAGCACCCGCGGCCGCGCCCCGGTGGCGACGATGATGTGCTTGGCCTGATAGCTGCCCGGCGGCAGCGCACCCTTCGGCGCCTCGTTTTTGGAGGCGGCGACCGTGAGCTTGCCCGGCGCGTCGATGGTCGCCTGGCCCCAGATGATCGAGATATTGTTCTTCTTCATCAGGAAGCCGACGCCGTCGTTCAGCCGCTTCGACACCCCGCGCGAGCGCTGCACGATCGCCTTCGGATCGAACGAGATGTTGTCGGCCGACAGCCCGTAATCCTTGGCGTGCTGCATGTAGTGATAGATTTCGGCCGAGCGCAGCAGCGCCTTGGTCGGGATGCAGCCCCAGTTCAGGCAGATGCCGCCGAGATACGATTTCTCGACGATCGCGGTCTTGAACCCGAGCTGCGCCGCCCGGATCGCCGCGACATAGCCGCCGGGTCCGGAGCCGATGATGATGACGTCGAAGGAGGTGTCGGACATAACTACTCGCTCTTATTCCCTTCACCCGGCCACAGGTGGCACCCTCTCCCACAAGGAGAGAGGGGAAGACGTTCACACCATCATCATCACGGGATTTTCGATCAGCGTCTTGAAGGCGCCGATCAGTTCGGCGCCGAGCGCACCGTCGACGGCGCGGTGATCGCAAGACAGCGTCACGCTCATCATGGTGGCGATCTCGATCTTGCCGTCCTTGACGATGGCCCGCTGCTCGCCAGTGCCGACCGCCAGGATGGTGGCGTGCGGCGGGTTGATCACCGCGGTGAAGTCCTTGATGCCGAACATCCCGAGATTGGACACCGCGGTGGTGCCGCCCTGATACTCTTCGGGCTTCAGCTTGCGAGCGCGGGCGCGCGCGGCAAAATCCTTCATCTGCGCCGAGATCGACGACAGCGACGCCGTCTCCGCGCTGCGGATGATCGGGGTGATCAGCCCGCCCGGCATCGCCACCGCAACGCCGATGTCGGAATGCTTGTGCTTCAGCATGCCGGCTTCGGTCCACGAAACGTTGGCGTCGGGAATCCGCTGCAGGGCGATCGCCATCGCCTTGATGATGAAGTCGTTGACCGACAGCTTGTAGGCCGGCTTGCCGTCCTTGTCCTTCGGCGCGGCGGCGTTGATGTCCTCGCGCGCGGCGAGCAGCCGGTCGAGGTTGCAGTCGATCGTCAGATAGAAATGCGGAATGGTCTGGGTCGACTGGGTCAACCTTTGCGCAATGGTCCGGCGCATGCCGTCGTGCGGCACCACCTCATAGGAGCCTTCCGGATACAGTGCGCGGATCTGCTGATCCGACATCGCGGGCGCGATCGCCGGACCGGCCGCAGCGGCTGCCGCCTGCGCCTTCAGGCCGCCGCCGCTCCTGGCCTGCTCGACGTCGCGAGCGATGACACGGCCGTGCGGGCCGGTGCCGGTGACGCGGGCGATATCGATGCCGGCGTCTTTCGCCAGCCGCCGCGCGAGTGGCGAGGCGAACACACGGCCATTCGCTGGCGCCTTAGCCCCCTCACCCGCCGCCTGCGGCGGCGACCTCTCCCCGTTGGGGAGAGGTGAAGGCGGCTGGGGCGTCGGCCTCTGGTCAGCCCTGTCCTGTGCGTGCGAATTGGCCTCGGCCTTGCCACCCGCAGGGCCGGCTCCCTCTCCCCTCTGGGGAGAGGGGGCACCGCCGGCACTGGCCGTCCCGCCTGCCCCCGCCGCTTTCACGTCCTCGCCGTCCGCGGCAAGCACCGCGATCACGTCGTTGACCGGAACGTCCTGGGTACCTTCTGGCACGATGATCTTGGCCAGCGTGCCTTCGTCGGCGGCCTCGACTTCCATCGTCGCCTTGTCAGTCTCGATCTCGGCGATGACGTCACCGCTTTTGACCTTGTCGCCCTCCTTCTTCAGCCACTTCGCAAGGTTGCCCTTCTCCATGGTCGGCGACAGCGCGGGCATCAGAATATTGATCGGCATGAGGACAGAACCTTACTGCGGCCGTTCGGTGGTGGCGCCGGTGTCGGTCGGGCGCGACAGCTCGGCCTCGAACATCTCGACGATGCGCTCCAGCGCCTCGTCCTCGGTGTATTCGCTCTCGCGCGCATAGGCGCGCGCGGCGTGGCGGGCGATGTCGACCAGCAGCAGCCCCCACATCTCCGGATCTTCGAACGCGCGCATGAACGCAATCGACAGACCGCCGTCGAGCACGAAGGCGCGCAGCACCTCGATCGCGTCTTCGCGGTTTGCGACGTCGGGCGGCAGCGGCTGTTGCTTGGGTCCGGTCATAGGCTCACCGATAGCAGACGGCTTTGGCGGCCTCGACCACCTCGGCGACGCTGGGCAGTGCCAGCTTTTCGAGATTGGCGGCATACGGCATCGGCACGTCCTTGCCGGATACGCGCGTCACCGGCGCGTCCAAGTAATCGAACGCGTGCTCCATGATCCGGGCGGAGAGTTCGGCGCCGACGCCGTTCTGCTGCCAGCCCTCTTCGACCGTCACGGCACGACCGGTCTTCTTCACCGAGGCGATGATCGTTTCGGTGTCGAGCGGACGCAGCGTGCGCAGGTCGATCACTTCGGCCGAGATGCCGTCCTTCGCCAGCTCGTCGGCGGCCTTCAGCGTGTAGGTCATGCCGTGCGACCACGAGATCAGCGTGACATCCTTGCCCTCGCGCACGATGCGCGCCTTGCCGATCGGGATCACGTAGTCGTCGAGCTTCGGCACTTCGCCGTGCTGGCCGTACAGCATCTCGTGCTCGAGGAAGATCACCGGATTGGGATCGCGGATCGCCGCCTTGAGCAGGCCCTTGGCGTCGGCGGCCGAATACGGCGCCACCACTTTGAGGCCGGGGATCTGCGCGTACCAGGCCGAGTAGTCCTGGCTGTGCTGCGCGGCGACGCGCGAGGCGGCGCCGTTCGGGCCACGGAACACGATCGAGCAGCCGAGCTGGCCGCCCGACATGTACAGCGTCTTCGCCGCCGAGTTGATGATCTGGTCGATCGCCTGCATGGCGAAGTTGAAGGTCATGAACTCGACGATCGGCTTCAGCCCGGCAAAGCCGGCACCGACGCCGACGCCGGCGAAGCCGTGCTCGGTGATCGGGGTATCGATCACGCGGCGGTCGCCGAATTCCTGCAGCAGTCCCTGCGTGACCTTGTAGGCGCCCTGATACTCGGCGACCTCTTCGCCCATCACGAACACGTCGGGATCGCGGCGCATTTCCTCGGCCATCGCATCGCGCAACGCCTCGCGGATCGTCACCGTCACCATCTCAGTGCCGGCCGGAATGTCCGGATCAGCGGCGGCCGACACCGTCGGTGCTCCTGGCGCGTGCTGCGCCGGCGCCGCTGCGGACTTGGCCTGCGCGGCTTCAGTCTCCGCCGCCGGCGGGGCCGATTGCGAGGCCTTGTTCTGCGCGGCCGGGTCCGACGCCTTGTCGGCATCAGCCGCGCTTTCGCCGTCACCGAGAATGGTAGCGATCGGCGTGTTCACCGCGACGTCGTTGGTACCTTCGGGGATCAGGATCTTGCCGAGCGTGCCTTCGTCGGCGGCTTCGACTTCCATCGTCGCCTTGTCGGTCTCGATCTCGGCGATGACGTCACCGCTTTTGACTTTGTCGCCTTCCTTCTTGAGCCATTTCGACAGGTTGCCCTTCTCCATGGTCGGCGACAGCGCGGGCATCAGAACTTGGATTGGCATTGGGGCTCCGCAGTCATTCAGTCAGGCGGGAAGCAGCCGCGACACGGCAAGGCGGGGATCAGCGATACACATCGGTGTACAGTTCGGATGGATCGGGCTCGGGATCGTGCTGGGCGAAGTCCGCCGACTCATTGACGACCTTGCGCACCTCGGCATCGATCGCCTTGAGATCGTCTTCGGTCATGTCGAGCGCGAGCAGACGCTTGCGGACCTGCTCGATCGGATCCTGATCGTTGCGGATCTTGTCGACCTCCTCGCGCGACCGATACTTCGCCGGATCCGACATCGAGTGACCGCGATAACGATAGGTCTGCATCTCGAGGATGAACGGGCCGTTGCCGGCCCGGCAATGTGCAACCGCCTTGTCGCCGGCGGCCTTCACCGCACGCACGTCCATGCCGTCCACTTGCTCGCCCGGAATGTTGAACGACACGCCGCGCTTGGAGAAATCGGTCTGCGCCGAAGAGCGCGTCACCGAGGTGCCCATGGCGTAGCGGTTGTTCTCGATCACGTACACCACGGGGAGCTTCCACAACTCCGCCATGTTGAAGCTTTCGTACACCTGGCCCTGATTGGCAGCGCCGTCGCCGAAATAAGCGAGGCAGACGCGGCCATCGCCGCGATAGCGGTTGGCGAAGGCGATGCCGGTGCCGAGCGACACTTGCGCGCCGACGATGCCGTGTCCCCCGAAGAAACTCTTCTCCCGGCTGAACATGTGCATCGAGCCACCCTTGCCCTTGGAGTAGCCGCCGCGGCGTCCGGTGAGTTCGGCCATCACGCCGTTGGCGTCCATGCCGCAGGCGAGCATGTGGCCGTGATCGCGATAACCGGTGATCACCTGATCACCTTCGCGCAGCGCCATCTGCATGCCGACGACGACGGCTTCCTGACCGATATAGAGATGACAGAAACCGCCGATCGCACCCATGCCGTAGAGCTGACCGGCCTTCTCTTCGAAGCGTCGGATCAGCAGCATTTCTCGAAAAGCGCCGAGCTCCTGTTCCTTGGTGAAAGGCGGCACGTTCGATGGTGACGCTCCTCCAGCATTGTCCTGTGCTGTTTCCTTCGCGGCGCTCTTCTTGGGTGCGGCCATGGCGATTCCGATTAGAGATGAGATGAGCCTCTCTATCGTAACTTATAGCGGCTTGAAAGGATCGCTATGTCGCTGCGCGCAAATCAATATGCCGCAGTGCAGCGACACGAAACTTTCGAAATCGTTCGTCCAGATTTTTGGAATTTGCGCACTCAGCGCTCGGGCAGCATCCGCACCAAGTCCGCCGGATTGGCGAAGTCGAGCTGATAGCGCACGCGCTCGTCGAGCATATCCGGGTCGATCCGGTCGGAGCGCAGCAGCGAGACTCGCTGCTCGGCCTCGGCGCGCTGCTGACGCAGTTGCACCAGTTCCGCAGTGAGCGCGGTGATTTCCTGGTCGAGCTCCTGCTGCGCGGTCAGGCCGTAGCGGCCGGTGTAGGCATTGACGCCGAAATAGCCGATCACGGCCGCAGCAATCGCGTACAGCGCGATGCCGGCGAGGATCGATTTGAGGCGACTGCGGGTGACCATGGCCGGACCATGGGACAGCGCGGTTAACGCACGGCTAACGCGCGCAACTGTCCCGCCAGCTTTACAACCGGCGGGACAGGTGTCGGACGCTATTTGTACTGCTGGGCGACGAAGCCGGCGAAGGCGTCGATGTACTTCTGCAGGAACTCGCGGAGCGAATCCTTGACCAGCGCACCGTCCTCGCCGAACGCATCGCCGATGCCTCCGACATAAGCCTCCGGCTGCTGCAGCGTCGGCATGTTGAGAAACACCAGGCACTGCCGCAAATGGTGGTTGGCGCCAAAGCCGCCGATCGCGCCGGGCGAATTCGACAGCACGCCGGCCGGCTTCTTGTCGAAGCAGCTCTTGCCGTACGGACGCGAACCGACGTCGATGGCGTTCTTCAGCACGCCCGGAATCGAGCGGTTGTATTCCGGCGTCACGAACAGCACCGCATCAGAGGCCTTGATGCTGTCGCGGAACGCGGTCCAGTCGGCGGGCGGCGCGTCGGTCTCGAGATCCTGGTTGTACATCGACAGCCCGTGCAGCGTGACGATGTCCAGCTTCAGAGTGTCCGGCGCGAGCTTGCTCAGGGCCTGCGCGGTGCGCAGCGAATACGCCTGCTTGCGCAAACTGCCGACGACAGCGGCGACGCTATATGGTGGGGCCATTCAAAATCCTCCGTAAACCATGAACAGTCGCGGCGAGCCTAGCCCGCCGCGATGACGGAGAAAGCGCAACATGCGACAGTGGTGTGGCGATGACGCGGTTTTGATGGTCCCCTCACCTAACTCGGTGTGCGCGCCGCCCTATTCGGCCGCAGCGCGGTTACCCAGCACCTCATGGTTGTGCGCGCCGAGCTTGGGCGTGGCGAGTTCGGGATCGGGCCGCTGGCCGTCGAACAGGATCGGCAGGCCGGCGACCTTCAGGCCAGTGTCCGGCATCGTGCGCAGCAGATCGGCCGCGGCGAGCTGTTCGGTGGCGGCGAGCTCGGGAATGTCATTGACCGGACTCACCGGCACGCCCGCGTTCTTGAAGTCCGCGAGCCAATCGGCGGCGCCGCGGGTTCTCAGCACCTCCTGCATCAGCGGGATCAATACGGGCCGATGCGCCTGCCGGTCGCGCACCCGCGCAAAGCGCTGGTCGGCACTCCACTCCGGGTGGCCAAGCACAGCGGCACAGCGCGCGAACAGCCGGTCGTTGCCGGCGGCGATCACGATCGGACGGTCGGCGGTCTCGAACACCTGATACGGCGCCAGCGTGCCGCTGGCGGTACCATGGCGGGCCGGCGGCTCGCCGTCGAGCAGATAGCCGCTGAGCGACATGTCGACCCAGCCGACCGCCGTGTCGAACAGCGAGGTGTCGATCACGCAGCCTTTGCCGGTGACGTGGCGCTGCTGAAGCGCTGCCAGCGCGCCGATCACGCACCACTGCGCAGTGGCGCGATCGTTGATCGGCGGTGCGCAGAAGGTCGGCGGATGCTCGGGACCGCCGGTGAGCGACATCACCCCGCCATAGGCCTGCAGCAGCGGATCGAAGCCCGGCTCCTTGCTCAACGGACCGGCTTTGCCGAACGCCCAGACCGAGCAATAGATCAGCCGCGGATTGACCGCGCACATCACGTCCGGCCCGATGCCGCACGACGCGACCACGCCGGAGCGCAGGTTCTGGATCAGGATGTCCGCATCCTGGACGAGCTGTTTGAGCCGCGCGACATCGTCCGGGTCCTTGATGTCCAGAGTCACCGAGCGCTTGTTGCGGTTGTAGGTGTGAAACAGCAGAGAGTCGCCGTCGATGAAGGGCGGGCCCCAGTGCCGGGCATCGTCGCCGCCGTCGTGCTTCTCGACCTTGATCACTTCGGCGCCCATGTCGCCGAGGATCATACCGGCCATAGGCCCGGCGATCGCCTGCGCGATCTCGATCACTTTGATGCCGGCGAGCGGTCCACCCATTGCGGTCTCCGATTTCGTGTTATGTCTGTTGGCGCGCACTGTTTCAGGGGTGCGAGGCAAATTGCAAGTGTCTGGCAGGAGCGGAGCGTGCAATGGTGACCGCCGAATTTCTCATCACCTCGCTGATCGTGGTCGCCTCGCCCGGAACCGGCGTGCTCTACACGGTCGCCACCGGGCTGTCGCGCGGGCCGCGGGCCAGCGCCATCGCAGCGTTCGGCTCGACCATCGGCATCGTGCCGCACATGGCGGCCGCGATCCTCGGTCTCGCCGCCCTGCTTCACACCAGCGCGGTAGCGTTCCAGCTCTTCAAGTATCTCGGCGTCGCTTATCTGCTGTACATGGCGTGGAAGACGCTCGGCGAACGCGGACCGCTCAGCGTCGACAGCGACGTCGGAGCCCCCTCGGCGCTGCAGATGACGGTGACCGGCGTGCTGATCAACATCCTCAATCCGAAGCTGTCGATCTTCTTCCTCGCCTTCCTGCCGCAGTTCGTCTCGGCCGATGATGCCCATCCGCTCGGACGAATGATCGAGCTCAGCGGCATCTTCATGCTGATGACGTTCGTGGTGTTCGTGATCTACGGCCTGTTCGCCGCGTGGCTGCGCGACCACGTCATCACCCGCCCACAAGTCATGACCTGGCTCCGCCGCAGCTTCGCCGCCGCCTTCGTCGCACTCGGCGCCAAGCTGGCGACCGCGGAGCGGTGAGCTCATCCAGCGTCATTGCGAGCGAAGCGAAGCAATCCAGAAATCCGGCGCACTGCCCGCTGGATTGCTTCGTCGGCTACGCCGCCTCGCAATGACGAAGTGTATCACGTCCGCGCGCGGATTTCGTTGAGCAGGAAGTTGCCGAGCCGCTTGCCGCGATTGCGCAGCACCTTGAGAACGCCCTGGTCGACGAAATAGGTCAGCAGAATGCTGTCCCGCGTCTCGACGCCTGCAGGCACAGTGTCGGCGGAATGCCAGGTGTGCTTGTCGACCGCAAACGCGTAGCCAGAATTCGGCGCGAACTTCATCTGCCGCGCTTTCGGCATCGACCCGTCCGGCAAGACGTCATGGAAGATCGTGCCGATATCGGTGTGGGCTTCGTCCCGCGGCAGATACAGCTGCACGGTGATGCCCTTCCAATGCGTGTCGGTATGCGGCGTAATCTTATAGCCGGGCACATCGCGGGTCAGGATCGGGATCGGAAACATCCCGACGTCCTGCGCGTCCGGGCCAAATCGTTTCTCCAGCGCCGGTGCCAGCTTGCGGCGGAATGCGTTCTTCACCGGCTCTGAACACAGCGCATCTCCGACCATGCGCCAGACGGAGCGCTGCTGCGGCGGCAGATGCCGGATGTACTCGGGAAACAAATCGATCTTCACGCGGGTATGGGTGCCGTCGGCGAGATCGTTGCCTTTGCTGCGGCCGTGCATCGGCCGGTAGTCCGTGTTGCGCGGCAGCGCCTGAAGCATCGCCGCGTACACCAGCGCGGGAAAGATCCCGACAAATTCGAGGTGATAGAACGGCTCCATCACCACAGCGGCCGCCTCGATCGCACCGACGATGTGGTTGATCAACGCAGCGGTCGCCTCCGCCAATTCCGACGGACGCTGCTCAGCCATCTGATCCATGCTGCTTTCCCTGCTTGCCGCCCTGGTTGAGACTAACTCTTGTTCTCAACCAGAGCCAGCATGTTTCGCAGGCGATCGCGGCGATTATTTGGTCGGATCGATCAGGTACTTCTCGCCGGTGGCGCGCTTGTTGTAGGCGGCGATGGCGTCGAGGGTCAGAGCTTCCTTCAGCGACACGATCTTGGTGTAATGGCTGGCGAAGGTAGTCTTGAGTTCGGCTGCGACGCGGGCGCGGAGCTTGGCCGCGTCGGCGGCACCGATCTTCTGGAGGAACGGGAACAGCAGCCAGCCGCCGGCCGCCCAGGCGAAACCGAAATTGCGGACAATCTCGGTCGGCTTGGTATCGAGGCTGCCGTAGATGTAAACCTGCTTCATCACGTTCGAGCCATAGCGGCTGTAGGGTCCAGTCGCGGTCTTGCCGATCGCGGCTTCCATGCAGCTCAGGATTTGGCCCGCGAGCCGGCCGCCGCCGATCGCGTCGAACGCGATGGTGGCTCCGGTCTTGACCAGCGCGTCTGTGAGATCATCGACGAAGGTCGGCGCCGTGGAGTCGAGCACGTATTTGGCGCCGATCTCGCGGAGCAGCTTGGCCTGCGCCTCGCTGCGGACGATGTTGACCAGATCGATGCCGTCCTTGAGGCAGATCCGGTTCAGCATCTGGCCGAGGTTCGACGCTGCGGCGGTGTGCACCAGCGCCTTGTGGCCCTCGCGCTTCATCGTCTCGGTCATGCCGAGCGCGGTCAGCGGATTGACGAAGCATGACGCGCCTTCGGCCGCGGTGGTGCCGTCGGCTAGCTTCAGACAGTCGGCCGCTTTGATCAGGCGATACTGCGCGTACATCGCGCCGCCGATCATCGCCACGGTCTTGCCGAGCAGCGCCTGCGCTGCATCCGAGCTGCCGGCCTTGATCACGGTACCGGCGCCCTCATTGCCCACCGGCATCGACTCGTCGAGCCGCGCGGCCATTGCCTTCATGGCGGCTTCGGGCACCTTGGCGGTGATCACCGGCGCGTCCGCCGTGCCGGACGCTTTCGCGGTCGACATGTCGGCGGCGCCGAACAGCAGGCCGAGATCGGAGGGATTGATCGGGGTGGCTTCGACCCGGACCACGACCTCGTCGGGGCCGGGCGCGGGAACGCTCACCGGCAGCAGCGAAACTTCGAGGTCACCGCTCGCCTTGATCAGCGAGCGCAGTTGCAGTCCGGTGGTCTCACTCACGCGTCGTCTCCCTGCTTGTTGTCAGCGCGGCCGCACCTTGGGGCAGCCGCGCGCAGGGTTCAAGGCCGCGCTGATAACCTATCCGTCATTGCGAGGAGCGAAGCGACGAAGCAATTCAGTTCCGACATCCGGCCTCTGGATTGCTTCGCTTCGCTCGCAATGACGCGGTTCTAGTTCAGCGAAACGCCTTCAGCGCCGCCTTGCCGGCGTAGTGCGCGCTGGAGCCGAGCTCCTGCTCGATGCGCAGCAGCTGGTTGTACTTCGAGGTGCGGTCGGCGCGCGCCAGCGAGCCGGTCTTGATCTGCCCGCAATTGGTGGCGACCGCGAGGTCGGCGATGGTGGAATCCTCGGTCTCACCCGAGCGATGCGACATCACCGCGGTGTAGCCGGCCTTGTGGGCCATCTCGACGGCGGCCAGCGTCTCGGTCAGCGTGCCGATCTGGTTGACCTTGATCAGGATCGAGTTGGCGCGGCCGTTCTTGATGCCGTCCGCGAGCCGGGTGACGTTGGTGACGAACAGGTCGTCGCCGACGAGCTGGCACTTGCCGCCGATCAGATCGGTCAGCTCCTTCCAGCCGTCCATGTCGTCTTCGCTCATGCCGTCTTCGATCGACACGATCGGATAGCGCGCGACGAGATCAGCGAGGTACTTGGCCTGCTCCGAGCGCGAGCGGGTCTTGTTCTCGCCGCCATAGACGTAGGAGCCATCCTTGAAGAACTCGGTGGCGGCGCAGTCCAGCGCCAGCATCACGTCGTCGCCGGCCTTGTAGCCAGCCTTGCCGATCGCGGCCATGACGAAGTCGAGCGCCGCATCGGCCGACGGCAGGTTCGGCGCGAAGCCGCCTTCATCGCCGACATTGGTGTTGTGGCCGGCCTTCTTCAGTTCACCCTTGAGGGTGTGGAAGATCTCCGAGCCGCAGCGCAGCGCGTCGGCAAAGGTCGGCGCACCGACCGGCATGATCATGAATTCCTGGAAGTCGATCGGGTTGTCGGCATGCACGCCGCCGTTGACGATGTTCATCATCGGCACCGGCAGGGTGCGGGCCGAGGTGCCGCCGACATAGCGATACAGCGGCATGTCGTAGGACGCCGCCGCCGCCTTCGCCGCGGCCAGCGAGACGCCGAGGATGGCGTTGGCGCCGATCCGGCCCTTGTTCGGGGTGCCGTCGAGCTCGATCATAGTCTGGTCGATCTGCACCTGCTGTTCGGCGTCCATGCCGCCGAGCGCGTCGAACAACTCGCCGTTGACCGCCTCGACCGCCTTCTGCACGCCCTTGCCGAGATAGCGGGCCTTGTCGCCGTCGCGCAGCTCGACCGCCTCATGGGCGCCGGTGGAGGCGCCCGACGGCACCGCGGCGCGGCCGACCGAGCCGTCCTCGAGCACCACGTCGACTTCGACGGTCGGATTGCCGCGGCTGTCGAGAATTTCGCGGCCGATGATGTCGACGATGGCGGTCATGAATGCCTCTTGATCGGATGGAGGGAATGGAGTTGCGCCGCTTCTACAGCATGGCTCCGGGCACGAAAAGGCCGCTCGCCTGCCCCATGGGGCCCGACCAACGGCGAACGCACCGGTTTTGCAACGGATTCCCCTGCCCCGGAAAATGCTCTAGGACGGCGGTAACGGAGACCACAGTTTCAAGCCATGTCGAAAACACCTCGCAAATCCGCCGCCTCCCCGTCCCTGCAGCTCGGCCAGGCCGTCGAATGGCCCGACCGGCCGGAAGCCGCCAAGCTCGACCGGGTGCCGAACCCGCAGAAGGACACCAATTTCCTGGCCCGCTTCACTGCGCCGGAATTCACCTCGCTGTGCCCGGTGACCGGCCAGCCGGATTTCGCGCATCTGGTGATCGACTACGTTCCGGGCCCCTGGCTCCTCGAGTCGAAATCGCTGAAGCTGTACCTCGCCTCTTTCCGCAACCACGGCGCTTTCCATGAGGACTGCACCGTGGCGATCGGCAAACGGATCGCAACCGAAATCAAACCGAAATGGCTACGCATCGGCGGCTATTGGTATCCGCGCGGCGGCATCCCGATCGACGTATTCTGGCAGACCGGCAAACTGCCGAAGGACGTCTGGGTGCCCGACCAGGGCGTGCAGCCGTATCGCGGGCGGGGTTAGCGCAAGCACTTGGGGACGCTATGCGCCCTGGCGCGGCGAATGGTGTTTCGCCCGCAGGGTTGCGCAGCGGCGCAAGAACAGGTAATCAATCACAGCTTCTTCTGCTATCTGAAGAGGCTGACATGAACGATTTGTATTCGTGGATTGCGCATCAGCACCACGGCTTGCACACCTTCAAATCCTTCCAAGACAAGCTTGAGCAGTTCGCCGAGGATCATCCCGCATAACGCGGTCTGTGCCGTGTGCTATCTCACCTCGTGCAGGATTACATCGAAGCGTTCGATGAAGCGCCTCTGTCGGCCGAGCTCGCACGCGACGTGCATCATCGGCTGATGCAATTATTGGCGTCACTTGAACTGCACGGCGATTCCGAGCGGAAGCTCGCCGACATCAACCGAGTCGCGGGTTTTGCGCTCTGGCCAATACCGCAAAGCCCCTCTGGTCGCGAACGTCGTCCGCATCACTGACGACGCTGCCGTGGCCGCTACAGCCGCACCGCGTCGTCCACAAGCAGTGGCGGCCGGATCTCCTGCGGCACGCCGAGATGATCGGCGAACCGATAGACCTACGACTTGTAGAGGTGTGCGATCGACATTGCGTCAACGTCGCGCATCTCGCAACAGATTGGAACTTTTCGCGCTCGCGAACGTTTGAACGGAACTGCAATGTTTAGGCGGAGAAGCGAGATTGAACCGGCGGCAAGTTCTGACCGGGCTGGCGGCGTTGCCGCTGTTGCAGGCAAAGCCCGATCCCGCCGCGGCGGACCGCTCTTCCTCGATCGACTTCGATCCTTGGATGGTGCGCAAGCTGGCGCGCGCACTGGCGAGCAAACCCTATGAGGCACCCGACGGCTCGTTGCCGGCCTCGCTGAACGACCTCAGCTACGACGCCTACCGGTCGCTGCGCTTTCGACCCGAGCGCGCGCTCTGGCGTGCCGAGAACCTTCCGTTTCAGGTCCAGTTCTTCCACCGCGGCTTCCTCTACAAGAACCGGGTGACGATCTTTGAAGTCGCCGATGGCAAGGCCCGCCACGTGCCGTATCGCGCGGACGACTTCTCGTTCGGCGACGTCGCGTCGCCGCCGGATGCCGATCTCGGCTTTGCGGGGTTTCGGATTCACGCGCCGCTGCAGCGTGCGGATTATTACGACGAGGTCAGCGCCTTCCTCGGAGCGGCCTACTTTCGCGCCGTCACCAAGGGCGAGCGTTACGGCCTCTCTGCGCGCGGCCTGTCGATCGACACCGGACAGTCGAGCGGGGAGGAATTCCCGCTGTTCAAGACATTCTGGCTTGAGCGGCCTGCTCCGGGCGCATCGTCGCTGGTGGTGCATGCGCTGCTCGACAGCAAGAGCGTCGCCGGCGCCTACCGCTTCACCATCCGGCCCGGTGACACCACGGTGTTCGATGTCGAGATGGCGCTGTATCCACGCGTCGATCTGCAGCATGCCGGACTGGCACCGATGACCAGCATGTTTCTGTTCGGCCCGAACGATCCGGCCGATACCCCGGACTTCCGCGCCGCGGTGCACGATTCCGACGGGCTCGCGATCTTCAACGGCAGCGGCGAAGAGCTGTGGCGGCCTCTGAGCAATCCGAAAGATCTGCAGATCAGCTCGTTCAGTGACCGCAACCCGCGCGGCTTCGGCCTGATGCAGCGCGAACGCAGCTTCGCCAACTATCAAGATCTCGAATCCCGATACGAGCTGCGGCCGAGCCTGTGGGCCGAGCCGATCGGCGACTGGACCGATGGCGCCGTCAAGCTGATCGAGATTCCCACCCGCGAAGAGGTGCACGACAATATCGCGGCGTTCTGGGAGCCGAAGCAGCCGCTACGCGC
Source organism: Rhodopseudomonas sp. G2_2311 (assembly GCF_047501505.1). Lineage (NCBI taxonomy): Bacteria > Pseudomonadati > Pseudomonadota > Alphaproteobacteria > Hyphomicrobiales > Nitrobacteraceae > Rhodopseudomonas > Rhodopseudomonas sp. G2_2311. The sequence continues at coordinate 362,356 of NZ_JAZDRK010000001.1, forward strand.
CAAGGGCGAACACATCTACACCTATCGCCTGCACTGGGGACCGGACGCGCCGAAACCCAAGGCGCTTGCACGGTTCGTGCGGACCGGCGTCAGCGCACGGAGCGACACCGAACGATTATTCGTGCTCGACCTCGCCGGCGAGCGGCTGAAGACCGTCGATGCCGCCGCGATCCGCGGCGTGGTCACCGCCGACAAGGGCGAGATCCGCAATATCGTGACCCAACCGAACCCGGCGATGGGCGGCTGGCGGCTCAGCTTTGACCTCGCCCAGGCGCGAGCCCCGGTCGAATTACGGGCGGTCGTGTGCGAGGGCGACGCGGCGGTCTCGGAAGTTTGGCTGTACCGATGGACGCCGTGATCGGGCCGCGGCGCGAGAGCTACAGCGACACCGCGCGCCGAGCCGAACCGCTGCCTGCGAACGCACCGTTGCCGATGCCGGTGCAGTCGTTGCTGCAGCGTCCCCGGGCAGCCGCCCTCAGATCGCCGGCCGCTTGGCGCCGCGTGCTGATCATGGTCGCGACCGCAGTGCTGTCCGCGGCGGGCATCTACGAGATGTATCAGGTGCTGCAGGTCGGCGGCATCACGGTTCTCGAAGGCGTGGTGCTGGTGCTGTTCGCCGCGCTGTTCGCCTGGGTCGCGCTGTCGTTCGTCTCGGCGCTGGCCGGCTTCACTGTGCTGTGCTGCGGCTGGCGCGACGATATCGGCATCATGGCGGATGGCTCTGTTCCGGCGGTCTCCTCCAGGATCGCGATGCTGCTGCCAACCTACAACGAAGACGCCCCGGTGGTGTTCGCGAGGCTGCAGGCGACGCGGCAATCGGTCGACGAAACCGGACGCGGCGCACAATTCGACTGGTTCGTGCTCAGCGACTCCACCGATCCGTCAGTATGGATCGATGAAGAGCGCTGCTACGCCGAACTCGCCGCCACACAGGACCGCCTCTACTATCGCCACCGGCCCCACAATACGGCGCGCAAATCCGGCAACATCGCCGACTGGGTCGAACGTTTCGGCGGTGCTTACGACTTCATGGTCATCCTCGACGCCGACAGCGTGATGACCGGTGACGTGCTGGTGCGTATCGCCGCCGCGATGGAGACGAACAGCGACGTCGGATTGATCCAAACCCTGCCGGTCGTGGTCCAGGCGCGCACGCTGTTCGCGCGGGTCCAGCAATTCGCCGGCAGCATCTACGGGCCGATGATCGCCGCCGGCACCGCATGGTGGCACGGCTCCGAGAGCAACTATTGGGGCCACAATGCGATCATCCGGGTATCGGCGTTCGCGGGCAGCGCCGGGCTGCCGACGTTGGCGGGCCGCAAACCATTCGGCGGCGAAATCCTCAGCCACGATTTCGTCGAGGCGGCGCTTATGCGCCGCGCAGGCTGGCGCATTCACCTCGCCCCAACGCTGCGCGGCAGCTACGAAGAGTGCCCACCTTCACTTCTCGATTTCGCCGCGCGCGATCGGCGCTGGTGCCAGGGCAATCTGCAACACGGCAAGCTGCTCACGACCCGCGGACTGCATTGGGTGTCGAGGCTGCATTTTCTCACCGGAATCGGCGCTTATCTCACCGCGCCGATGTGGCTGGCGTTTCTGATTGCCGGCATCCTGATTTCGCTGCAAGCGCAATTTGTCCGCCCCGAATATTTCCCCAAGGACTTCTCGCTGTTTCCGATCTGGCCGGCGCAGGACCCGGTGCGCGCCGCCTGGGTGTTCGTCGGCACGATGGGACTGTTGATCCTGCCGAAGTTGCTAGCCCTGTTGCTGGTGCTGATGCGCAACGAAACCCGCAGGAAGTTCGGCGGCGGCCTGCGCGCGTTCGGCGGCGTGCTGCTAGAGACGCTGATCTCGGCTCTGACCGCGCCGGTGATGATGGTGTTTCAATCCACCGCGGTGATCGAGATCCTGCTCGGCCGCGACGCCGGCTGGCAGGTTCAGCATCGCGGCGATGGCGCGATCCCGCTGCTGGAAGTCGTCCGCCGCTACGCGCTCCCGACAGCGCTGGGCGCGACCATGGCGATCGGAGCGTGGCTGGTGTCGTGGCCGCTGCTCCTGTGGATGACGCCGGTAATCGTCGGCCTGCTGCTCGCGATCCCGGTGGCGCTGCTGACGACCCGTGTCTCCCGCTCGCGTCCGTTGCTGATGACGACTCCGGAGCAGATCGATCCTCCGGCGATCCTGGCGCAGGTGCACGCACTCGCCGATCGTCTTTGCCAGGCAAACCAGACAACCGATCCGCTGAGCGCGCTTTGTAGCGACCGACGACTCCGAGATCTCCATCTCGCCGCCCTGGCCTTCCATCCTCCGCGCCGGCGCGGCCGTATCGATCTGCATCTGGCGACCGCGCGCGTGCTGATCGACGACGCTGAAAATTATAGCGAGGCGGCCGGCTGGCTCGGCCCGCGCGAAATCCGCGCTGTGCTCGGTGATCGTGAGACCCTGCAAGAGCTGCTGGCGTTGCCCGGCGGAGATGGACCAGGACCAATCGCCACGGAGTCCCGCGGTTAGAGTGGCAACTCGCGAGCGACTGCATCCGCCGGCGGCCGCGGTTTGAGGATGCGGGCCAGCACAATCCCGAGCGTGGCCATGGTCAGCGCGGTCAGCGTCAGCGTCGCGGTCTTGCCGAGGTGCGACAGGCCGAAGCCGTAGGCGATCGGGCCGGTGGTCTGTCCCATGAAGAAGAAAAACGAGTGCAGCGACATCGCGGTGCCGCGCGCGGTCTCGGTGAGTTCGGACGCGAACACCTGGATGCAGCCGTGCAGCATGTAGAACCCCATCCCCATCAGGACGAAGGCGAACATCTGCGCCTGCCAATGCGGGCCGAGCATGATCGCGGCGAGCTGCAGAGCCACCAGAAGACCGCCGCCGATCATCATGCCGGTGGTGCGGAGCCGCGGCAGCAATTGCGACACCGTCAGCGTGTAGATCAGCCCGCCGATCGCAAACCCGGCGATCACCAGACCGGCGATCGCAAGGCTTTGCTCGCCCTGCTCATGCAGGAACGCCGCGACGTAAGGAAACACGCCCATCACGCAGGTGCCTTCGATCAGCACCGCGGTGAAGCAGATCGCCGCGTTGGGATTACTGAAGATGGTGCGATAGCCGCGGCGCAGCGCCGGCAGGTCCATCTCGGCGCTGCGCGGCGGCATCTTGGCGCCGCGGGCGCCGAACGCCACCGCAATGGCCGCGATGATCACCAGCACGCCGAGGATCGCCAGCACGCCGCGCCAACCGAGGAAATCACCGATCACGCCCGATGCTGACGCGCCGAGCAGATTGCCGGCCATCGAGCCGCCGAGCACGCGGCCGATCGCGACCTGACGCCGATCGACGGTGACGAGATCGCTGGCAAGGCCCAGCGCCACCGGAAACACCCCGCCCGAGCCGACGCCGGCGAGGATGCGGCAGACGAACAGCACGGTGAACGACGACGACAACGCGCCGAGTAGGCTGGCGAAGCCGAGCAGCGCCAGGCACACGATCATCAGCCGCGCTTTGCCGAACAGATCGCCGAGCGCACCGATCGCCGGCTGTACCACCGCGAAAGTAAACGCGGTGACCGCGGCGAGACCCGCCGCGGTGGTGATCGTCACCGAGAACTCTTCGGCGATCCGCGGCAGCACCGGATCGAGCGCGCGCGTCGACAGCGACGCGGCAAAGCTTGATAGAGCGATGATGTTAAGCGCCGGCGGCAGCCGCGATGAGGAGGCTGCACCACCGGCTGACGGCATCAAACGGCCCCGACCGCGGGCCGCTTCTTGGCGAGCGCGTCGAATTCCATTAGCGTCTTGATCAGCGCTTCGAACTCGCGCAGCGGCACCATGTTCGGCCCATCTGACGGTGCGTGATCCGGATCCGGATGGGTCTCGATGAACACGCCGGCAACGCCGACCGCGACCGCCGCGCGCGCCAGCACCGGGACGTATTCACGCTCGCCGCCCGACGAGGTGCCCTTGCCGCCGGGCTGCTGCACCGAATGGGTGGCATCGAAGATCACCGGCGCGCCGGTGGTCTTGGCCATGATCGGCAGCGCGCGCATGTCAGACACCAGCGTGTTGTAGCCGAACGATACGCCGCGCTCGGTCACCAGCACCTTCGTGTTGCCGGCGTAGGTGATCTTGGACACCACATTGCCCATGTCCCATGGCGCCAGGAACTGCCCCTTCTTGACGTTGACGATCTTGCCGGTCGCCGCGGCCGCGAGCAGCAGGTCGGTCTGCCGGCACAAGAAAGCCGGGATCTGCAGGATATCGACCGCTTCGGCGGCGCGCGCGCATTGCTCGTTCTCGTGCACGTCGGTCAGCACCGGCAGGCCGAGGCTGTCGCGGATCTCGGCGAAGATCGGCAGCGCGGCGTCGAGGCCGAGACCACGGGCGCTGGCGGCGCTGGTGCGGTTGGCCTTGTCGAACGAGGTCTTGTAGACGAGCCCGATGCCGAGCCGCGTCGCGATCTCTTTCAGCGCCGATGCGACTTCCAGCGCGTGCGCACGGCTTTCGAGCTGGCACGGGCCGGCAATGATCGACAGCGGCAAAGCGTTGCCGAATTTGACGTTGCCCGCCACGACGCTGGTCGCGGGCGCAATGCTCTTGTTCACCGCACTGTTCCTTGTTCGAAGATCAGGGTCGCGCCGCAGACATTCGGCACCACCAGGCGGCCGACATGGCGCGCCGCCGGGATCTTGTGGTCTTGCAGCAGCCGTTCAACCACGCCGAGATCATCGGCGGCAATCCGTAATCCGACGAAGCTTGCGCCCTCGCCTTCGGATGGAACCGTGATGCCGTATTGGTCGCGCAGCGACACCGGTTCGACGATATCGATCTCGCCGCGCTTGGTGGGCGCGGTGACGCCGATCGACGTCGAGCGCAGATCGCGGCTGCCGGTGAAGGCTTCGAGGAAGATGTGATGATCGGTCGGATTGTCGGCGACCATCACCACCGCCGTCGCAGCGCGCGCGCCATTGGCATGCGCCTGGAACGCCGGATTCCAGAAATTCTCCGGGTAGTGATGCTGACAGGTGGCGAAGCCGGCCTGCGGCGACAGCGCATCGCGCGCGAACGCCAGCGAAAACTGCAGCTTCACCACGCTGCCGTCGGGACGCCGCCCTTCCCGTCCGAACGTGAACACCTCACCGGCCGCGATGCCGGCGGCGGTGAACCGACTCAGGTCGGCTGCCGCGTCGTCGCTCGCCAGCAGCAGCATCGACAGGCCTTCGCGGACCGCCAGGTAATCGCGTTGAAACGCCCCGAACGAAAACGCGCCGTCGCGATGCGGCGGAATCTTGTCGGGCTCGCCGATCGTCAGCAGCTCGATGAAGAAGCGATCGAACTGGACAATACGATTGTGTGTTCCCCAGGGGTGAACGTTGCGCGCGCCGACGATGAAGCCGAGCCACTGATACAGATCCGCGGCCGCATCGAGATCGCGCACCGCATGAACGATATGGTCGAAACCGTTGGACATCAACGAGGCCGTCATTGCGAGGAGCGCAGCGACGAAGCAATCCAGCTCCGTGCTCGGCGTTGGATTGCTTCGCTTCGCTCGCAATGACGATCGAAACTGATACTCATCCGAATTACTTCAGCGCCGAGAACGCGGTCGGCACCAACAGCTGATTGGTGATGGTGTCGACGATCTGGCCATCCTTCTCGGTTTCGGCCTTGGCGGCGAGCCATTCCGGATCGGTGGCGAATGCGGTCCATTTCTGCTCGCGCTCGGCAAGGCTCTCCCAGGCCAGCAGATAGGTCAATTCCTGGTTGGAAGCGCCGACCAGCGTGGTGAAGAATCCGGCCTGACGGATGCCGTGCTTCTCGAACAGCTTTAAGGTGATGGTCTCGAACCGCTTGAGGATCGCCGGCAGCTTGCCCGGCACACAGCGATAGACTCGCGACTCGTAGATCATGACGCCCTCCACATCGTTGTGGCGCTTATAGCGGTAAGCGACGGGGGTTGTCTTGCCCGCCGCGCAAGGAGCAGAGTTGCGCATTGCCATAGCAAATTGTATATACAGCAATGTCGGATTTCGACCCGGCCAAGGATGCGATCAACCGTGCCAAGCACGGCATCTCCCTGGCGCGTTGGGTCGATATCGATATGCAGGTGACCATCAAGGATAAACGGCGCGACTATGGCGAAGATCGCTATCGTGCCTACGGCTATATCGACGGCCTGCCATACTGTCTGGTCTTCGCCGACCGACATGGAAAAGTCCGGCCCAGTCTTCGTCGTGCTCACATGAAGGAGATTAGCCGCTATGTCACCTAGATCGAAAGAACCGGTCTTCGACGACGATAATCCTGAGTGGACCGAACAGGACTTCGCCAACGCGCGGCCGCCGGAAGAAATTCTACCGCCCGAGATCCTGGCGCAGTTCAAGAACACCCGCGGTCCGCAAAAGGCGCCGACCAAAGTCCCGGTGTCGATCCGGCTCAGCGCCGACGTGGTGGAGCACTACAAGGCGACCGGCCCGGGCTGGCAGTCCCGGATCGACGAGACGCTGCGCAAGGCAGCGAAGCTGAAGGCCGGCTAATTCCTGCCGATCGGCTGACGCAAACCGTGCGGCGTCAGCGCGGCTTCGGCGGCGGGATTTCGCCGGCGGTGGCCGCGGTCCGCGGGTCGACCAGCGTCACCTTGGCGCCGGGTTCGACGCCGAACAGCTTTCTGAAATGCTCCGGCCCGAGCAGTTTGGCCGCTTCGTCGATCAGGTGCTGGTTGCGGGCATTCAGCGCCTCGGCGCTGGGCTGGCCGGTGCCGGGCCAGGGCTGCGCCGCAAAGCGCTGCACCTCGCCGCGCAGCCGCAGCAGGCTGGCCAGCTTCGCCGGCTCGGTCGCCAGCACTTCTGTCGCGCGTCGTTCGAATTCGTCCACTGCGATGCCCTCGCCGCCCGCCACCACCGTCAGCCCGCCCGGCCGCGCCAGCCGCGCCACCAATTGCGCACCGCTGCACGAAGCAACCTTGGCGGCCCAGGCGGTGTGCTGCAGCCCGTAGGTGCCGTAGATGAAGCTCGACAGCGGATAGCCCCGCGCCTTGCTGACCGTCAGCGGCGGAACGCTGCCGTTCGCCGTCGCGTACAACACCTGATTGGCTAATTGGTGGCACACGCCGTCGACGCCGTAGGTGTAAATCGTGCCGCGCGCCGCCGCCGTGGTGTTGGAGTCCGCATTCGGCTGCACCAGGCACTGCGCCAGCTTGAGATTGCCGGACTGCTGGCCGAGCGCGCCGGTCGGATTGATCGGCGTTCCGCCTTGCGGATGAAACGATCCCCAGCAGTACCAGAACGACTGGCCTGCCACGACGACGTCGGCGATAGTGCTGTAGGGGTGAACCTGATTGTCGTAGCTGGTGACCCAGGTGTGGTCGACCGGGGATTCGGAAGACCAGGCCGGGGCGGCCCAGGCGTAGAGGTTGACCGAAGGTGTCATTTCCATTCCCCTGAAGAGAAGTCACCGGACACGTTACGGTTGCGATGAAAACATCATCCACCGCAGGGGGAATGTCCATCGCAGGTCATGGTCATTCACGGAAATCGCCGAACCACCAAGGAGTCAGGTATGGCCACACCACCCGAGCGTAGCGCCGGCGGCGCGCTGTGCCCTGCTTGTGGCGTAACCTCGGCGGTCGTTTTGCTGCTGATGCTGAGCGCCGCGTCGGCGTTGGCCGAATCGCCGGGAAGCGGAGCGCCGGGTGTTGTCACCGGCGGCAGTCAGGACGTGATGGTCGGCGGCAAGCCGGCGGCCCGCGCCGGCGACACCACCAGCGACGGCGCGATCGTCGAAGGCTCAAAAAATGTCTTCATCAACGGCAAGCCGGCGGCGATCGGCGGCAGCCGCACCGGCTGCGGCGGGGTGGTGATCGGCAGCGGCTCGGGCGTATTCATCAACGGCAAGCCGGTGGCACGCGCGGGCGACAGCACCGTGAACTGCAAGTAACGAGATCGCCCGGTCCGGCATGCCAGTTTCGTTACCGCCACGCCAATTCATCGGTCCTCGTTGTGCCGCTCGCCTGCTCCTCGCAGCGCTCGCCCTTCCCCCTGTGCTGGTTTCGACCTTCGCCACGCACGCCCAAGCGCAGCAGCGCGGAGCGCCGACCGAACGCGAACTCGTGGCGAAGATCAACGATGCGTTCCGTTCGCTGCAGGCCGGCGATCGCGCCGGCGGTCGCCAGCGTCTCACCGCCGCGCTGCGCGCCGTGCGTGATAGCAGCTATCACCCGCTGACCATCCAGGCCTATCTCAGCGCCGTCACCTTGTTTGAACGCCGCCGCGACACCGCCACGGCCTCCGAACTGTTCGCTGAGGCCGCCAACACCCGCGCCGCGCACGAGACGAGCCCCGAGGCCACCACGCTGTGGTTCGAATACGCCCGCTTCCTCGAGCGCACAGTCCAATACGAACGCGGCATTCCGGTCGCGGTCGAGGCGCGCAAGCGGATGCGCGAAAGCTATGGGGCGAACACCGCACAGGACATCGCCGGCAGCGATATCCTCGCCACGCTGCTGACCAACAACGGCGCCGTAGCAGCCGGGCTCAACCTGTCGGAAGAGACCTATCTCGGGGCGCGCCGGGCGCTCGGCGACAAGGAGCCGCTGACCTGGCGCACCGAGAACAACTACGCCGAAGCGCTGCGCATGGTCGGACATCCCGACCTCGCCGCCAAGATCGACGCGCCGCTGTTGAAGAAACGCATCGCGCATTACGGCGTCGGCAGCATCCAGGCGCTGGTCAGCGCCAGCAATCTCGCGCTCGACCATCTGGCGATGGGCAACGAGGCCGAGACCATGCAGGCGCTCGCGCTGCAGAAACGTTGCGCAGCCGAACTCGCCGATCCGACCTCCGAGCACGTCGCCCAGGCCGACACCTGGATCGCCTACGCCAAAGCCTACTTCCATCCCGACCGCGCGCTGAGCACGGCCGAGCTGGAAGCGACGACACGGGTGAAGGATTGGAACGGCGCGCCCGACCTGCTGCGGATCAAATCCGCGCAACTTGCAGCCGATCACTACGAACGTCGCGGCGATAGTGCGCGTGCGCTGACGCTGCGGCTCGACGCGTATCACCGCTCGCAGGAAACCATCGCGCGCCAGCATCCGATCACGTTCAATGCCCTGCTCGGCGTCGCCGTGACACGCCTGAAGCGCGGTGATCCGGATGCGCTGGCGACCTTCAAGGACGTCGAGCAGCAATCCTTCAACTGGATGCTGCGCGAGGTCGGCACCGCCGGCAACCGCTATGTCGCCGAGACGATGCGCAAGCTCGCCGACGATATCCTCTACGAATACGGCCGCTACGCGCTGATCGATCCAACGGCGGCAGTCGCCTATGCGGACGCCGTGTCGCGCTGGAAGACCATGGAGGACGGCGAGCGCACGTTGCTGCGGCTGACGCTCGACCGGCTGCCGGACGAGCCGACGCGCGAACTCGCGCGCACCGTGCTGCGGCTGTCCGGCCAGCAGCAGGAGATGCTGTCCTCCGGCAAGCTCGACGACGATGCGCGCGACGTGCTGAAGCGATTGCAGGAGGCGCGGCAGCAGCTCGCCACACGCGCCGGCACCAAGCCGCCGGCCGACGTGCAACTGCCTTCTGTCGACGACAAACTCGGGACGACCGACGCGCTGGTCGATTTCTTCGTCAGCGGCCGCGGCAGCCGGGTCAATCCGGCCGAACCGAAACCGGCCGCACGGCTGCAGGCGGTGATCCACCGTCACGGCAAGCCGCCGCAGGTGATCGACCTCGGCCCGCTCGATAGCTTCACCGCCCCCAGCGTGGCCGACGCGGATCGCACCCAGCCGTTCCGGCGACTGTACGCGACGCTGATCGGGCCGCTGAAGCCGCAGCTCGCCGGCGTCACTCGGCTGTTTCTGGTGCCGGACGCAGACCTCTACAGCCTGCCGTTTTCGATGCTGCAGGATGGCAACGGCCGCTATCTCGACGAGATCTACGATACCAGGATCCTGACCCGCGCCGACGCGATCGTGTTTGCCGAGCAGGACGATAAACTGGTCGCGGGCAGCAAGGCGGTGCTGGTCGGCGGGCTCGACTACGCCGGCGCGGCCAGTCAACTTCCTTCGACCAAGACCGAGATCGAGCGCATCGCGCCCGATCTGCAGCGCTGGGGCATCGCCAGCACGACGATGACCGGTGATGCCGGCGAAACCGCAATCCGTGGCAGGGCCGAAGGCGCCGCGCTGCTGCATCTCGCCACCCACGGCTTCTACAAGGCGGCGACTGATCGAACCGACGCGCTGTGGCGCAGCGGCCTCGTCGCCGCCCGTCCCCTGCTCGACCGCCCGCCGCGACGCGACGGCGACGACGGCGTGATCTACGCCCGCGAACTGATGGACTGGAATTTGTCGGCCGCCGACCTCGTCGTGCTTTCGGCCTGCCAGACCGCGCTCGGCGATCCGAGCCGGATCGGCAGCGTCCGCGGCCTGCCGACCGCGCTCGCCATCGCCGGTGCGCGGCGCTCGCTGCTGACGCTGTGGGAAGTCAGCGACGAAGGCACCGCCAATTTCATGGCGCGGCTGTACCAGGTGCTCGCCGACGCCAACCTCGACTACGCCACGGCGCTACGCCAAGTCCGCATCGAGGCGATCCACGGCAAGATCAAAGCCGCCGAAGCCCCATCGGTCTGGGCAGCGTTCGTGCTGTTCGAGAACTAACTGGCGAACCGCCTTACACCAGCCGGCTTTGCACCAGCGCCGCCTGGACGAACGAGGCGAACAGCGGGTGCGGGTCGAACGGGCGCGACTTCAGTTCGGGGTGGAACTGGACACCGATGAACCAGGGGTGATCCTCGTATTCGACGATCTCCGGCAGCACGCCGTCCGGCGACATGCCCGAGAACTTCAGGCCGTGCTGTTCGAGCCGGTCCTTGTAGGCGGTGTTGACCTCGTAACGGTGGCGATGACGCTCGGAGATCTCGGTAGCGCCGCCATAAACTTGGCTAACCCGGCTGCCGCGCTTGAGCGACGCCGGATAGGCGCCGAGCCGCATCGTGCCGCCGAGATCGCCGGCCTGGGAGCGCTTCTCCAGCTCGTTGCCGCGCACCCATTCGGTCATCAGGCCGACCAGCGGCTCCGGCGTCGGGCCGAATTCGGTCGAGTTGGCCTGTTCGATGCCGGCGAGATTCCGCGCCGCTTCGATCACCGCCATCTGCATGCCGAAGCAAATGCCGAAATACGGCACGTTGCGCTCGCGCGCGAACCGCGCCGCCTCGATCTTGCCCTCGGCGCCACGCTGTCCGAAGCCGCCGGGCACCAAGATGCCGTTGACGTGCTCGAGGAACGGCGCCGGGTCCTCGTTCTCGAACACCTCGCTCTCGATCCAGTCGAGCTTGACCTGGACCTTGTTGGCGATGCCGCCGTGGCTGAGCGCCTCGATCAGCGACTTATAGGCGTCCTTCATCCCGGTGTACTTGCCGACGATCGCGATCGTCACCGCGCCCTCGGGATTGCGGATCCGTTCGTTGATTTCGTGCCAGCGCGCCAGCTGCGGCGGCTCCTTGGCGGCGATCGCAAACGCCGCCAGCACTTCGTCGTCGAGCCCGGCGGCGTGATACGCCTCGGGCACCGCGTAGATGTTGTCGACGTCGCGCGCCTCGATCACCGCGCTTTCCCGGACATTGCAGAACAGACCGAGCTTGCGCCGCTCTTCCTTGGGAATCTCGCGGTCGGTACGGCACAGCAGGATGTCCGGCTGGATACCGATCGAGCGCAGTTCCTTGACCGAATGCTGGGTCGGCTTGGTCTTCAGTTCGCCCGCGCTCGGGATGTAGGGCAGCAGCGTCAGGTGGATGTAGATCACGTCGCCGCGCGGCAGGTCGTTCTTGATCTGGCGGATCGCCTCGAAGAACGGCAGGCCCTCGATGTCGCCGACGGTGCCGCCGATCTCGACCAGCACGAAGTCGTAGCCGTCATTGTCGCTGACGATGAATTCCTTGATCGCGTTGGTGACGTGCGGGACCACCTGGATGGTGGCGCCGAGATAGTCGCCACGGCGTTCCTTGGTCAGAATGTCCTGGTAGATCCGGCCGGTGGTGATGTTGTCCTGCTTGGTCGCAGGCCGCCCGGTGAAGCGTTCGTAATGGCCGAGATCGAGGTCGGTCTCGGCGCCGTCGTCGGTCACGAACACTTCGCCGTGCTGATACGGCGACATCGTTCCGGGATCGAGGTTGAGATAGGGATCGAGCTTACGAAGGCGGACTTTGTAGCCACGCGCCTGCAGCAGCGCACCGAGTGCCGCTGATGCCAGACCCTTGCCGAGCGAGGAGACCACGCCGCCGGTGATGAAGATATACCGCGCCATGGGACTTTACCTTTAATGCCGCCGGTCCGATTCGCCAAAGCGATTCGCAACCCCTCGGGCAGTTTGACGAATGCCTGTGGGTGACGCTGAAAACTCAGCTATTTCAGACGATTGCTAAAGGGGCCTCAGACCAGATGCGAGGCCCCGTCAGCGCATATCGGCAATGCTTACTGCGACTGCGGCGGGGTCGGTGCCGCAGGCGCGGCCGGTGCCGCCGGCTGCTGGTTCTGCTGCTGATCGGTCTGCTTCAGCGTGTCGAGCAGACCACCGCCCTGCGACAGCGGCGGCGCCGGCTGTCCCGGGGCCTGCTGCTGAATCGGCGCGGCGGTCGGCAGGATCGTCGTCGGCTTACGGTTGTAGCTCGCCAGCCAGGTGAGCAGCAGGCTGGTGGCGAAGAACCCGGCCGCGAGAATCGCGGTGGTGCGGGTCAGCAGGTTGGCGGTGCCGCGACTCGACATGAAACCGCCACCACCGCCGACGCCCAGGCCACCGCCTTCGGACTTCTGCAGAAGCACCACGCCGATCAGGCCCAGCACGAACATCAGGTGAATGACGATAATGACAGTCTGCATCGTACCCTTCCATCGCAAGCCAACGCCGCCGAATGGCCGATAGGCGCCGACGGGCGGCTGCTCGACAGGCTTGCGGGATAAATGAAGTCGCGCGGTGTCTACACGATCGCGCGGGGATTTGTCACCCCCGCGCCGCGCCGGAAACGCCGCAGGAATACCGCTTGGCGCGGTTTAGTTAGGGGCAGCCCGCCGCAATCGCAAGGAAATCGGACGCCTTTAGGCTGGCGCCGCCGATCAGCGCGCCGTTGACATGCGGCACCGCCAGCAATTCGCGGGCGTTCGAAGGCTTCACCGAGCCGCCATACAGGATCCGAATGGTCTCGCCCGCCGCACCGAACCGATCGCTCAAAGTCTTGCGGATAAAGCCATGAACTTCCTCGACATCGGCCGCCGTGGGGGTGCGGCCGGTGCCGATCGCCCAGACCGGCTCGTAGGCCACCACCAGATTCGCCGCGGTCGCGCCGTCCGGCAGCGAGCCGGCCAGCATGCCGGCGACCACGTCGAGGGTGTGGCCGGCATCGCGTTCGCCCTGAGTCTCGCCGACGCAGACGATCGCCACCAGCCCGGCGCGCCACACCGCCTGTGCCTTGGCGCGGACGATTGCGTCGTTTTCAGCATGGTCGGCGCGGCGCTCGGAATGGCCGACGATGATCGCCGCTGCACCGGCGTCGGCCAGCATTTCGGCGGCGATGTCGCCGGTGTGGGCGCCCGACGGATTGGCGTGGCAATCCTGGCCGCCGATCGAGAACGGCAGCGCCTTGCCGGCGTGCGCTTCCGCGACTCGCGCCGCGAAGCTCGCGACCAGCGTCGCCGGCGGGCAGACCAACAGATCGATGCCCTGCGGCAGCTCCGCGGCGCCTTTCAGCATCGCATCGAGCTCGGCCACCGAATCCTTCAGGCCGTTCATCTTCCAGTTTCCAGCAATCAGAGGACGAACGGCGGGGACCGGCATGAGCACTCTCGCAATAAAGGGTTGAACCGTTCCGCTAGCAGAGCCGATTGCGAGACTCAAGGAGACGTGAACGCGAGCGCTGCGGCGATCCGCAGCATCGGCCGCTGCAACGGGATGGCATCTGCACCGACCGCGACATTGGCTGCGGTTGCGACGCCCCAGACGGCACTTTATGATGGATTTTCAAGCCGGCGACGCTAGTTTGCCCCCCGCGCTGACCCAGCGCGGCCGGTTCCCTCCTGACAAAAAGTGACTCCATGCTCCGAGGAATGCGCAAAGCCTCATCCAACTGGATTGGCAAGACCATCATGACGATCGTGATGGGCGTCCTGATCGTCAGCTTCGGAGTCTGGGGTATTGCCGACGTATTCCGCGGATTTGGCCGGTCGACGCTCGCCAAGATCGGCAGCACCGAAATCTCCACCGAGCAATTCCGCCAGACCTACAATGACCGTCTGCAGCAGATCGGCCGCCAGTTCGGCCGGCCGCTGACCCCGGATCAGGCGCGCGCGATCGGAATCGATCGCCAGGTGCTGCAGCAGACTATCGCCGAAGCCGCGCTCGACGAAGACGCGCGACGGCTCGGCCTCGGCCAGTCCGACGCCGACACCATGAAGTCGATCCTGGAGGATCCGAACTTCAAGGGCGCCAACGGCCAGTTCGACGCCAACCGCTTCCAGCAGCTGATCCGCCAGTTCGGCTTCACCGAGCAGCGCTATCTCGCCGAGCAGCGCCGCGTCGCGCTCCGTCGCCAGATCGCCGGCAGCCTGACCGCCGGCCTCGAGCCGCCGAAGACGCTGATGCAGGCGCTGAGCCAGTTTCAGAACGAAGAGCGCGCGATCGACTATTTGAAGCTGACTGACGCGCAGGCCGGCACCATCCCGGCGCCCTCGCCCGCCGACCTCACCGCGTTCTACGACTCGCACAAGGCGCAGTTCCGCGCCCCCGAGTATCGCAAGATCTCGTTCTTGGTGGTGACGCCGGAATCGATCGCCAAGTGGACCGAGGTGTCGGACGCCGACGCGCAGAAGCTGTTCGAGCAGCGCAAGGACAAGCTGTCGACGCCGGAGAAGCGCCAGATCCTGCAGATCGTGTTCCCGAGCGTCGAAGAGGCCCAGGCGGCCCGCGCCAAGATCGCCGGCGGCACCAGCTTCGCCGACCTCGCCAAGGAGCGCGGCGTCAAGCCGGCCGATCTCGATCTCGGCCTGGTCAGCCAGTCCGAGATGCTCGATCAGAAGGTCGCCGCGGCTGCGTTCGCGCTGCCGCTGAACGAAGTCAGCCAGCCGGTGCAGGGACAGTTCGGCACCGTGCTGCTCGAAGTCACCAAGATCGAGCCCGGCAAGCAGCCGGACTACGCCAGCGTGGCGGCCAGTCTGAAGCGCGACCTCGCCCAGGAGCGCGCCCGCAAGCAGGTGCAGGAGCTGCACGACAAGATGGAAGACGCGCGCGGCGGCGGCGCCAGCGTCGTCGACGCAGCCAAGCAGCTCGGCCTCACCGCCGTGACGGTCGACGCGATCGACCGCGCCGGCCGCGGGCCGGACGGCGCGCCGGTGGCAGCGATCCCGCAAGGGCTCGAACTCGCCAACGCCGCCTTCAACAGCGAGCCGGGCGTCGACAACGACGCGATCAGCTTCCAGAACGGCTACGTCTGGTACGACATCCTCGGCATCACGCCGTCGCACGAGCGGCCGCTCGACGAGGTCAAGGACAAGGTCGAAGCCGGCTGGCGCGCCGAGCAGGTCACCGAGAAGCTGCGCAAGCTCGCGGCCGAGCTGGTGCAGAAGCTGCAGGGCGGCGCCAAGCTCGCGGACGTCGCGCCGGCCGGCGTCACCGTACAGACGGCCTCCGGCATCAAGCGCGAAGGCGCCGATGCCGGCCTGCCGAACACGGTGGTGGACGCGGTGTTCCGCACCGCCAAGGACGGCGCCGGCCAGGTTCAGGGCGGCAGCGCCACCGAGTGGTACGTGTTCCGCGTCACCGGTGACACCGTGCCGACCGCCGATCTCAACGCGCCGCAGATGCAGCAGTTGAAGGACAATCTGGTGCAGCGGCTGCGCGACGAACAGGTCGGCGAGTACATCGCCTGGCTGGAGAAGGACATCGGCACCAAGGTCAATCAGGAAGCGGTGGCGCAGGCAACGGGGGCGGCGACGAACTGACGGCGCAGTGCCGCCGTTTCGTCACCGAAAGGGACAATGGTTGATTTCAAATCGATTATCGCAAAGGTCGCGACCGGCGCGACGCTGACGCGCGACGAAGCCACCGACGCTTTCGACGCGATGATGTCGGGCGACGCGACGCCGTCGCAGATGGGCGCGCTGCTGATGGGCCTCAGGGTCCGCGGCGAAACCGTCGACGAGATCACCGGCGCGGTGACCACGATGCGGTCCAAGATGCTGCCGGTCTCGGCGCCGGCGGACGCGGTGGACATCGTCGGCACCGGAGGTGACGGCTCCGGCTCGGTCAACGTGTCGACCTGCGCGTCGTTCGTCGTCGCTGGCTGCGGCGTCACCGTCGCCAAGCACGGCAACCGCGCGCTGTCGTCGAAATCCGGCGCCGCCGACGTGCTCGCCGCGCTCGGCGTCAAGATCGACATCACGCCCGAGCAGGTCGGCCGCTGCGTCAACGAAGCCGGCATCGGCTTCATGTTCGCGCCGACGCATCATCCGGCGATGAAGAACGTCGGCCCGACCCGGGTCGAACTGGCGACCCGCACCATCTTCAATCTGCTCGGGCCGCTGTCCAACCCGGCCGGCGTCAAGCGGCAGATGATCGGCGTGTTCTCGCGGCAATGGGTGCAGCCGCTGGCGCAGGTGCTGAAGAATCTCGGCGCCGAGGCGGTCTGGGTGGTGCACGGCTCCGACGGCCTCGACGAGATCACGCTGTCCGGCACCACTGCGGTGGCCGAGCTGAAGAACGGCGAGATCACCAGCTTCGAGATCAGCCCCGAGGAAGCCGGCCTGCCCCGCGCGCCCGCCGACGCGCTGAAGGGCGGCGACGCCCAGGCCAATGCGGTGGCGCTGCGCGCCGTGCTGGAAGGCATGCCGGGCCCATACCGCGACGTCGCCCTGCTCAACGCCGCCGCGACGCTGGTCGTCGCCGGCAAGGCGAAGGACCTCAAGGAAGGCGTCGCGCTCGGCACCCAATCGATCGACAGCGGCGCCGCCGAAGCGCGGCTGAAGAAGCTGATCGCGGTGTCGTCAGCGGCGTGAATGAGCTGATGATTCAAATTCGTCATTGCGAGCGAAGCGAAGATCCAGAGGCTCCCTGCATTGAGCTCCTGGATTGCTTCATCGCTTCGCTCCTCGCAATGACGACCCTCGTTTGCTGATGCGGGAGACCCCATCGTGTCCGACATCCTGACCAAGATCGAAGCTTACAAGCGCGAGGAGATCGCCGCCGCCAAGCGCGAGCGTCCGCTGGCTGCGATCGAGGCGATCGCCCGTGAGGCGTCGCCGCCGCGCGGCTTTGTCAAGGCGCTGCGCGCCAAGCAGGCGGCCGGCGACTACGGGCTGATTGCCGAGATCAAGAAGGCCTCGCCTTCGAAGGGCCTGATCCGCGCCGACTTCGATCCGCCGGCGCTGGCGCGCGCCTACGAGGCCGGCGGCGCGGCCTGCCTGTCGGTGCTGACCGATACGCCGTCGTTCCAGGGCAGCCTCGATTACCTCGTCGCCGCGCGCGCCGCGGTGTCGTTGCCGGCGCTGCGCAAGGATTTCATGTACGACACCTATCAGGTGGTCGAGGCCCGCGCCCACGGCGCCGATTGCATCCTGATCATCATGGCGGCGCTCGACGACGCAGCAGCCAAGGACATCGAGGACGCCGCGTTCGACCTCGGCATGGACGTGCTGCTCGAAGTCCACAATGCGCCCGAGCTGGAGCGCGCGCTGAAGCTGCGGTCGCCGATGGTCGGCGTCAACAACCGCAACCTGCGTACCTTCGAAGTCACGCTGGCGACCAGCGAGGCGCTGGCGCCGCTAATCCCGAACGATCGCCTGATGGTCGGCGAAAGCGGCATCTTTACGCCCGCCGATCTCGCCCGCCTCGCCCACGTCGGGATGTCGACCTTCCTGGTCGGCGAAAGCCTGATGCGGCAGCAGGACGTCACCGCCGCCACCCGCGCGCTGCTGACGCGCGCGGCCTGAGGCGGAGCATGGCAAAGACGGCGAAGTCGAAATCCAGGCCAGAAGCGGCGGCGCCTGCCGCCCTCACCCATATCGGCGCCAGCGGCGAGGCGCGGATGGTGGACGTGTCGGAAAAACCGGCCACCGAACGCGTCGCAGTCGCGGAAGGCCGCGTGGTGATGAAGAAGGCGACGCTGGAGCTCATCCTCAGCGGCGACGCCAAGAAGGGCGACGTGCTCGGCACCGCGCGCGTCGCCGGGATCATGGCGGCCAAGCGCACCGCCGAATTGATCCCGCTGTGCCATCCGCTGGCGCTGTCGAAGGTCACGCTCGACATCACGCCGGATGCCAAGCTGCCCGGCTGCATCGTCCGCGCCACCTGCAAGGTCACCGGTCCGACCGGCGTCGAGATGGAAGCGCTGACCGCGGTGTCGGTGGCGTGCCTGACGATCTACGACATGATCAAGGCGGCCGAACGCGGCGTCCGGATCGAAGGCATCCATCTGATCGCCAAGACCGGCGGCAAGTCGGGCGACTACGTCGCGAGCGCGAGCCGAAAATAGGCTAACATCGGCGGGCTCTCGAATGTCAGGTTGCCCGATGCCCGACCTCGCCTCTCCCTCCGACAGCATCTCCGGCCTCAGCGAGCGCGAGGCTGCGGAACGGCTCGCCAGCGAGGGCTACAACGAGCTGCCAAGCCCTGATCGCCGCACCCTGCTCGGCATCGTGTTCGAGGTGGTGCGCGAGCCGATGCTGGCGCTGCTGCTCGGCGGCGGCGTGGTCTACATGGCGCTCGGAGATCTGAAAGAAGCGATCATCCTGCTGATCTTCGCCACCCTGTCGGTGGTGATCACGGTGGTGCAGGAAGCGCGCACCGAGCGCGTGCTGGAGACGCTGCGCGATCTCACCAGCCCGCGCGCGCTGGTGATCCGCGACGGGAAGCGCAAACGCATTGCCGGGCGCGAGGTGGCGCGCGGCGACGTCATCGTACTATCCGAGGGCGATCGTATCGCCGCCGACGCGGTGCTGCTGCAGGCCGACGATCTGCTCGTCGACGAGTCGCTGCTGACCGGCGAGTCGGTGCCGGTGCGCAAGCTCAGCCGGGACGAAGCCGACACCACCGCGTCGCATCGTCCCGGCGGCGACGATCAGCCCAATGTGTATTCCGGCTCGCTGGTGGTGCGCGGCGGCGGCCTTGCCGAAGTGACCGCCACGGGCGCACGCAGCGAAATCGGCAAGATCGGTCAGGCCCTCGGCTCGATGCAGACCGAAGCGCCGCGGCTACAGCAGCAGACCCGCGTGCTGGTCCGCACCTTCGGCATCATCGCCGCCGCGTTCACCGCGCTGGTCGTGATCCTCTACGGCGCTTTGCGCGACGGATGGCTCGACGCGGTGCTGGCCGGCATCACCGTCGGGATGTCGATGCTGCCGGAAGAATTTCCGGTGGTACTCACGGTGTTCATGGCGATGGGCGCCTGGCGGATCTCGCAGGCCCGGGTGCTGACCCGGCGCGCCGCCGCGATCGAGGCGCTCGGCTCCGCCACCGTGCTGTGCACCGACAAGACCGGGACGCTGACCGAAAACCGGATGTCGGTCGCCGAACTGCGGCTTCCTTCCGGCGAGGTGTTCCGGCCGCGCGAGGACGGCGCGCTGCCCCAAGGTTTCGCGCCACTGCTGGAAACCGGTCTGCTCGCCGCCGCGCCCGATCCGTTCGATCCGATGGACCTCGCGCTGCACCGGCTCGCCGGTGACCATCTGCCCAGCCGCAATGGCGCGCGCAGCCTCGTCCACGCTTACGGGCTGCGCCGCGACCTGCTGGCGATCACCCAGGTCTGGCGCGCCCCGGACGATGTCAGCAACTACGTGGTGGCGGCGAAAGGTGCGCCGGAAGCGATCGCGCGGATGTGCGGCCTCGATGCCGCCGCGCTCGGCAACGTCTCCCGTACCGTCGATGCGATGGCGGCCGAGGGGCTGCGGGTGCTCGGCGTCGCGCGCGCGTCGCATCCAGACGAGGATTGGCCGGAGACCCAGCTCGGCTTCCGCTTCGACTTCCTCGGCCTCGTCGGCCTCGCCGACCCGCTGCGCGCGTCGGTGCCGGCCGCCGTCGCCGACTGCCGTGCCGCCGGCATCCGCGTGGTGATGATCACTGGCGACTATCCGGCAACCGCACAGGCGATCGCGCGCCAGGCCGGGATCGATGCGGACAGTTGCGTCACCGGCGAGGAGATCGCCACGCTCGACGACGCCGCGCTCGCCGAGCGGCTGCGCCGCGCCACCGTGTTCGCGCGGATCATGCCGGAGCAGAAGCTGCGGATCGTCGAAGCGCTGAAAGCTGACGGCGAAGTCGTGGCAATGACCGGCGACGGCGTCAACGACGCGCCATCGCTGAAGGCCGCGCATATCGGCATCGCGATGGGCGGCCGCGGCACCGACGTCGCCCGCGAGGCTTCGGCGATCGTGCTGCTCGACGACGACTTCGCCTCGATCGTCAAGGCGATCCGACTCGGCCGGCGGATCTACGACAACCTCGTCAAGGCGATGGGCTTCATCTTCGCCGTGCACGTGCCGATCGCCGGGCTGGCGCTACTGCCGTTGCTGTTCGGACTGCCGATCCTGCTCGGACCGATCCACATCGCGTTCCTGGAGATGATCATCGATCCGGTGTGCTCGATCGTGTTCGAGGCGGAGACCGCCGAGGACGACGCGATGCGCCGCCCGCCCCGCGATCCGGAGCAGCCGCTGTTCAGCCGGGCGCTGATCGTGTGGGGCATGTTGCAGGGCCTGTTGGTGTTCGTGCTGGTCGCCGGCGTGTTCGTGATCGGCCAGATGCGCGCGATGCCGGACACCGAGCTGCGCGCACTGACGTTCTTCGCGCTGGTGCTGAGTTTCGTCGGACTGATCTTCGTCAATCGCTCGTTCAGCGCTTCGCTGCTGACGGCGCTTCGGCGTCCCAACGCGATGCTGGCGGGGATGCTCGGCGTCGTCGCGGTGGTGCTGATCGCCAGCCTGGCATGGCCCTGGCTGCGCGATCTGTTCCGGTTCGGTCCGCTGCATCCGGACGATCTCGGCCTGACCGCGGCCGCGGCGCTGGTGGTGCTGATCGTGCTGGAACTGGTCAAGCCGCTGTGGCGAAGAATGATGCGGCAACCGGGGTAGCACCGGCCGCCGCATCGCGGGACGCGGATCGGCGTCGTTACGCGAACGCGTAGTCCGCGGCCTGCCGGTCGATCACAAACCGGCTGGTATTGGCGCAGTCTTCACAGCGATAGGTGTGGCGCTCGAATTCAACCTTGTGTCCGACCGGTCGTGGCTCGACGCGCACGAGCCGCATGGTCGCGCCGCACTCCGGGCAGCGGGACGGGTCGAAACTGGTTGATACGTGGCGCCAGACCATAATGCCTCCTCCATGACGGCCGGTAGTCGTCGGACGGATCATGCTGAGCGGCGCGGTCGCCGCTCAGCCGGATCGAGGCCCCGCCTTTCGGCGGCGGATCGTCGTCATCGAGGCGCTGCAGCGCGTCGAGGATCGCGCGTAGCGGCACCGGATTGCGGTGCCCCGGCGCGAGACGCAGCCACGGCTGCTGCTCGACGGCATTGGCGTCGGACGCCCATGAGGAGAGGATGGCGCGCTTTTCGGCGGTGCAGAGCGCGTCGTCGCGCAGCACCTGGTCGGGATGATCATAGACCGTTGCCGAGTGGCGCAAGGCGGTGACGCTGGCGGCGCCAGGCGCGTAGCTGTGTTCGAAATTGGTAGATCGCATCTGTGGTCCTCCCGAATTCCTCCTTCCAAACCGGGACGGCCGATGACTTGGACACGGCGTTACCGTTTTCAAGACGCTGCGCGAAAAAAATCTTCGTACTCCCTCCACGGGACTACCACCCTGCCCCTTGACGGCGGCGCAACCGCGCCCAAATCGAAAGCGTACCCGCGATACGCGGGCGACTTCCAGATCACAACTAACAGTATCGAGGACTTCAAGACTGAGTACGAGGAGGCATCCATGAACATGCGCGACATCATCCCCTGGGGCCGGACCAATCAACCCGCAACCCGCTCGTTCGAAGGCGACCCGTTCCTGTCTCTGCACCGCGAGATGAATCGGCTGTTCGACGACGTATTCCGCGGCTTCGACGTGCCGGCCCGTGCCGGCGCCCTGACGCCATTCAGTACCGGTTGGCCGAAACTCGAAATCACCGATGGCGACAAGGAGCTGAAGATTGCTGCCGAAGTGCCGGGCCTCGAGGAGAAAGACATCGAGGTACTGCTCGACGACGGTACGCTGACGATCCGCGGTGAAAAGACGTCGTCGAACGAGGCCAAGGACAAGCAGTTCAGCGAGCACTTCTACGGCAAGTTCGAACGCCGGATTCCGCTGGACGTCGCAGTCGCCGCCGATCAGGTCAGCGCCAGCTTCAAGAACGGCGTGCTGACCGTGACGCTGCCGAAGGTGGAACCGTCACCCTCGACGGCGAAGCGGATCGAGATCCGGCCTGCAAACTCATAACCTGGCATTAAGCATCCGCGCCCCGGCTTCCACGAAGCGGTCCGGGGCGCGGCTTAGTTGCGAGGAAGTAGCGCCGGTTTAGAGTCGACAACAACTCGAATTTAACAGGTCTCGGTTGCAATCGGGCTGATCCCTTATCCAGCCAGCCCGGGAGCCACTTGCATGACTCAGCCGCGACGGTTTGCACGCGTCCGCCCCAGCGGGCTCGTCTCTGGGAATGCCAATCTGATCGTCGGCCCGAAGCTGCCGGTGATCCCTTGCCGGGTCGTCGACTACTCGGCGGGCGGCGCCTGCGTCGAGCTCAATGCCGACGCCAATCTGCCGCAGCGCTTCGAGATGCTGCACGGCGCTACCAAGAAGAAATGCCGGATGGTGTGGAAGCGCGGCCGCCGCGTCGGATTGTGCTTCTGAGCTTGAGCCACCAATCGAAGTCGTCAGCTCAACCGATTGTCAGCGCTGCAGATCCGGCGGCAGCGGCGGGTTCTCGCGCATCAAGGTGATGGTGACGCGGCGGTTGGCGGCGAGTGTCGGCGCATCCGGAAACAGCGGTTCGCCGTCGCCCTTGCCGACCAGCGACAGCACCTGGCTGGTGGGCAGGCCCTCCTGCTTCAGGACCTCGCGCACCGCATTGGCGCGGTTGACCGACAGGCTGAGCGGATCGTCATCGCCAGCTTGCACCACGGTCGCCGCGGTGTGGCCGACGATGATCACGCGCAGCGAGGTGGCGCGCAGCGGCGCAGCAAGCCGGGCGACCAGCTTGCGGGTGCGTTCGTAAGGCACCGCCGAGCCGTCCGGAAACATCGGCCGGCCGTCCTGATCGGTGAGTTCGAGATTGAGCCCGACCGGTGTCTCTTCGAACACGACGTTCTTGGACATCTCGGCTAGTTCCGGCACGTCTTGCAGCGCTTGGCGCAGAGACGCGGAAGCCAGCGCGAATTCGCGCTCGGCCTTGGCATGAGAAGCGGCGCTCCCCGAACCACCGGCCTCTTCCAGATGCGGCGTGTTGCTGGCCTGATCGGGCGCGACGTTGCGCTTGCTCTTGACGTGGCCCTGCACCGGCACGCCATCGGTCTCGATCACACCGGCGAACCGCGAGTTCTGCTGCACGCCGAACGCGTCGCGCATCGAGCCGGCCACGATCTGCATCTTGCGCAAGTCCTGGGTCGAGAACGACACCAGCATGACGAAGAAGCTGACCAGAAGGCCCATCAGGTCGGCAAAGGTGACGAACCAGCCGTGGGTGGCGTGAGCTTCCTCGGGCTTCTTCTTGTTGTTGCCCGAGGACAGGCGTCCACCACCACCCTTCATCGGCTTTGATCCGATGCGGTCGACGACGGCAGCAAGATGGGAAGTCCGAAGCGCATGAGCGGATCGCCGCTGGTCAATACCCGGCGCCGCGACCCCGCATACGGTGCAAGGTGATTGCAGCAAGATGCGCTTCGCAGCGGCATTTCTTGTAGCGGCTGCGGATTACCAAACGGTTTCGTCAGTCTATAACATTCTTTAACCAAAATGCGTATGTGTCGCCACCTCACGACTCGCAGCTTCTCATCGACAAGGTTCTCAGCATGACCACCGCCCTCGCCCCCGGCGCCGCCGATGCGCTGCTGTTCGATCTCGGCCGCGTGGTGATCGACTACGACCTGCGCCGCACCTTGAAGGCGTGGGCCGTCGAGCTCGGCAGCGATCCGCATGCGCTGATGGCCAAGCTGGCGCAGGACGACACCTTTCATCGCTATGAGACAGGCCACGTCACCGATGCGCAGTTCTTCGCCGCCGTGCGCAGCGCGCTCGGGCTGACGCTGACCGACGAGCAATTGCGCGAAGGTTGGAACGCAATCTTCATCGGCGAAATGCCGGGCATCGCACCGCTGCTCGACCGCGCCGCCAAGCAGCTTCCGCTGTACGCGCTGTCCAACACCAACGATGCGCATATCGCGCATTTCTCCGAGCACTATGCCGAGCTTCTGGTGCACTTCCGCGAACTGTTTCTGTCGTCGCAGATCGGCATGCGCAAGCCGCACGGCGAGACCTACGATTACGTCGTCAAGGCGATCGGCGTTGCGCCGCAGCGCATTGTGTTCTTCGACGATCTGGCGGAAAACATCGAAGCCGCGCGCGAGCGTGGGCTGCACGCCGTCCAGGTGCATTCCAGCGACGACGTCGCCCGCACCCTCGATCAGCTCGGGCTGTAAGCGCGCGAAACCGACGACCGACGAGACGTGATGATGACCAACGCTTCTGCCGATCTTGCCTGGGATCATCCCGCCCCGTTCACGCTGCCGATGACGCCTTCGCCGGCCGATATCGACGGCCTCAACCACACCAACAACTCCGTCTATGTGCGATGGTGCGACAGCGTTGGCTGGGCACATTCAGAAGCGCTCGGATTGTCGCTCGCCGACTGGCAGCGGATCGACCGGGCGATGGCGATCCGGCGCGGCGAATACGACTACCTGCTGCCGAGCCATTTGGGCGACGAGTTGCTGCTTGGAACCTGGATCTATGGCAGCGACGGCAAGCTGGTGATGGAACGCCGCTTCCAGCTGATCCGCCTGCGCGACGGCGCCACCATCATGCGCGGGCGTTGGCAACTGGTGTGCATCGAACTGAGCAGCGGCCGCCCGCGCCGCCTGCCGCCGGAATTCGCCAGCGTCTATCTGCCGGTGATGATCAAGGCCGACGACGGCGGCCCAGCGCCGGCAACGACTTAGGACAAGTCTCTTCCGCCCGGCCCGACTTCGTCGTGAGCCGGGGCGAAGGAAACCGCGGCACGCGCGGTATCAGCCTCGAGGCTGATGAACCCGACACGCACCGACGTCGTTGTCGTCGGTTCAGTCACACCGGAGCGCGCCCCTCATGTCCGCAGCGGCCAGCATGTTCGTGCGTCAGTTCTTCCACGGGACACGGGCCGATCTCGGTCCCGGCGAGCTGATCGTGGTCGGCTACCAGTCCAACTTCACCACCGTCGCGCCGCTGTCCTGGGTGTATTTCTCCGGCACGCTGGACGCTGCGATCTGGGGCGCCGAGCTCGCCGCCGGCGATGCGCCGCAGCGGATTTATGTGGTCGAACCGACCGGCCCGTTCGAAGACGATCCCAATCTCACCGACAAGAAATTTCCCGGCAACCCGACGCTGTCCTATCGCTCGAAGCACCCGCTGCGCATCGTCGCCGAAGTGACCAAGTGGCAGGGCCACTCGCAGGAGCGCGTGCAGCAGATGAAGGACGGTCTCGCCCGCCTCAGCGCCGAAGGCGCCGAGATCATCGATTAGCGCTTCAGAAGCACGGCGGCGTGCGCTCGCGCGCAACGCCGCGACCGTTCGCTACTGCGCCGGCAGCGCCCGGCAATCCATCGAGTACACCAGCTCGCCCTTGGCGGTGCGGCCGATCGGCTGGCACGGCGTGGACGCACGGCTCGCCTGTGCGCTCGGCGCTGCCGCAGGCCGTGCGGCTTCGCTCGGAGCCGCGGCCGGCGCTGCTACAGGTGCCGCTGCAGGCTCAGGCGCGGATGCGGACGGCGGGCCGTAGTCACCGGCGTTAAATGACGGCGCCCAGCCTTTGCTCCAGTCGTGGCGCATCCAATACACCGAGCCGAACGCGATGATGCCGACCACGACCATGATCCGCAGGAACCATTTCGGGAAATCTTCCATCTGCCCGCTCCACGTCCGCTCGATGCCTGGAACCGGTCGTACAGGCGAAGACGACGGTTCGACAATAATGATTTAGGCCGACGCGGCGGGACGCCGCGCTCACCGCCGACGCCGGGCGCATCTTGCGCGGGCGCTGCGCGCCACCTAAAGCCGGATCATGACGGTTCGATTTCAACTTGCCTGCGAGGGAGAAGCCCGATGGCTCTGATGCCGGTCGACGACGCGCTGGCCGCGGTGCTGGCTGGTGCGCACGGGCTCGACACCGAGCTGGTCGCGATCGAGGACGCTCACCGCCGCGTGCTGGCGCGCGATCTCGCAGCGCTGCGGACCCAGCCGCCGCAGGCGATGTCGGCAATGGACGGCTACGCGGTGCGCGCTGCGGACGTGGCGGCGACACCGGCAACGCTCCGGGTGATCGGCGAGATCGCGGCCGGCCGCCCCGCGACGATCGGCATCGGCCCAGGCGAAGCGCTGCGCATCTTCACCGGCGGCGTGGTGCCGGAAGGCTCGGACGCCGTGGTGATCCAGGAAGACACCGTGCGCGACGGCGACCGCGTCACCGTCAACGAAGCCGTCAAACCCGGCCGTCACATCCGCCCGGCCGGAATTGATTTCATGGAAGCCCAGGTGCTGCTGCGCCAGGGCCACCGGCTCAGCGACCGCGACCTCGCGCTCGCGGCCGGCATGAACCACGCGGCGCTGCCGGTGCATCGCCGCCCGCGGCTGGCGATGCTCGCCACCGGCGATGAGCTGGTGATGCCGGGCACGACGCCCGCTCCCGGCCAGATCGTCTATTCCAACGGCTACGCGCTGCGCGCGCTGGCGCGCGCCGAAGGCGCCGATGTGATCGACCTCGGCATCGCCGCCGACACGCTGGACGCGACCCAGGCCGCGATCCGGCAGGCGCGCGATCTCGGCGTCGATCTGCTCGTCACCACCGGCGGCGCATCGGCCGGCGACCACGATCTAGTCAAGGGCGCGCTGGAAGCCGAAGGCACCACGATCGCGTTCTGGAAGATCGCGATGCGCCCGGGCAAGCCGATGATGCACGGCCATCTCGGCCCGATGCGGGTGATCGGCCTGCCCGGCAATCCGGTGTCGTCCTACGTCTGCGCGGTGCTGTTCATGGTGCCGCTGATCCGCGCGCTGTGCGGCATGAGCGAGCCAAGGCATGTCCGCGAACCGGCGCTGCTCGGCGCGGACCTTCCCGCCAACGATCAGCGCGAAGACTATCTGCGCGCGACGCTGTCACGCGACCAAACCGGACGGCAGATCGCCACTCCGGTCGACAGCCAGGATTCGTCGCTGCTGGCACGGCTGGCGACCGCGGAAGCGCTGATCGTGCGCCCGGCTTTTGCGCCGGCGGCACCGGCCGGTTCACCCTGCGTCATCCTTAAGCTCCCGCTATAGCGACCCGTGAAAATCCTAGATTTCGATTAAGAGGTTGCGGAACACACCCCGAACAGATAGTGTTCGTTCATGATTTGTTTTCGAGATTCGGCGACGATGACGCTCTCACAAGGGCTCGTGGCCCGAACCGAAACGCACCTCGAACCGGCACATCATCGCCGACTGGGGATTTGCCGATGCTGACCCGCAAGCAGTTTGAGCTGTTGAAATTCATCAACGAGCGACTGAAGGAAGCCGGCGTGCCGCCGTCCTTCGACGAGATGAAGGATGCGCTCGACCTCCGTTCCAAGTCCGGCATTCATCGCCTGATCACCGCGCTGGAAGAGCGCGGCTTCATCCGGCGGCTGCCCAACCGCGCCCGCGCGATCGAAGTCATCAAGCTGCCCGATACCGGCGGGATGCCCGGCAACAGCCGCCGCGGTTTCACTCCGAGCGTGATCGAAGGCAATCTCGGCAAGGTGCGGCCGCCGAGCCCGGCGCCCGCCGAGGATGACCACGATCGCGGCAGCGTCGCGGTGCCGGTGATGGGCCGGATTGCGGCCGGTACGCCGATCGAAGCCTTGCAAAGCCGCAGCCACACCATCAGCGTGCCGGCCGACATGCTCGGCAGCGGCGAACACTACGCGCTGGAAGTGCGCGGCGACTCGATGGTCGAAGCCGGCATCCTCGATGGCGACATGGCGCTGATCCAGAAGAACGACATCGCCGACACCGGCGACATCGTGGTGGCGCTGATCGACGAAGAGGAAGCCACGCTGAAGCGCTTCCGCCGCCGCGGCGCCTCGATCGCGCTGGAGCCGGCCAACGCCGCCTATGAGGTGCGGATCCTGCCGCCGAACCGCGTCCGCATCCAGGGCAAGCTGATCGGGCTGTACCGCAAGTATTGAGGCGCGCAGCGGACAGAGCTGGTCGCCCGCTCTGTCGTCGGCGTGCGGGCCTTTGCGCCCTACTCGTCGCCCACTTGGTCCTGCGGAGCCGGCGTTGCGTCGATCGGCGCACGGCGACGGCTTGAAGGTTCGGTCGAGATAGCCGCGTCCGTCGCGGCCGCTGGAGCCCAAGGCCGGCTCTGGCCGCGAGGTCGGGCGGCCTCCGCCACGAACAGCCCTGGATCATTTCCGCTCCGCCGCAGCGCCAGCGCGCCATTCGCCTGCAATTCGTCCCGGCCGATCACCCGTGCGGCACAATCCGGCGGCGGCTGGCCGGCGGTGACGATCAGCACCGCACGGGCGCAATCGTCGGCGAACCCGTCGGGCCGGAGCGACAGTGCCACCAGCCGTCCGTCGGCGAGCGGCGTGACACAGCCGTCCAGATCGCAGGAGACGCCGGCGCGCAGCGACGCTGCATCCGCGGCGCGGGAATCGGCATCGGCGGCAAGCCACTCCTTCAGCCGAAAGCTATCTGCGCCGCCCTGCATCAGGCGCAGCCGGCCGTCGGCGCCGCGCACCGCGACCTGCCTGCCGTCGCCGGCAATCAGCACCTCCGGCTGCGGCGTCAGCGCCGCCCAGGCAACCGCAGCAACAACGCCGAGCGCCCCGCCCCAGCGCAGCGGCGAGCGGAGCAGCCCGAGCATCACGATACCGAGCGAGGCGACGAGCAATGGGCCGCTACCGAACGCTGTGACGCGGCCGACCGCGCCGGGCAGCGACGCCACCCATTGGGCGACCAGAATCATCCACTCGATCCCGAGTTCCATGATCCGCCAGAACGGCGCATCGAGCCCGAACGGCATCGCCGAGAGCCCGAGCAGCCCCGCCGGCATCACGATCGCCGACACCACCGGCATGGCCGCCAGATTGCTGAGCACGCCATAGGGCGTGATGCGGTGGAAGTGATAGGCCGCGTACGGCATCGTCGCGAAGCCGGCGACCAGCGAAGCCAGCGCCAGCAGTGCAATCTCCCGCCCGCCCCACAGCGCCACCCGCGCCGCGGTCGAACTATCGGCCTGCGCGAACAGCGCCGGCATGCCGATCTGTACCAGCGCCACCAGGCCGAGTGTGGCCGCGAACGACATCTGGAAGCTCGGATGCACCAACGCCTCCGGCGCGATCAGCAGCACGACCAGTGCGGCCAGCGCCAGCGTCCGAAACGTGATCGCACGGCGGTCGACCATCACGGCGATCAGCACCACCGCGGTCATCAGAAAGCTGCGCTGGGTCGCGACTTCCGCGCCCGACAGCGCCAGATAGAAGGCCGCGGCGAGCAGCGCGATCGCGGCTGCGACCTTCTTGATCGGAAACGTCACGGTCAGCCGCGGGATCAGCGCCAGCAGGGCGCGGAGCGCGAAGAACACCACGCCGGCCACCACCGCCATGTGATAACCGGAGATCGACAGCACGTGACCGAGACCGGAGATGAACATCGCGTCGTTCACCGGGGTCGAGATCGCGTCTCGCTTACCTGTGAGCAGCGCGGTGGCGATCGCGCGCGGATCGCCCCCCAGCGACGCGCGGATCCGGGCGTCGATCGCATCGCGCAGGCCCTGCATCACCGCGGCGTAGCGCAAGCGCCAGCCGCCATCCTGCGGCGGCTCGGCGGTGGTAATTGCACCGAGCGCGAAGCCGGACGCGGCGATGCCCTGGAAGTACAGGTCACGCGCGGAGTCGTAGCTGCCCGGTCGCAGCGGCTGAAGCGGCGGCTGCAGCCGCGCCTTCAGCGTCACGAAGCTGCCGACCGCAGGCGCCGTTCCCTTCTTCACCGACAGCCGCACCCGCTCCAGCGATGGTGCCCGCGCCGCCTGCATCTGCGTCACACGCAGAACGAAGCGATCGGTGCGCTCGCGCTCCTCGCGGATTTCGACAAAGCCCCGCAGCTCCGCTGCGAACACCGGCGCGGCCAGCACCGGATGCGCGATCCGCGCAGCTTTCAGCGACGCCGTCGCAAAGCCTGCCACTACGGCCGCCAGCAACAGGACCGGTGCGAAGGCCCGGCTGCGCCGCAGCAGGATAGCCGCGCTTCCGAACACCGCCGCAGTCGCTGCCGCCACCCAGGCAACCGGCTCGTGATCGGCAGCGAAGTACACGGCAATACCGGCGCCGAATGCCACCGGCGTCCACGGCAGCAACCGGCCCGGCCCCGCCTCGGCCCGCGCCCAGTCGCGTAACAGATCAAGAAAAGCCGGTCCCCACGACAGGCCGGACGGCAGCAACGCACCGGCGCCCGCCGGCGCGCCGGTCGGCCATGTCCGTGCTCTGGTCCGATCGCGCCGCTCCACGGCACCCGCCCCCGTCCGCCGCGAGCGGAACAGTGGAGCAGAATGCCTCCGCCGGCAATCACCGGCGGGGCGCAATCAGGATCGGTGGTCGTTCAGCCCTTCGCGACTTCCTTGGCGAAGGTATCGCGCAACCCGATGGTGCGATTGAACACCGGCTTATCCGGTGTCGAGTCACGATCGCGGACGAAGTAACCCTGACGCTCGAACTGCAGCGGCTCGGTCGAGTTGCTCGCCGCCGTCTCCGGCTCGATCCGCGCCTCGGTCAGCACTTCCAGCGACTGCGGATTGAGGTCATCGGCAAAAGTCGCAGCGCTCGGCGCCGGGTTGGCGAACAGCTGATTGTAGATCCGGATCTCGGCCTTCACCGACTGCGCCGCCGGCTGCCAGTGCATCGTCGCCTTGACCTTGCGGCCGTCGGGCGCGTTGCCGCCGCGGGTTTCCGGATCATAGGTGCAGCGCAGCTCGACGATCTCGCCGGCGCCGTTCTTGATCACCTCACGGCACTTGATGAAGTAAGCATAGCGCAGCCGCACCTCATTGCCGGGAGACAGCCGGAAAAACTTCTTCGGCGGGTTCTCCATGAAGTCGTCCTGCTCGATGTAGATCTCGCGGCCGAACGCGATCTTGCGCGTGCCGAGGCTCGGATCGTCCGGATGGTTGATCGCCTCGAGTTCTTCGGTCTGACCTTCCGGGTAGTTCTCGATCACCACCTTCAGCGGCTTTAGCACCGCCATCCGCCGCTGCGCGGTGCGGTTCAATTCCTCGCGGATGCAGAATTCCAGCATGCCGAGATCGACCACGCTGTTGGCCTTGGCGACGCCGATCCGCTTGACGAAATCGCGCAGCGCCGCCGGCGGCACGCCGCGGCGCCGCATCCCGGCCATCGTCGGCATCCGCGGATCGTCCCAGCCGGCGACATGGCCGCCGCGCACCAGCTCGGTCAGCACACGCTTCGACAGCAGCGTGTAGGTGATGTTGAGCCGCGCGAATTCGTACTGCCGCGGCTGCGACGGCACCGGCAGCTTCGACAGCAGCCATTCGTACAGCGGCCGATGATCCTCGAACTCCAGCGTACAGATCGAGTGGGTGATGCCCTCGATCGCATCCGATTGGCCGTGCGCGTAGTCGTAGCTCGGATAGATCGACCATTTGTCGCCGGTGCGCGGATGGTGCGCATGCAGGATGCGGTACAGCACCGGATCGCGCAGGTTGATGTTGCCCGACGCCATATCGATCTTGGCGCGCAGCACCCGCGCGCCGTTCGGGAATTCGCCGGCCTTCATCCGCCGGAACAGGTCGAGATTCTCCTCGACCGAGCGATCGCGGAACGGGCTGTTCTTACCCGGCTCGGTCAGCGTGCCGCGGCTGGCGCGGATCTCGTCCTGCGACTGATCGTCGACATAGGCGTCGCCGTTTTTGATCATCAGCTCCGCCCAAGCGTAGAGCTGCTCGAAATAGTCCGAGGCGTAGAACATGTGCTCGCCCCAGTCGAAGCCGAGCCAGTGAACGTCGGCCTGGATCGAGTCGATGTATTCCTGTTCTTCTTTGGTCGGATTGGTGTCGTCGAACCGCAGATGGCAGCGGCCGCCGAATTCCTGCGCGATGCCGAAATTCAGCGCGATCGACTTGGCATGGCCGATATGCAGATAGCCGTTGGGCTCCGGCGGGAACCGGGTCACGATGGTCCGGTGCTTCCCGCTGTCGAGATCGGCCTGGACGATGTCGCGAATGAAGTCGCGCCCTGCCTCGCCCGCCGCTGTATCTGCCGTCGTCATGCGTCAATCGTCCTACTGGTCGGAACCGAAAGGGGTATCTGCCAAATCCGCCGCCCCGCGCCAACCCCCAGGGGCTGCGCGGACCACTTTAGTTATGCGCCGATCCTGCTATACACCCTGCGCGCCGCTCCGGCGCGTTCCCTTCCCTGCATTTGGTTCGAATGACCCGTCCCGTCGTCACCCGCTTCGCGCCCTCGCCCACTGGTTTCCTGCACATCGGCGGAGGCCGCACCGCGCTGTTCAATTGGCTGTATGCGCGCAAGCACGGCGGCACGATGCTGCTGCGAATCGAGGACACCGACCGTCAGCGTTCGACCCAGGAGGCGATCGACGCCATCCTCGACGGGCTGAAATGGCTCGGGATCGATTGGGACGGCGACACCGTTTACCAGTTTGCGCGCGCAGCGCGGCACCGCGAGGTCGCCGAGCAGCTGCTGGCGGCCGGCAAGGCCTACCGCTGTTACGCCACCACCGAGGAGCTGGCGGCGATGCGCGACAAGGCCCGCGCCGAGGGCCGTGCCAAGCTGTACGACGGTAGCTGGCGCGACCGCGATCCCTCCGAGGCCCCGGAAGGCGTCAAGCCGACCATCCGCCTGAAGGCACCGCTGACCGGCGAGACCGTGATCGAGGATCAGGTGCAGGGCCGTGTCGCCTGGCAGAACGAGAACCTCGACGATTTGGTGCTGCTGCGCGGCGACGGTACCCCGACCTACATGCTGGCGGTGGTGGTCGACGACCACGACATGGGCGTCACCCACGTCATCCGTGGCGACGACCATCTGATCAACGCGGCGCGCCAGAAGCAGATCTACGACGCGATGGAGTGGGAGCTGCCAGTGATGGCACACATCCCGCTGATCCACGGTCCCGACGGCTCGAAGCTGTCGAAGCGCCACGGTGCGCTTGGCGTCGACGCCTACCGCGCGATGGGATACCTGCCGGCCGCGCTGCGCAACTATCTGGTCCGACTCGGCTGGAGCCACGGCGATCAGGAAATCTTTACCACCCAGGAAATGATCGATGCGTTCGACCTGCCGGCGATTGGCCGGTCGGCGGCGCGGTTCGATTTCGCCAAGCTCGAGAGCCTCAACGGTCACTACATCCGTCAGAGCGATGATCACTCTCTCGTGACCCTGCTCGAGGACCTGCTGAAATACATCCCGCAGGGCCCGGCGATTGCGGCGAAGTTCGACGACAGCATCCGTGCCAAGCTCACCCAGGCCATGCCGGGGCTGAAGGAGCGCGCCAAGACGCTGATCGAGCTGCTCGACAACGCCGGCTTCATCTTCGCCGACCGGCCGCTGGCGCTGGACCCCAAGGCGCAGGCGGTGTTGACGCCCGAAACCCGGCAGCTGATCGGCCGGCTGCGCGCCGCGCTGGAGGACGTCACGCCGTGGACGGCGGCGACGACCGAGGCCGCGATGCGGGCGTTCGCCGAGCAGGCTGGGCTGAAGCTGGGTGCGGTGGCGCAACCGCTCCGCGTGGCACTCACGGGACGAACCACATCGCCGGGAATCTTCGACGTTTTGGCGGTGCTTGGGCGCGACGAGTGCCTGTCCCGCCTCGCCGATCAGGCCGCGTAAAAAACCCGGGAAACGGCTCGCGTCCGGCCGCCTTGCAGTGCACACTGCAATGAGCTACGCCTTTCCGCCAGCGCTTCAAGACAACCAGTCTCGCTCGCAAGAGCGCTGCGCATACGGCTGGTTTCGCCAACGAACATCGGGGACCACACGATGGACGCAACGACCAACAACAAAACGGCAACGCTGACGGTTGGAAACAAGAACTTCGATCTTCCGGTGCTCACCGGGACAGTCGGTCCCGACGTCATCGACATCGGCAAGCTCTACGCGCAGACCGGGATGTTCACCTACGATCCGGGTTTCACGTCGACGGCGAGCTGCCAGTCCAAAATCACTTACATCGACGGCGACGCAGGCGTTCTCGAGTATCGCGGTTACCCGATCGAACAGCTCGCTGAAAAAGGCGACTTCCTCGAAACCTGCTATCTCTTGCTGTACGGCGAACTGCCGACCAAGGCGCAGAAGGAAGATTTCGACTACCGCGTCACCCGCCACAACATGGTCCACGAGCAGATGGCCCGGTTCTTCCAGGGCTTCCGTCGTGACGCACATCCGATGGCGGTGATGGTGGCTTCGGTCGGCGCGCTCGCCGCGTTCTACCACGACTCCACCGACATCAACGATCCGACCCAGCGGATGGTCGCTTCGATCCGGATGATCGCAAAGGTCCCGACGCTGGCCGCTATGGCCTACAAATACTCGGTCGGCCAGCCCTTCATCTATCCGAAGAACACGCTCAGCTACGCGGCGAACTTCCTGCGGATGTGCTTCGCGACTC
The DNA here is from genome assembly GCF_047501505.1 of Rhodopseudomonas sp. G2_2311. Taxonomy (NCBI): domain Bacteria; kingdom Pseudomonadati; phylum Pseudomonadota; class Alphaproteobacteria; order Hyphomicrobiales; family Nitrobacteraceae; genus Rhodopseudomonas; species Rhodopseudomonas sp. G2_2311. The sequence continues at coordinate 397,221 of NZ_JAZDRK010000001.1, forward strand.
CGTGCGAGGAGTACGTCGTCAACCCAGTGCTGGCGAACGCGCTCGACAAGATCTTCACGCTGCACGCCGACCACGAGCAGAACGCCTCGACCTCGACGGTGCGTATCGCCGGCTCGTCGGGCGCCAACCCGTTCGCCTGTATCGCCGCCGGCATCGCCTGCCTGTGGGGCCCGGCGCATGGCGGCGCCAACGAAGCGGCGCTGGCGATGCTGAAGGAGATCGGCTCGGTCGAGAACATCCCGGACTTCATCGCCAAGGTGAAGGACAAGAGCTCGTCGGTGCGGCTGATGGGCTTCGGCCACCGCGTCTATAAGAACTACGATCCGCGCGCCAAGATCATGCAGCAGGTCTGCCACGAGGTGCTGGCCGAGACCGGTCACCACGGCGACCCTCTGCTCAAGGTGGCGATGGAGCTCGAGAAGATCGCGCTCAGCGATCAGTACTTCATCGATCGCAAGCTGTACCCGAACGTCGACTTCTACTCGGGCATTACGCTGAAGGCGATGGGCTTCCCGACCGACATGTTCACCGTTCTGTTCGCGGTCGCCCGCACCGTCGGCTGGATCAGCCAGTGGAGCGAGATGATCGAAGATCCGCATCAGAAGATCGGCCGTCCGCGCCAGCTCTTCACCGGCGCGACCACCCGCAACTACGTCGAGATCGGCAAGCGCGGCTGATCTCTACACGCACGAACGTCGTTGAAGGACCGGCCTCGCGCCGGTCCTTTTCGTTTCCGGGCTCGGGTCGGTAGAGCAGTCCCTCAATCCGCCGATGAAGCGCTGTGGTGATTACCACCCTTGTGCCGCATCACGTCCAGCACGATATCGGCCGCACGTCCGCTCGGCGTCTGCTCGCCGGTCGACAGGATGTCGTCGATCTTCGCAAAGCCCGCGAGCTGGTGCCGCCGCGCCGGCGTGTCGCCGAGCAGGTCACGTACCGCCGGGGCGAGCCGGTCGGGTACGCAATCTTCCTGGATGAACTCCGGGATCACATCGTCGCCGATCACGAGATTGGCGAGGATCACGGTGCCGGGACGAACGACACGCCGCGCGATCCAGATCTCGACGCTGCCGGCCCGATACGCCGTAACCATCGGCACGCCAGCGATCGCAAGCTCCAGCGTCACCGTGCCCGATTTGGCCAGCGCCGCATGCGCGATCCTGAACGCGGCGCGTTTGTCCTGTTCGCCGACGACGATCCGTGGCTGCACCTCCCAGGACGCAACCGCAGCCCGGACCAGCCCCTCCAGATGCGGCGTGGTCGGCAACACAGCTTCGAATGCGACGCCCTCGTGCTTCAGCCGCGCCAGCGTGTCGCCGAACGCAGCCGCGTGATGGCGCACTTCGCTGCGCCGGCTGCCCGGGAGCACCAAGAGCACCTGCGGGGACGCCTCGCGGCGCGCCTGCTCGGCGGCATTAGGTCGTAGCGAGCCGAACTGCTCGGTGAGCGGATGACCGACATAGCTGCATGGCGGGCCCTGCAGCCGGCGATACTCCGCCGGCTCGAACGGCAGCAGGGCCAACACGTGATCGACATAGCCGAGCATCGCCCGCGCCCGTCCCGGCCGCCACGCCCACACCGTCGGCGAGACGTAGTTCACGATCGGGATTGTCGGATCGCGCTGCCGGACCCGGCGCGCAACGCGGTGGGTGAAGTCGGGGCTGTCGATGATCACCAGGATGTCGGGTTTGGCGGTCAGCACCGCGTCGACCGCGCGGCGGATCAGCTTCAGGATCATCGGCAGCCGCTGCACCACGGCAGCGAAGCCGATGATCGACAGCTCCTCGATCGGAAATAGCGATGCCAGCCCCTCGCCGGCCATGCTGTGCCCGCCGACGCCGGCGAACCGGACGTTCGATCCGAGCCGCGCCCTGAGTTCGCGCATCAGCGCAGCGCCGAGCCGATCCCCCGACTCCTCGGTCGCGATCAGATAGACCGTGCGAACCCGATCCCCGGCCTTGGCAGCGCCGCTCATGCCGGCATCCCAATCGCGAACACGCCGGCCTTGTCGGCGGCAGCAATCATCTCTTGCGGCTCGGCGACGACGGTGTGCCCGGCCACCACGGCGACGCCGCCGAGCTGCGCGGCGATCAGTCCTTCGATGGTTTTCGGCCCGAGCGCAGGCAGGTCGAAGCGCAGGTCCTGACCGGTCTTCGGCGCCTTCACCAGCACGCCGTGGCCGGGCTTGGCGCGGATCCGCCTGGCGTCGCGAAGCTGCGCCACGCGCCGCAGCAGCTCGTCGGTCCCGCCGGTGTCCTCGACAGCAACGACGTGACCGTCGATCACCACACAGCCCTGGCCGATGTCGAACGGGCTGAGCGCCGCCAGCACCGCCCGTCCTTTGACGATATCGGCCTGAACACCGGCATCGGGAACGGCCCGGGTGAGACAGCCTTCTGGCATCAGCACGTCGGTCGCGACGTCTTTCAAACCAAGCAGCCTGAACCCGTGACGCTCGAACAGCCGGCCGACACCCGTCAGCAGGTGGTCGTCACCGCCCCGATAGGCCGCGAGCACCGCCGGGAGCACTTTGATCGCGCCCCAGTCGAGCCGCATGTCCGTCAGCGCCGGCCGCACCAGCGAGCCGATGAACACCAGGTCGCGGCAGCCTTCGGCGCGGAGCAGTCGCAGCAGCCTGCCGAAAGCTCCCATTCGCAGCCAATGATGCCGGTACGCGGTGACGCGTTCGGCGTCGCAGCTTCCCTTCAGCGCGAACAGCACCGGCGTCAGGCCGCGCGCAGCGAGCGAGTCGGCAACGGCGAATGGCAGCGTGCCGCCGCCGGCGATGATGCCGACGGGCGCGCCAATCTGCAGTGATGGATCAGTCATGGCCGCGCCGACCGCAGGTCAGGCGTCGTCGCCGTCATTGACGGCCGCACCGCCCTCACGCGCCATGCACAGCGCGACACGCGCACCGCGACCGCCGCGGCCCTTGATGTCGTCGATGAACGTGACGATCTCGGCGATCGCCGGATCCTCCGCCGTGCGCGGGCGCACCCGTTCGAGCCGTTCGGCGAGCGGACCGCTGCTGTAGAACAGGTCGTTGAAGAACGAGCGCACAATCGCGAGCCGCTCCTTGGTGAACTTCCGCCGGCGCATGCCGACGATATTCAACCCGGCGAGCTTCGCATAGATGCCGTTGGCGAGCGCGTATGGAATGACGTGGGTGCGCAGCCCGCTCATGCCGCCGATCATCACCTGAGGGCCGACCCGGGTGAACTGCTGCAGCACCGTCATGCCACCGATGAAGGTGAAATCGCCGATCTCGCAGTGACCGCCGAGGGTCGCGGCATTGGCAAAGATCACGTCATTGCCGACGATGCAGTCGTGGCCGACATGACTCGCCGCCATGAAGAACCCGCGGTCACCGACGCGGGTGACGCCGCCGCCGCCGACCGTGCCGGTGTTCATCGTCACGTTCTCGCGGATGGTACAGGCGTTGCCGATGATCAGTGTCGTCGGCTCGCCCTTATAGCCGGTCGACTGCGGCGCGCCGCCAAGCGAGGCGAACGGATGGATGGTGCAGCCTTCGCCGATCGTGGTGTGGCCGGTGACGTTGACGTGGCCGATCAGCGTCGTACCTGCGCCGATGCTGACGTGCGGCCCAATGGTGCAGAAGGGCCCGATGGTCACGTCGTCGCCGATGACGGCGCCGTCTTCGATACGCGCAGTCGGATCAATTGTGCTCATTCAGCCCGTCAATCTGCCAGCATCGCGCCGACATCGGCTTCCGCCACGATCTGTCCGTCGACCTTGGCCTCGCCGTGAAACCACCACATCGTCTTGCGCCGCCCGGTGCGGGTCAGGTGATACTCGACGGTATCGCCAGGCATCACCGGCTTGCGGAACTTGCACTTGTCGATGGTCAGGAAATACACCGCGCGCGGCTTCTCGGTGCCGGTGACAGACAGGATGCCGATCACGCCCGCGGTCTGGGCCATGCCCTCGATCATCAGCACGCCCGGATACACCGGCCGCTCCGGAAAGTGGCCCTGGAACGCCGGCTCGTTGACGGTGACGTTCTTGATGCCGATGCCGCTGTAGTCCTCGCGGATGTTGATCACGCGATCGATCAGCAGAAACGGGAAGCGGTGCGGCAGGGTCTTGAGGATGGTGTTGATGTCAACTTTCTCAAAGCGAATCGGCGATTCCATCACCCCCGTCCTTCATCCCTGTCGTCATCGGGTCTTGCCGCCGTGTCGGCTCCGCTGCCTTCAGCGAGCCGCCGCACCGCGAGCATCTCCCGGAACCATGTTCTGGTCGGCCGTGCGAAGATACCGCCCCAGCGCTCACCTGCGGGAATACTGTCCTTCACCCCGGACATCGCCGCCACCTGGGCGCCGTCGCCAATCACCACATGATTGTTGATGCCGACCATGGCGCCGAGCGCGACGTTGTCGCCCAGCGTCAGGCTGCCGGCAAGACCGCATTTGGCGGCGATCACGCAATGTCGACCAATTGTTACGTTGTGACCGATCTGAACCTGATTGTCGATCTTGGTGCCCTCGCCGATCACCGTGTCACGCAGCGAGCCGCGGTCGATTGTCGTCCCGGCGCCGAGCTCGACATCGTGCTGGATGATCACGCGGCCGGTCTGCGGGACCTTGGTGTGTTGGCCTGCGAAGATAAAGCCGAAGCCGTCCTGGCCGATATGGCAGCCCGGATGCATCAGCACGTTGTTGCCGATCAGCGCGTGCTGCAGGTGGCTGCCGGCACCGATGTCGCAATCGCGGCCGATCTTGACGCCGGCAGCGATCACCGCCCCCGGCCCGATCACCGTTCCCGAGCCGATCTCGACGTCTGGCCCGATCACCGCCAGCGGCTCGACCGTGACCTCGTCTTCGAGCTTGGCGCTCTCATGGATGACCGCCGTCGGCGCGATGCCGGGCGCTCCGATGCCGGTGTGCGGACGCAACGCATCGGAATACAGATGCCGGGCGTAGGCCACGAAGGCATGGAACGGACGCCGGGCGCGCAGCACAGCGACGTGCGACGGCACCCTGCCTTCAAACCGCTCGCTGACAAGGCACGCGCCCGCGCGCGTGTTGGCGAGTTCGTCCGAGTAGCGGAGATTCTCGAAGAAGCTCAAGTGCATGGGGCCGGCCTCGTCGAGCGAGGCCAGTCCGGTGATGCGATGCTCCGCGTGCGAAGCATCAACCAGCGTTGCTTTCGTCAGGCTGGCGATCTCGGCCAGGGTCGACGAAGGACGCGGCGGGAAAAACGACGTGGATGCCATTCCTTCGGTCGTGGTCCGGAGTGCGGGACTTAGAACGAGGTCCCGCCGCCGAACTTGAACTCCTGAACGCGGTCGTACTTACCCTTGGTGATCGGGATCGCGTAGTCGAAGCGCAGCGGACCGAACGGAGACGCCCAGATCAGGCCGACACCGACCGAGGTACGGACCAGATTGGTGTCGTCGTAGTTCAGACCCGAGCAGGTACCGATGGTGGTCTGGCTCGCCGGGATACAGCCGGGGGTGTTGACCTCTCCGGTGACCGACCACGACGTCGGGCCCTTGTAGTCGAACAGCGAACCGGCGTCGGCATAGACGGCGCCCTTGAGCCCGACTTCCTTCGGCAGGAACCAGAACGGCATCTGCAACTCGACCGAAGCACCCCAGTAGTTGGTGCCGCCGAGCGCGTCGCCGCCGTAGCCGTACAGCGCGTACTGGCCGATGTCGCGCGGACCGATACCGTTCGGAGCGAAGCCGCGAACCAGGTTCGAACCCATCTGGAAGTGGTCGAGCATCCGCAGCTGGTTGCCGCCATAGGTGCTCAGGTTACCAGCCTGCAGGTGAACCAAGCCGACCAGATCCGACACCAGCGACGTGTAGTACTTGGCGTCGAACGCGGTCTTGATGAACTTCACGTCGCCGCCGACACCAGCGAAGTCCTGCCGCAGGTCGACGAGCAGACCGTCGGTCGGGTTCTTGATGTTGTCGAGGGTGTTGTAGGTCAAGGTATAGCCGAGCGACGAGGTCCAGTAGGCGCCGCCAGCCAGACCGATGCGGACCGGCAGGGAAGCTTCGCCGTCACCGTAGCAACCCAGCACGCCGTAGGTGGCCTGCAGATTGTTCGCGGCGATGTACTGCGGCGTCGGGAAGAAGCCAGCGCCCGGGATGTTGTTACAGTTGTTCAGGTACGACGGCAGCGTGATTTCCTGCCGGTACAGCGAGTAACGGACCTGCAGCGACAGATCTTCCCGCAGCGCGAAGCCGAGGCGCGGGCTGAAGCCGAGCGTCTTGGTCGAATACGAGATGTAACGGTTGGCGAGCTGTTCGCGCTGATACAGGTCGAGGCCGAGCGCGACGCGGTAGTCGAGCAGATACGGTTCGACGAACGACAGCGAGTAGCCGCGGGCATACTGACCGTACTGCACCGACGCCTTGGCGAAGATGCCGCGGCCAAGGAAGTTACGTTCCGAGACCGAGACTTCACCCAGCGCACCGTCGCTGGTCGAGTAACCGCCCGACACCGAGAAGTCGCCGGTCGACTTTTCTTCGAGGTTGACCACCAGGATGACGCGGTCGCTCGAAGAGCCCGGCTCCGTGGTGATCTTCACCGTCTTGAAGAAGTCGAGGTTCTTCAGGCGGCGCTCAGCGCGGTCAACCAGCGCACGGTTGTAGGCATCGCCTTCAGAGATGTCGAACTCACGCCGGATCACGTAATCGCGGGTCCGGGTGTTGCCGACGACGTTGATGCGCTCGATGTAGACGCGCGGCCCCTCTTCGATCGAGAACACGATCGAAACGGTGTGCTCGTCGAAGTTACGGTCGCCACGCGGACGCACGGTCGCGAACGCATAGCCGCGGCGCGACAGCTCGATCTGCATCTCTTCGACCGACTTCTCCAGCGCCTCGGCGTTGTAGAGCGAGCCGACATTGACGCGCGAGAAGCTGCGCATCGAGTTGCCGTCGAGGGTCGGAATAGCGGATTCGAAGGTCACCGAACCAACGCGGTACTGCTGGCCTTCCTCGATCTTGAAGGTGACCAGGAAGCCCTTGCGCTCCGGATCGTATTCGGTCAGCGCGGCAACCACCTGCACGTCGGCGAAGCCGTGCTTCAGGTAGAAGCGGCGGATCAGGTCGCGGTCGGCCTCGACCCGGTCCGGATCGTAAACGTCACCGTTGCCGAGGAAGCTGAGCAGGTTGCTCTCGCGGGTCTTGATCACGTCCTTCAGGCGATAGGACGAATAGGCCTTGTTGCCGACGAACTCGATCGACTTCACGCCGGTCTTCGGACCTTCGGTGATCACGAACACCAGGTCGACGCGGTTGTTCGGCTGCTCGATGATCTGCGGGTCGACGCGAACGTCGTAGCGACCCGAACGGCGATAGATTTCGGCGATCCGCAGCGCGTCGCCCTGCACCATCGGGCGGGACAGCGTGCCGCGCGGCTTCGACTGGATTTCAGCCGAGAGCTGCTCGTCCTTGATCTTCTTGTTGCCCTCGAAAGCCAGGCGACCGATCACCGGGTTTTCGACGACGCTGACGACCAGACGGCCGCCCGCTTGGTTGATGCGCACGTCCTGGAACAGGCCGGTCTCGATCAGCGCCTTGAGGCCGTCATCGATCGAGCCCTGGTCGAGCCGTCCGCCCGGACCCGGCTTGAAATAGGAGCGAATGGTCTCGGCCTCGACTCGCCGGTTGCCCTCGACCGCGATCGACGAAGCGGATTGGGCGGCGGCAGGAGACGCCATCACCACCCCGACCGCCGTCGTGGCGACCGGTACGGCGAAAAACACCAGGGCGGCACCGACTACCCCCCGCAACACTCGCATTCCAACTTTCATGCGCAACGCGCCCTTGTCATTCCGATGCCGGCACGGAGCCCCCGCACCGACAGAATCCCCAGGTTGCCTCGCTTGTAGACAATTTTGCCGCCCCGGCAAACGTCCTTTAGCGCTGCGATTTCAATTTCATTCCAACACGTTGCCCATCCGCCACGTTTGACAAATGGGAGACTCACGACGACGCCAGGTGGAGGATGTCGTTGTAGGTCGCAAACATCATCAACATCAGCACCAAGGCGAGCCCGATCCGGAACCCAACCTCCTGCGCCCGCTCCGACAGCGGCCGGCCGCGCGCGGCTTCGATTCCATAGAACAACAGGTGCCCGCCATCCAGCAACGGAACCGGGAATAGGTTCAACAGGCCGATCGAGATCGACAGCACCGCCGCCAGATGCAGCAGCGGGGTAAAGCCGATCGTGGCCACCTGCCCCGAGACCTGCGCGATCCGCAGCGGGCCCCCAAGCTGGTCGGCCGCTTCCCGGCCGGTGAAAATACCGCCGATATAGGAGAACGTCCGGTCGACGACGAACCAGGTCTCCTTGATCCCCATCCAGAACGCCACCGCCGGATTGACCTGCTCGGTGGTCACCTCACCCGCCGCGGTCGAGCGGCTGATGCCGAGGATGCCGAGGCGCTGGACGTTACCGAAGCGGTCCTTGATCTCCTTGAGCTGGGGCGTCGCAACCAGATCGACGGTCGAATCGCCACGCTTGACGGTAAATTTGAGCTGGTTGCCGGCTTCGGCACCAACGAAACGCTGCATCTCGAGGAAATTGCTGATCGCGCTGCCGTTGATTGACGTCACCACGTCGCCCGGCTTGAAGCCAGCCGCCTCAGCGGCACTGCCCGGCTGCACGCCATCGACACGCGCGGAGGTATTCGGCACCCCAAACACGCTGAACAGGAAGGTGAACAGCACCACGGCCAGAATGAAGTTGGCCAACGGGCCGGCGACCACGATCGCGGCGCGCGGCCCCACCGGCTTGTGGTGGAAACTGACCGCCCGCTCGGACGCCGACATCTGCGACAACGCATCGCCGGAAGGCGTGCTGGCCTCGCTGTCGTCGCCAAAGAACTTCACGTAGCCGCCGAGCGGCACGGCCGACAGCTTCCAGCGGGTGCCGTAGCGGTCGTTGAAGCCGACGATCTCCGGACCGAAGCCGATCGAGAAGGTCAGAACCTTCACGCCGTTCCAGCGCGCCACCAGGAAATGGCCGAGTTCGTGGAAGAACACCACGATGGTCAACACGAACAAGAAGGGCACCACATACCCCACCAGTCCGTGGCTCAACGTGTGGAAACTATTCAGAAAAAGATCGGCCATCCCATTCCCTTCGAGCAGAACCGACGGCCCTGTTCCCTATCTCCTCTAGGATGCCTTTGCGGCAATTTGAGGCAATAGGGTGGCAGCGAGGTTTCGCGCCTGTTGGTCAAGCGCGATGGCGTCGTCGGCGGAGCCGAGCGGCGCCTGGTTGCCGGCACGGACCCAGCTGTTGAGCGTGTCTTCGACCAGCCGCGCGATCGCCCCGAACCGGATCTTCTGCGCGATGAAGGCCGCGACCGCCACCTCATTGGCGGCGTTATACACGGTGGTGGCGCCATTGCCGGTGCGGAGCGCGTCATAAGCCAGCCGCAGACCGGGAAAGCGCGCGAAATCAGGAGCTTCGAAGGTCAACTGACCAATCTTGGCGAGGTCGAGCTTCGCTGCGCGCCCGGTAATACGATCCGGGAAGCCGAGACAATGCGCGATCGGAATCCGCATGTCCGGCGCACCGAGCTGAGCCACGACCGAGCGGTCGGCAAACTCGACGAGGCCATGAACGATCGACTGCGGATGCACCAGCACGTCGATCTCGTCCGGCGACAACGCGAACAGATAGGAGGCTTCGATCACCTCGAGGCCCTTGTTCATCATCGAGGCCGAATCGATGGTGATCTTCTGGCCCATGCTCCAGTTCGGATGCTTCAGGGCCTGCGCCAGGGTCGCCTGCTCGATGTCGGCGGCAGCCCAGGTCCGGAACGGTCCGCCCGAGGCGGTAATGATGACCCGGGTCAGTTCATGGCGGTTGCCGGAGGCCAATGCCTGGAACAGCGCGTTGTGCTCGGAATCCGCCGGCAGAATCTGCGCTCCGGCAGCAGTCGCCCGGCTCATGAAGAAGTCGCCGGCGCACACCAGGCACTCTTTGTTGGCGAGCGCCACGGTGGTGCCGCGGTCGACCGCCGCCAGCGCCGGCTTCAGACCGGCCGCCCCCGAAATGGCCGCCATCACCCAATCGGCCGGCCGGGCCGCCGCTTCGATCACGGCGCTCTCGCCCGCACCGCAGGCGACGTCGGTCCCGGCGAGCGCCGCGCGCAATTCGCCGAGTCGGGCCGGATCGGCAACGGCGACAAAACGGGCGTTGAATTCCTTGGCGAGTTTGGCGAGGCCGGCGACGTTGGCGTTGCCGGTGAGCGCCTCGACCCGGTAGCGCTCGGGCTCGGCGCGGATCAGGTCCATCGTGCTGTCGCCGATCGAACCGGTGGCGCCGAGCACACTGACAGTGCGGACGCCGCTATGGGCACGCTCGGCGTTTTTCAAAGGAACAGGGCTCATTGCGTCACCACACCATCAATCCGCGGCCAATACCATCCAGCGGTCCGCGCGTCAGCCCGATCAATACCGCCACCACGACCGCCGCCACATAGCCGTCGAGCCGATCCATCAACCCGCCGTGGCCGGGAATGATGTGGCTTGAGTCCTTCACGCCGAAGCGGCGCTTGACCGCGGATTCGAACAGATCACCGAGCTGAGAAACAGTTGAAAGGATTGCTGCAAGCACAAGCAGCGGCAGCATTTTTCCAAGACCGAACAAGGCAAAGCCAGCCGCGATCACGAGGCTCAGAACGAAGCCCCCGATCGCTCCCGCCCAGGTCTTCTTCGGGCTGACCCGCGGCCACAGCTTCGGCCCGCCAATCCCGCGACCGGCGAAATAGCCGCCAATGTCGGTGACCCAGACGATCAACAGAATCAGCATCAAGGCGGCGAAGCCGTAGTCCGGGTCGGCGCGGATCAGGATCGAGGCAACCAAGGCAGCCGCGGCGTAGCCAAAGCCGGATGTCGCCCAACGGCGCTGCCCGCCGCCGAGCAGCGCCAAAACGGCCAGCGCAAGCACGATCGCGGCGGCAGCCAACCACGGCACGCCGGCTCCCAACGCGGCACCGCAGACCACAAGGCCGAGGCCCCCCACCCCGACGACCGGCCAGTTACGGCCGAGGCCGACGATGCTCAGCCACTCCAACCACAAGCCGACCGCGACGGCGGTCGCGAGCACAGCCCACGGCCAGCCGCCGAGATAAGCGATCGCGATCGCGCCCGGCGCCAACACCAGCGCGGCTGCGATTCGCAAAATCAGATTCCGGGACCCCTGCTCGGCCGCCGGCGCCGGCGCCGCCTTGTCCTGGCTCACGCGTGTCACGATCCTGTTTTGGCGGCCAACCCGCCGAACCGGCGCTCGCGCCGCGAATATTCGGCGATCGCGCCTTCCAGCGCGGCCTTGTCGAAATCCGGCCAGTGAATGGGCACGAATACCAATTCACTGTACGCCGCCTGCCACATCAGGAAATTCGACAATCGTTGTTCTCCGCTGGTGCGGATGATCAGGTCGGGATCCGGAATATCGGGGGCGTCGAGATAACGGCCGAGAGTCTCGATATCGATCGTCGCCGGGTCGCGCTTGCCTTCGGCGACCTCGCGCGCCAGGCGTTGGGCGGCGTTGGCGATTTCCTGGCGGGAGCCGTAGTTGAACGCCACCACCAGATTGAGCTTGGTGTTGTTGCGGGTCAGCTCCTGCGCCTCGTCGAGCATTGCGCACAGGTCGCGGTCGAGCCGATCCCGCTCGCCGATCACCCGGATGCGGACGCCGTCGCGGTGAAGCGATGCGAGATCGTTGCGGATGAAGCGGCGCAGCAGCCCGAACAGGTCGACGATTTCGGTCGCCGGGCGCGCCCAGTTTTCCGAGCTGAACGAGAAGATGGTCAGATAACGGATACCGAGTTCGCTGGAGGCGCGGACGACACGGCGGAGCGCTTCGACGCCGCGGCGATGGCCTTCGGCACGCGGCAGCCCTCGCGCGGCGGCCCAGCGACCGTTGCCATCCATGATAATTGCCACGTGCGCGGGCGCGCTCGGTGGATCGGACGGATCAGGCAGAGGCGCGGCAGCTTTCGACATAGCTCATTCCCGAAGCGTCATCCCGCGAGAAGGTCACCGGCTCGCTGCCAGAAATTATTCGAGATCAGTAAGTTATAGTCGCCACGACGACAAGGCCCGAGATGTGCCCGCGGTCGCTGCAAAACCGCCCGGGTCCCGAACTGGGCGGCGACCCGTTTGGCCGGATCACCGCCGGGACGCAGCCGGGTGACCACGTCCCGCACGCACGGCCCAAGATTAGACCGTAAGGATTTCCTTTTCCTTGTTCGCGAGCAACTGATCGATCTCAGCGATCGCGGCATCGGTGGCCTTCTGCACCTCCTGGTCGAGGCGCTTCTGATCGTCCTCGGAGATCTCGTGGGCCTTCTCCAGCTTCTTGATGGTGTCGAGGCCGTCACGGCGGACATGGCGAACGGCGACGCGGGCGGCTTCGGCATATTTGTGTGCGACCTTGACCAGCTCCTTGCGGCGCTCCTCGTTGAGTTCGGGGATCCGCAGCCGGATCACCTGCCCCTCAGTCGCCGGCGACAGGCCGAGGTTCGAATCGACGATCCCCTTCTCGACCGCCTTCACCATCGACTTGTCCCAGACCTGCACCGAGATCAGCCGCGGCTCCGGCACCGATACGGTGGCGACCTGGTTGAGCGGCATGTGGCTGCCATAGGCGTCGACCTGCACCGGCTCGAGCATCGAGGCCGAGGCGCGCCCCGTGCGCAGACCGCCGAGCTCGTGCTTCAGGGACTGCGCAGCGCCCTGCATACGCCGCTTCAATTCGTTGACGTCGAACTTGTCGGACATACCCGCCTCTCTGGTTTCTCGAATCTCAAATCAACATCGGCGCGCGATACGCGCGTGATCGCTTATCAGCCCGCGACTACAGTGGCCCGTCCTGCGCCGCTGAGCACCGCGCCGATCGAACCGGGTTCGGCGATCGAAAACACGATGATAGGCAGCGAGGTTTCACGGGCAAGCGCGAAAGCCGTCGCATCCATGACCTTGTAGCCGCCGGCAAGCGCTTCGGAATGAGTGAGTTTCTCGAACCGCTTCGCATTCGGATCGAGCTTCGGATCGGCGCTGTAAACGCCGTCGACATTGGTCGCCTTGAGCACCGCGCCGGCGCCGATTTCAGCGGCCCGAAGCACCGCGGCGGTATCAGTGGTGAAATACGGATTGCCGGTGCCGGCGGCGAGCAGCGCGATGCCGCCCTCGGCAAGCGTCTGTTCGGCGGCAGCGCGGGTATAAAGCTCGCAGACTTCCGGCATCATCAATGCGGCCAGCGTTCGCGCCTTCTGGCCGTGACGCTGCAGCGCTTCGGCGAGCGCCAGGCAGTTCATCACGGTGGCCAGCATGCCCATGGTGTCGCCGGTGGTCCGGGACACGCCGCGGGCGGAAACTTCGACGCCGCGGAAGATGTTGCCGCCGCCGATCACGACGGCGATTTCGATGCCGAGGCCGCGTGCGGCGATCAGTTCGCCGGCGACGCGATCGATGGTGGCCTGATCGATACCGTAGTCCTGGGGACCGGCGAAGTATTCGCCCGACAGCTTGACCAGCACACGACGATAGATTGGCTCAGCCATGTTGCGGTCGCTCCCTTGAAGATTGGCTCCCGGCCCGAAGGCCGGGAGGATTTCGCGTGAGCCGCGATTACTTCTGGCCGGAAGCGGCAGCGACTTCGGCGGCGAAGTCGGAGGTCTGCTTCTCGATGCCTTCGCCGAGCGCGTAGCGCACGAAGCCGGTGATCTTGATCGGCGCACCGACCTTGCCTTCGGCTTCCTTGACCGCCTGCGCGACCGACTTGCCCTTCTCGTCGTGGATGTAGGCCTGCTCGAGCAGGCAGACTTCCTTGTAGTAGGTCTTCAGGCCGTTCTCGACGATCTTCTCGATCATGTTTTCCGGCTTGCCCTGCTGACGATACTTGTCGGCCATCACCTCGCGCTCGCGCTGCACGACAGCCGGGTCGAGGCTGGACGGATCGAGCGCCTGCGGGTTCGCAGCGGCGACATGCATCGCGAGCTGGCGGCCGAGGGTCGCAAGCTCGTCGGCCTTGCCGGCGGATTCGAGCGCGACGATCACGCCCATCTTGCCGGCGCCGTCGATCACCGCGTTGTGGATGTAGCTGGCGACCACGCCCTGCGACACGCTCAGCGCGGCGGCGCGGCGCAGCGTCATGTTCTCGCCGATGGTGGCGATCGCGTCGGCAATCGCGCCGGCCACGTTGGTCGAGCCGACCGGAGCAGCGTTGATCGCATCGATATCGGCGCCGACCTTGAGCGCGACCTGGGCGATCATCTTGACCAGCCCCTGGAACTGCTCGTTGCGCGCGACGAAGTCGGTCTCGGAATTGACCTCGATGACAACGCCCTTGGTGCCGTCGGTCAGCGCGCCGATCAAACCTTCCGCGGCGACGCGGCCGGCCTTCTTGGCGGCCTTCGACAGGCCCTTCTTGCGCAGCCAATCGATCGCGGCGTCGATGTTGCCGTCGGTCTCGGCGAGCGCCTGCTTGCAATCCATCATGCCGACGCCGGTGGTCTCGCGCAGCTCCTTGACCATTGCTGCAGTAATCGTTGCCATCGCTAATAAGCCCTCTGCCTGTGAGTGCGACCGCGCAGCCGAAGCCCGCGGTTCGCAATCAGGAACACATCTCAGATTTTGACGACGGAACGATGCGGCCGGAAGCCGGCCGCATCGCCTCGTATTACTCCGCCTCGGCGGTCAGCGACTTGGCCTGCGCCACCCAGGCATCGGCCCGGCTCGGCAGACCGAGCTCTTCGCCGATCTGATGTGCGGTGGCCTGATCGAGCTCGGCGAGCTGCCAGTAGTGGAAGATGCCGAGGTCGTTGAATTTCTTTTCGATCGCGCCGGACACGCCCGGCAGCTTCTTGAGGTCGTCCGGAGTGCCGCGCGGACCCGGCAGACCCTGGAAGGTGGTCGCCTGCGCCGCCGGCAGATCCTCACGCAGCGGCTGCGACGCCGCTCCGATGTCGACGCCCATGTCGCCCTGCGCGCGCGAAATGCCGTCGATCACCGCACGGGCGACCAGGTCGCAGTACAGCGCGATCGCGCGGCCGGCGTCGTCGTTGCCCGGCACCAGATAGGTGATGCCCTTCGGATCGCAGTTGGTATCGACGATCGCAGCGACCGGGATGCCGAGACGCTGGGCTTCCTGGATCGCGATGTCTTCCTTGTTGGTGTCGATAACGAAGATCAGGTCGGGCAGACCGCCCATGTCCTTGATGCCGCCGAGCGAGCGATTGAGCTTGTCGCGCTCGCGCTGCAGCTCCAGACGCTCCTTCTTGGTGTAGGCATTGGCGTCGGCCGAGCTCAGCACGTCTTCGAGGTGACGCAGGCGGCGGATCGAGCCCGAGATCGTCTTCCAGTTGGTCAGCGTGCCGCCGAGCCAGCGCGAGTTGACGAAGTACTGGGCCGAACGCTTGGCGGCATCAGCCACAGCGTCCTGCGCCTGGCGCTTGGTGCCGACGAACAGCACGCGGCCGCCCTTGGCGACGGTATCGCTGATCGCCTGCAGCGCGCGATGCAGCAGCGGCACGGTCTGGGTCAGGTCGACGATGTGAATGTTGTTGCGGACGCCGAAAATGTAGTCCGCCATCTTCGGATTCCAGCGATGCGACTGGTGACCGAAATGCACGCCAGCTTCGAGCAGCTGACGCATAGAGAATTCAGGAAGCGCCATTGTATCTTCTCCGGTTGGTTCCTCCGGAAACGTGTGGGCAACCGTTCCGAACTGGGGACGAATCCCTTCGCGGCCCGGTGCCACCGGACGGCCTTGTGAGCCATGTTTCCGTGTGAGATGGCGCGCGTTATAGCGGGATTCCCCGATAACGCAAGGCGGAGCGGCCGAGATCGCGCCTGGGAGGGGCGGACCGCGATGGCCGCGATCCGCCAGTTTGACCTGCCCTCACCCCGCTCAGCACTCCTTCACGCCCGGCGGGCACCGTTTGGCAGGGCCCTGCGGCCGCGGCGGCGGGGCGGCCCTTGGCGGTGCCGGTGGCCGCGGCGGGGCGACATGGGGCGGCGGCGGTGCCGCGCGAACCGGCGCCGGCGGTGGCGCCATGCGTGGAGCCGCATGCTGGGGAGGCGGCGGCGAAGCAACCCGGGGAGCCACATGCATCGGCGGCGGGACCGGACGGGACACCGTCGGCGGTGCGGGACGCTGGATCCGCGGAGCCGCAGGCGGCGGACGGCGGTCGGCAGCTGCGCCCGGCGGCGGTCCCGCCAGTCTGGCGGGCGCCGTCACCGGCGGGGTCGGCCGCAACCTGGCGGCGGGGGCCTGCTGCTGAGGGCGAACAGCTTCCGGACGCACCGCCGGACCTGCGCCGGCTGGCGGCGTGCCTGCAAGCGGCTTCGGCGCCGATCCGGCCGGTGGCGCGACGGTCCCGTTTCGCGGCGCGGCCGGGCCGCCTGGGCCGAGCGCTGGCCGACCAGGAGGCTGTGGCTGAGCGCCCGACGGAGCCCCCGGGCGCGCGGCGACACCGGGCGCGGGTGGCAATCCCTTGGTTCCAGGGACCGGCAGCGCCTGGCCGGCCGGTGCAGCACCGCCGGACGCACCTGGCCCCGACCGGCTCTGCCCCGTCGGCGGCGCGACGGCTGGTCCGGTCGGTTGGCTCGGCGGCGTGCCAGGAGTGGGCGTGGATGCGGAGTTCGGCGCGGTCGTCGTCGGAGCCTGGGTCGGCGCGGCGGCGGGCTGCGCCAGCCGCGGGCCCTGCGGCTGGACGCCCGGACGTTGCGCAAACCCGCCCGGCGGCGTCGTGGCGATCGACGCGCTCTGCGGCACCGGCGCCTTGCCCTGCTGGATCAGCGTGGCGCGATGCAGCGCGGCGGCCGGCAGCGCCGCGCCCAGCACAGCGCCGGACGCCACGGCAGCCGCCGTCGCTGCCGGTGCGCCAGGTGTTGCGAGCGCAGGCCCGGCAACCGGCGGACTCACCACCGGCGCGGCCGGGTTGGCGGCGGCCGGCGGCTGGTTGATCACCTGATTGATCACCGTGGTGTTGTGGATGTTGGCGAAGATGATGTTGTTCGGCGGCGGCTGCACATAGACCGGCGGCCGGACATAAGCCGGGATCGGCACGAACAACGGCCGCGGCAGATAGAACAGGCCGATCGGCGGCGGCGGTGGCGGCAGCACCACGAAGTCCGGCGGCGGTGGCGGCAGGAAGAACACCGGCGGCGGTGGCGGCGGCGCAAAATCGAACACCGGATCGCTGAACATCAGCACCGGCCGGTCGACATAGACGATCTCGTCCGGTGGCGGCGGCGGCACATCGTAGTCGATCACCGTGAAGCTCGGCGGCGGCTCCAGTGCAGCCGCGAGGATCTCCAGCCGGCGCCGGGCGTCCGCCGCGTGCGGCCCGCGCGGATAGCGCCGCAGATACGACCAGTACGCATCCGGCGTATCGACGCGATACGTCCGTCGCCAAGTAATCGCCTCGCGCCGCGCGGCGACAATCGCCCTCACCCGCTTGGCCAGCGGATCGTTCGGATAGGCGGCGAGAAAGTCTTCGTAAGCCTGCAGCGTGTCGCGATCGAGCGCGGCCGCATACGCTTCGGCGGCGCCCATGTCGCGGATCGGCTTGCTGCGCAGCGCCTGATCCGGCGCCGGCAGCGGCGGCGCATCGGGCGCGCGATCGAAGAACATGAAGTTCGACTCCACGCTCTGCGTATCCCACGGCACCTGCGCGCCCTTGGTAGTCTCATTGACCCGCAGCCGCACACGATCGAACAGTTGCGGCAGCGTCAGGCCGCCGGTGCGGATCATCTCGGCAAGCGCTTGCGCATAGGCGCCGTAAGCGCCCCGCTCCTCCGGCGCCACCGTGCCGGGCGCGGCGTTGAAGGCGATCAGCATCTTCGGGTTCGGCTCGACCATCGCCAGACCCGAGGCGATCGATCCGCCGGGCACGAACGGCTGCTCGCGCGCCAGATCGAGCACCACGACGCTGGTCTTCAGCGGCAGCGCCGCGAGCTGGCGCAGATAGTCGCTGATGCGCAGCCCTTCGGTCGGGATCTCTGTGTCGCGCGACAGCCGCGAGTCGACCGGGATGAAGTAGTTCTCGCCGGCGTATTGCACGCCGTAGCCGGCCAGATACACCGCCGCGACGGTGTCGGGCCCTGAGTCCTCGGCCTTCTTCACGAAGTCGCGAAAGGCGCCGCGGAGCGTGTCGCCGTCGAGATCGCGCGCGCCGCTGACGTCGAAGCCGGCCGCCTGCAAGGTCTGCGCGATCAGGCCGCCGTCATTGGCAGCGGTGGAGAGCGGCGCCTTGGCATAGGCACCATTGCCGATCACCAGCGCGATGCGTTTTTCCTGCTGCTGCGCGGCCGCGGGACCAACCGGCCCGGCGATCAGAACAACGAGGATGGTGGAGACGACCGAGAAAAAATGATTGAGACGCATGGCCGGGACCCATTGCAAGGGCGCAGCCGGAACCGGCGCAGCGCCGCCGATCGCATTTCAGCGCGTCCCAATCTGAACGGCGATTGAACAATCCGCGACCGGTTCGCGAACAAATACCGCCCTCGCCGTCCGTTTTCCGTGACGCGAGAGCAAACCCGTTGTCACAGCGTTTCGACGTGCTCGACGCCGGTCACAGCCTTGATCGCGCCGGCGATCTGCGGCGACACGTGGTAGCGCCCGGGAATATCGAACTCGACCTCGGTCTGCGGATCGAGCCGCAGCACCAGCGCGATGTTGCCGCCCGCAACCTTGGTCTCCGGCGGCTGCAGCCGCTTGGCGACCGAGTCGAGGAATTTGGTATCGCGCAGGAAGATGCGCAGACCCTTCTGAGTTTTCGCCGCCGCGGCGTCGAGCGGCTCGGCGTGCAGCACCCGGGCGCGCACATCCTCACCCTGCAGTTCGGCACCGAGCTGCATCAGCACCGCAGCGCCCGGCTCCAGCACCTCGCGATACTGCGCCAGACCTTCGGAGAACAGCACCGCCTCGAAATGCCCGGTCGGATCCGACAGGCCCATGATGCCCATCTTGTTGCCGGTCTTGGTCCGCCGTTCCATCCGCGACACCACGGTGGCGGCGACCTTGCCGGCGGTGGCGCCGGACTTCACCGCCTTGCAGAACTCGGTCCAGGACTGCACCCGCAGCCGCTTCAAGGCAGTGGCGTAGTCGTCGAGCGGATGGCCGGACAGGAAGAAGCCGATCGCATCGTATTCACGGCGCAGCCGCTCCGCCGGCAGCCACGGCTCGAGCTGCGGCAGAATGATCGACGGCGCATCCGACAGACCGCCGAACATATCGTTCTGGCCGCTGGTGGCGGCTTCATGATTGCGCTGGCAGGCCGCGACGATCGCGTCGGCACCCGCAAACACCGCCGCACGGTTCGAGTTGAGGCAATCGAACGCACCGGCCGCCGCGAGACATTCGATGACGCGCTTGTTGATGGCGCGCGGATTGACCCGTGCGGCAAAGTCGGCGAGCGAGGCAAACGGCCGATCCCCCCTCGCCTCGACAATCTGTTGCACCGCCTGCATGCCGACGCCCTTCAGGCCGGCGAGAGCGTAGTAGATGGTGTTCGGACCGACCTCGAAGGTGGCGCCGGAGCGGTTGACCGACGGCGCCTCGACCTTGATGCCGAGCCGCTGCGCCTCGGCGCGGAATTCCGACAGCTTGTCGGTGTTGTGGATTTCCAGCGTCATCGACGCGGCGAGGAATTCGACCGGATAGTGCGCCTTCATATACGCGGTATGGTACGACACCAGCGCATAGGCGGCCGCGTGGCTCTTGTTGAAGCCGTAGTCGGCGAACTTGGCGAGCAGGTCGAAGATGGTGTCGGCAGCGTCCTTGGCGACGCCATTCTTCACCGCGCCTTCGACGAAAATCGCGCGCTGTTTGTCCATCTCGGCGCGGATCTTCTTACCCATCGCGCGGCGCAGCAGGTCGGCGTCGCCGAGCGAGTAGCCGGCCATCACCTGCGCGATCTGCATCACCTGTTCCTGGTAGATGATGACGCCGAACGTCTCCTTCAGGATCGGCTCCAGCATCGGATGCAGATATTCGGGCTCCTCGTCGCCGTGTTTGCGGGCGCAGTAGGTCGGGATATTGGCCATCGGGCCCGGGCGATACAGCGCCACCAGCGCGATGATGTCTTCGAACCGGTCGGGGCGCATGTCGATCAGCGCCCGCCGCATGCCCGCGCTTTCCACCTGGAACACGCCGACGACGTCGCCGCGGGCCAGCATCTGATAACTCGGCGCATCGTCGATCGGCAGCGTGTGCAGGTCGACATGGATGTCGCGCTGCTTGAGCAGCTTCACCGCGACGTCGAGCGTGGTTAGCGTCTTCAGGCCGAGGAAGTCGAACTTCACCAAGCCCGCCGGTTCGACCCATTTCATATTGAACTGGGTCACCGGCATGTCGGATTTCGGATCGCGATACAGCGGCACCAGGTCGCTGAGCGGGCGATCGCCGATCACGATGCCGGCCGCGTGGGTCGAGGCGTGACGCGTCAGGCCTTCGAGCTTCTGCGCGATGTCGAACGCACGCGCCACGATCGGGTCTTCGTCGCGCGCCGCCTGCAGCTTCGGCTCGCCTTCGATCGCCTGCTTCAGGGTGATCGGCGCAGCGGGATTCTGCGGCACCAGCTTGGTCAGCTTGTCGACCTGACCGTACGGCATCTGCAGCACGCGGCCGACGTCGCGCAGCACGCCGCGCGCCTGCAACGTACCGAAGGTGATGATCTGCGCCACCTGATCGCGGCCATAGCGATGCTGCACGTATTCGATCACTTCGCCGCGGCGATCCTGGCAGAAGTCGATATCGAAGTCCGGCATCGAGACGCGTTCGGGATTGAGGAAGCGCTCGAACAGCAGGCCGAACCGGATCGGGTCGAGGTCGGTAATCGTCAGCGAATACGCCACCAGCGAGCCTGCGCCCGAACCACGGCCCGGACCGACCGGAATGCCGTGGGCCTTGGCCCATTTGATGAAGTCGGACACGATCAGGAAGTAACCCGCGTATTTCATGCGGGTGATGACGTCGAGCTCGAAGGCGAGCCGCTTGTTGTAGTCCTCTTCGGTCGTCCCCGGCGACAGGCCGTGAACGCTGAGCCGCTTGGCGAGGCCCTGCTCGGCCTGGCGGCGCAGTTCGGCCGCTTCAGCGGCGGCGGCTTCCGCCGCGTCGCTGACGCTGGCGCCGACGGTGAAAAGCGGCAGGATCGGCTTGCGGGTCAGCGGCCGATAGGCGCAGCGCTGCGCGATTTCCACCGTCGAGGCCAGCGCCTCGGGCAGATCGGCGAACAGCACCGCCATCTCGGCGCGAGTCTTGAAGCGGTGGTCGGGAGTAAGCTGGAGGCGATCGGTCTCGGCGATCAGCTTGCCGGAGGCGATACACAGCAGCGCATCGTGCGCCTCGTAATCCTCGGTGCTGGCGAAATGCGGCTCGTTGGTCGCGACCAGCGGCAGGCCTTTGTCATAGGCGAGATCGATCAGCCCGCCTTCGGCGCGGCGCTCGGCCTCGGTGCCATGACGCTGCAGTTCGACATACAGCCGATCGCCGAATGCCTGCTGCAGCCGCTCGCAGCGCTGCGCGGCGAGCGCCGGATCGGTCAGCATCGCCAGCGAGATCGGTCCGTCCGGCCCGCCGGTCAGCGCGATCACGCCGTCGGTTTCGCCCGCCAGCCATTCGAGCTTGACGTGCGGCACCTGATTGACCGGCGTCTCCAGGAACGCCCGTGAGTTCAGCCGCATCAGGCTGCGATAGCCCTGCTCGCGCGCTGCCAGGAGCACGATCCGCGCCGGTGTCGCCAAGGCGCCATGGCGCGAGTTCGGATCCTGGTCGCCGAAGTCGATGCCAAGTTCGAGGCCGACGATCGGCTGAATGCCATAGCCCGACAGCTTGTCGGAGAATTCCAGACCGCCGAACATGTTGTCGGTGTCGGTCAGGGCCAGCGCCGGTTGCCGGTCGGCCTTCGCCAGCTCGGCCAGCTTGGCGACTTTCATCGAGCCTTTCAGCAACGAATAGGCCGAGTGGACGTGCAGATGGACGAATCCGGCGTTGCTCATCGGCGCGGCGGCTCTTCAGACAAACGTGCGGGTTGGGACGAGTGGTTTGCGGAACCGGTCGCCGTAACGGCAACCGACTCGGAAGCCCAATGGTGGGCCCCCTCACCCTTCACCGCAAGCATCGGCGGCGACCTTATCCCCGCTATGCCGAAGCGGTCGCAACGCTTGCCTGCATTCAGGCCTGCGCCAGCACTTGAGCCCACACCGCCACCATGCCGATGAACAGTGCAATCGACGTCAGCGCCGCAGCTTCTTGGATGAAGATCTTCAACATCGTCCGCCTCCCTGACCTTGTGAACATAACAAGAACAATGTTCTTATTTCGTTCTAGAGTCAAGCAAGCGACCGGCGCAGCAATCTGGACCGTTAATGAGACGTTACTATCCCCGGAATCCACCGGCCTGGCCCCGCATTGACGGTCATTCGGGATTAGCGCACGGAACGAAAGGCGCGCGGCTTATGAACCGCGCAGCAGCGGAGGCGACGATGCGGATTGGAGCGATGGTGCTGCTGGCCGGGCTGGCGCTGCAGGGAGCAGCTTCGGCACAGCCTTACGACAACTACCCGGTTTGCCTGCGGGTGTATGGCCCGGTGCGCTACGACGAGTGCCGCTACACATCGATCGAACAGTGTCGGCCGGCCGCATCGGGGATCGCCGCCCAGTGCCTGACCAATCCGTGGTATCAGCCGCCGGCGGGGCCCGGTTCGCGCCGCGCCCGGCGGCATTGAGCCGGCGCATGTGCGCCGACCCCGCGCCGTCATAGATTTCTGTCACACTCTCGGGTGCGCCGAGTCGCCGCTACCGCGACCGGCTGCTCAACAAGGATCCGAACGAAGATGCGCAAGCTGCTCCTGATCGCGATGCTCGCCGGCCTCGGCCTGACCACCACCGCCGAGGCGCGGGATTATCCGGTCTGCCTGCGGGTGTATCAGAGCTATCACGACTGGTACGACGAGTGCAGCTACGACACCATAGCGCAGTGCCGGATGTCGGCCTCGGGCCGCAGCGCCGATTGCATGACCAACCCGTGGTACACCGCGCCGCAGCAGCAGCCGACCAAGAAGAAGCGCAAGCATCGCCGCCAGCACTGACGACGAGCGCGGCTCTCTTAGGGCCCTGTCATTCCGGGGCGCGCGCAAGCGCGAACCCGGAATCCCGAGATGTTCTGCGTTGAGGCGCTTCACCCTGCACCGCGGGATTCCGGGTTCGCTCGCTAACGCGAGCGCCCGGAATGACGGAATGAAGGCCTGGCGCGCCCTATTCCAGCTCGACCACCACGCCGTCCTGCAGCGAAACGCGGCGGTCCATGCGGGCGGCGAGCTCCATGTTGTGGGTGGCGATCAGCATCGCCACCTGGGTCGCCTTGACCAGCTGCATCAGCGCGTTGAACACGTAATCAGCGGTGTGCGGATCGAGATTGCCGGTCGGCTCGTCGGCGAACAGCACGCGGGGCGCATTGGCCACCGCGCGGGCGATCGCGACGCGCTGCTGCTCGCCGCCTGACAATTCCGACGGCCGATGGGTGATGCGGTCGGCGAGCCCCAGATAGGACAGGATTTCCTTGGAGCGGCTGATCGTCTCTTTGCGCTTCAGGCCGCGGATCATCTGCGGCAGCATCACGTTTTCCAGCGCGGTGAATTCCGGCAGCAGCCGGTGCGACTGGTAAACGAAGCCGATGTCGGTGCGGCGGATCTGGGTGCGCTCGGCATCGGTCAGCGCCGACGTTGCCGCGCCGCTGACATAGACCTCGCCCTCATCCGGATGCTCGAGCAGCCCGGCGATGTGCAGCAGCGTCGACTTGCCCGAACCGGACGGCGCCACCAGCGCCACCGATTGCCCCGCCCAGAGCGCCAGCCTGGCGCCGTCGAGGATCGTCAGCGTCGCCTCGCCTTGTGAATACTGGCGCTTGATGTCGTGAAGGTACACGACCGGGATGTCTTCGGCGCCCTGCTCCATCGTGTTTCGCCTTACTCGTAGCGCAGCGCGTCGACCGGATCGAGGCGCGCGGCGCGCCACGACGGGTACAGCGTGGCGAGGAACGACAGCGTCAGCGCCATGATCACCACCGCGCTGGTCTCGGCGAAATCGATCTCGGCCGGCAGCTTCGACAGGAAATACAGCTCCGGCGAGAACAGTTCGGTGTTGGTGACCCAGGACAGGAACTGCCGGATCGACTCGATGTTCATGCACACCAGCACGCCGACGAAGAACCCGGTCAGCGTGCCGACCACGCCGATCGCCGCGCCGGTGATCAGGAACACCCGCATGATCGAGCCCTGGCTCGCGCCCATGGTGCGCAGGATCGCGATGTCGGCGCCCTTGTCCTTCACCAGCATGATCAGGCCGGAGATGATGTTGAGCGCCGCCACCAGCACGATCAGCGTCAGGATCAGGAACATGACGTTGCGCTCGACCTGGAGCGCGTTGAAGAACGTCGAATTGCGCTGGCGCCAGTCGACCAGGAACACGGGCCTTCCGGCGGCTTCGGTCACCGCCTTGCGGAAGACGTCGATGCGGTCGGGATTGTCGGTATAGACCTCGATGGCGGTGACGTCGTTGGCGCGGTTGAAATACGCCTGCGCTTCCTTCAGCGGCATGAACACGAAGGTCGAATCGTATTCGGACATACCGATCTCGAACACCGCCGCGACCTTATAGGGCTTGATCCGCGGCGTGGTGCCCATCGGCGTCACGGCGCCGCGCGGCGCCACTAGCGTGATGCTGTCGCCGGCGTGCAGCGACAGCTGATCGGCGAGCCGGCGTCCGATCGCGACGCCCTGGCTGTCGTCGAAGCCTTCCAGCGTACCTTGCTTCAGATGATTGGCGATCGACGACAGATGATTGAGGTCGTCGGCGCGGATGCCGCGCACGAACACGCCCGAGGCGTTGAACGGCGACGACGCCAGCGCCTGGCCGTCAACCACCGGGGCTGCGAGCTTGATGCCCTGCACGCCGCTGAGCCGGTCGGCGACGTCCTTCCAGTCGGTCAGCGGGCTTTCCAGCGGCTGCACCAGGAGGTGGCCGTTCAGGCCGAGGATCTTGTCGAGCAGCTCTTTGCGGAAGCCGTTCATCACCGCCATGACGATGATCAGCGTCGCCACCCCGAGCATGATGCCGAGGAACGAGAAGCCGGCGATCACCGAGATGAACCCCTCACGCCGGCGCGCGCGCAGATAGCGCCCGGAAATCAGCCATTCGAATGGCGCAAAAGGAGGAGTTCGAACTGGCTCGTTCATGGCGTGATCCATAGTCCGAATTTCACACGATTCGGGCTTTATCTGGCCGACGCCGCCCTCGCCGTTCAGGCCCGCGGTGGATAAGTGCCTATTACGTCAGACGTGCGACCACATCGGCGAGTGCGAGATTTTCGCGCGACCCGTCGCTGCGGCGCTTGAGTTCGACCTTGCCTTCGGCCAGCCCGCGCGGACCGACGTGGATCTGCCACGGAATGCCGATCAGGTCCGCAGTCGCGAACTTGGCGCCGGCGCGCTGATCGGTGTCGTCATACAGAACGTCGACGCCCTTGGCCGACAGCTCGCGATACAGCTGGTCGCTGGCCGCGTCGGTCGCAGCGTCGCCCTGCTTCAGATTGAGGATCGTCACCCGGAACGGCGCCACCGCCTCCGGCCAGATGATGCCGTTGTCGTCGTGGCAGGCCTCGATGATCGCGCCGACCAGCCGCGACACGCCGACACCGTAGGAGCCGCCGTGGATCGGCGCATCGGTCCCGTCCGGGCCGGTGACATTGGCCTTCATCGAGTCGGAATACTTGGTGCCGAAGTAGAAGATCTGACCGACCTCGATGCCGCGGGTGTTGAGGCGGTTGGCCTCCGGCACTTCGCTTTCATAGCGCGCCGCCTCGTGAACGTCCTCGGTCGCCGCATAGACCGAGGTCCACTGCTTGATGATCGGGGTCAGGTCGCCATCGTAGTCAACGTTCTCGTCCGGCACCGGCAGGTTCAGCACGTCGCGGTCGATGTAGACACCGGACTCGCCGGTCTCGGCCAGCACGATGAATTCGTGGCTGAGATCACCGCCGATCGGGCCGGTCTCGGCGCGCATCGGGATTGCCTTCAGGCCCATCCGCGCGAAGGTGCGCAGGTAAGCGACGAACATCTTGTTGTAGGACTTGCGCGCGCCGGCTTCGTCGACGTCGAACGAGTACGCGTCCTTCATCAGGAATTCGCGGCCGCGCATCACGCCGAAACGCGGACGCTGCTCGTCGCGGAATTTCCATTGAATATGATAAAGATTCAGCGGCAAGCTCTTGTAGGACTTGATGTAGGCCCGGAAGATCTCGGTGATCATTTCCTCGTTGGTCGGGCCGTACAGCAATTCCCGCTTATGCCGGTCGGCGATCCGCAGCATCTCCGGACCGTAGGCATCGTAGCGGCCGCTCTCGCGCCACAGGTCGGCGAGCTGCAGCGTCGGCATCAGCAGTTCGATCGCGCCGGCGCGGTTCTGCTCCTCGCGGACGATCTGCTCGATCTTCTTCAGCACCCGATGGCCGAGCGGCAGCCAGGCGTAGATGCCGGCCGCCTCCTGCCGCAGCATGCCGGCGCGCAGCATCAGCCGGTGCGAGACGATCTCGGCCTCCTTCGGGTTTTCCTTCAGGATCGGCAGGAAGAATCGCGACAAACGCATGGGATTTGCTCGGAGAATCGGGTGGAAGCTGATTTTGCGCCAGTGAAACCGGATCGGACGCGAAAACACAAGGGCGGGAGCCGCGCAACTCTGCAATTCGAGCCGGATTGGCCGCTGCTCAGGTCGGTGCGGGACACTTGCGGTCTAGCACGGCGACCGGGTGCTCGGCACCCGACTATCGAATCACGATCGGGGTTTCGAGGTTCACCTTCTCGAAATCCGAGATCAGGATGCCGAGCGTCAGCGTCCATGTCCCTGGCACCGGCGCCGTCAGCCGCGCCCGCCAGGGTCCGTCCGCCGTCTTCCGCGCTTCGGCGCTGAGCGGCTCGATCCCGGCGTCAGGCTTGGCCAGCGTCACGGTCAGCGCCTGCGCGGCAAGCGGCGCTTCCTCGGCCGTCTGCAGCAGCACTTCGATCTCGACAGGCCCGGCTCGGGCGGGCGCCAGCGTCACCGTGGCCATCGCCCGCTCGGTATGAAGATGCACCATCTCCGAGGCTGCCGCCGGTTGAGATGCGGTGCTGCGCGGCGGCGGCGTGAACCGCCACAGCCCGACCACGCCCAGGATGGCGATCACCAGCACCAGCTCGGCCACGATGCTGGCCCGCATTCTCCGCACCGTCGAAGCTTCGCCGGCCAGCAGCAGCGGCGTCAGCCACACCCGGTTCCACAGCGCCAGAGCGAGCAGCACGCAAACCAGCGCCAGCTTGGCGATCAGCACACGGCCATAATCGCTCTGCCACAGCGCATCGATCCGCCCGAGTTCGATCGCCGCCAGCGCGACGCCGCTGATCAGCAGCATTACGATCACCAGCGGGATCGCCTTGGAAAACCGCCGCAGCGTCGCCGGCGCCGCATCGCGCCTGCCGACCGCGATCGCCAGCGGCAGCAGTGCGCCGATCCACAGCGCCAGGCTGACGCCATGCAGCCAGACGGCGGCGCCGGAGAGCGCGCGCGGCTCGGCTGTGGCCGCATGTCCGCTGACGGCGAACGCCGTGCCGAGGCTCACCACGGCGCCGAGCGACAGCAGCCGCGCGTTCCAGCCGCGCCAGCGCAGTGCCAGCAGCGTCAGGACGAAGGCCATGCCGGACAGTGCGGCCGCATCGCCGAACGAGCCCGATGCGCCGGCGCGCCACACCGCGGCATCGCCGAGCCGGGCCAGCGGCAGATCGAGCGCGTCCAGCCCCTGCAGGCCGGCCGACAACACGACAGCGGCCAGGCCGAGCAGCGCGAGTCCTGCGGTCAGCATCGCCGCGCCCGCGACCGGTGCGGCAGCGATCCAGGCCAGGAACGCCGCGCCGCCGACGGCGGTCAGCAGCGTGAAGCCGCCCAGGATGCGCGTCGCCCAAATCGCGGTGCGACGCGCGGGATCGTCCGGCACGACGATCGGCGGCAGCCTTTGGCCGGGCGTCCCGATCCAGAACGTCAGCGCCCCGCCGATCGGGTGGCCGTCGGCGGAGACCACCCGCCAGCTCAGCACATGGGCGCCCTCGCCTAGTCCGGCCGGCGGAGCAAATCGAAGGGTCGCGCCGTCCTGGTCGATTGCCGTGATCGCTTGGCTGCGGCCGCGCGCGTCGATCAGTTGCAGCAGCAGCGCGGTGACCGGTTCGTTGAAGGTCAGCGAGAAACTGGTCGGCGGCGTCGCCAGCACCGCTTCAGAAGCGGGATCGCTGGCGACGAGGCTGGCATGCGCGGCCGCGAGCGCCGGCCACAGCAGCACGGCGATCGCCGTGATCCAGGCCAGCCAGCGCCCGCGGCGGCGCGTGTGAGTGTAGCCCGCCGTCACGGCGCCTTCGGCTTCAGCCGCAGCGCCGGGGCCGGCTCATGCAGGGCGTCGGGCTTCTGTCCCGAGGCAGGAATTTCGATCCAGCGCGAAACGCCCTTTTCGCATTCCTGCACCACCGGGAAGTACAGCGTCTTGCCGGCAGCGTCGGGCAGTTTCATCACCAGACCGAAAGTGTCGTAGAGGTTGTCCGGGAGCGGCCCGCCGCGCCAGGTCACCTCGTCGACGGTCTCGGTGATGGTCTTGCCGTGCAGCTTCGGCTGTTCGCCATCGATCTTGCGGGTCTTGATGTCGACCGACCAGCCCGGCTTCATCTGCGGCTTCACCGACAGCACGCCGTCCGGAATTTTGACCCGGACCGCAACCGTCGCGCTGCCGTCGCAGCCGTGCGGCACGCTGAATGCCGCCTGGAAGTAATTGCCCGCCGTGGCCTCGTTCGGCTGCAGCGTGACGTGAGCCAGCGCCGGCGCGGCGCCGAGCGCGGCGGCCGCGAGGGCCGCCGCTGCCGATACGGATCGCAGCCGCATCACTTCTTCATCCCGTGGCCGCTGTGATCCATCGTGCCGTGGTCCATCTTCATCATGCTGCCGCCGGCATCGCCCGGCGCCTTGGCGCCGACGCCTTCGACGTCGAGCGTGACCTGAACCTTGCCGGCCTTTTCGAACTGCAGCGTCATCGGCACCTTGTCGCCCTGCTTCAGCGGGCCTTTCAGATCCATCAGCATGATGTGGTAGCTGCCCGGCATCAGCGTGACGGTCTTGCCGGGCTCGATCGGCAGGCCCTTGTCGAGCGGGCGCATCTTCATCACGCCGTTGTCCATCGACATCTCGTGGATCTCGACCTTGCCGGCGATGTCGGCGGTGCCGGACACCAGACGGTCGGCGCTGCTGCCCTTGTTCTCGATGGTGAGGAAGCCGCCGGCAACCTTGGCGCCGCCCGGGGTGGCGCGGCTCCACGACTGGCTGATCACCAGATCGCCGGCCTTGACCTCGGCGGCCTGCACGGCGGCGGTGGACAGCAAGGTGGCAACGGCGACGGACGCAACGCTGCGGATGAACATCTTCATGGGTGGGTCTTTCTGTCAGTTGAGGAAGTCAGAACGAAAGCTGCGGCAGGCGCGTTCCCGGCGATTGCGGGGTGACGCGCCGTCCGGCGATTATCGAACATTGAAAAGAGCGGCGGACGCCGCGGTCAGGCAGAGGCTGAAACCAGAGCCGGCGGCCCACGCGCCCGGGCGTGCGCGAACGAGCGACGGTCGGCCGGCGCCGAATCGGCAAGGTACCAGACCACCACCTCGGCAAACCGCGCCACCACGAAATCCTGCGGCGGCAGCGCCGGCACCGGCGCACCGCTGAGGCCGACGGCGCAGATCGCACAGCAGCCCGAGTCGTGCGCCGACGGTATAGCGGCGTGTGATGCCTGCCCCGGCCTCGCCATCTCGGCGCACAGCGGCGCGACGCCGACCGGATCGGCAATCGCACTGGCAATGAAGCGCACCGCCCCGACCGGCGCCAAAAGCTGCACCAGCACCACCACAGCAACCAACGGAATCAGCCGCCCGAGGCGTCGGCGCAGCGCAGACAGTCCTTTGGGCGGGTGAATTATCATGCAGGTCGGTTGCGTTCGGTTGACCAACGCAGCATCGCACAGCTCGGCAACCGCGCCAAACGAAACTGCAAACCGCGTGCAGCTGGCGAGTTCTCGTTCATTTCACGTCTTGCCTTAAATTTGAACATTCGTTGCCGTGAATGATGACAAGACGCTTAGAATAGGCTACCAATGTGGCTACAGGCTGAGCCTTGCGGCGAAGGTCTGAGTGGTCCAAGTCTCGGGAGGAACCCTGACGTTCATCAACGAACGTCGCCCGGCCAAACAATACGAACAACTATTCGGGGAAATTATAGGGTCGACAAGTTTTTTAGCAGGGCGCCGCGCCCTGCTTTTTCTTTTTCAGCACCATTTCGGCACTATTTTTCATTCGACGAATCGCCAAGCAGCCGGCGCTGCTCGCGGGCGAATCCAACCCAGATACATTTGGCAAAAAGAGCTGCTGCGCGTGCGCGACTGGTAGGATCGATTGAACGCAGCGAAATTCATCGCCGCGAATCGTGCACGCGCCCGTGAGGCTCGCTGCGCTCAACACGCAGCGCCGAACCACAGCACGTCGCCACGACAACGCGGCATGCGGCGCAGCGGCTACTACAGCGGCAGATTCATCAGCTTGGCGAGACGATCGATGCCGAGCCAGCCGGACCGATACGCGTAGAGCGCGACGGCGAAGATCACCGCCGAGATCAGCGTGGTCCACAGCGCCTTGCGCGCCAGCAGCGTTGCCACTGGGGCGCCGGGATCGGTGCCGGGAGACGGCCCCTCACCTTCGCTCTCGGCGTGACTGCGCACGCCGAACGGCAGCGTCACGAACAACACGATCCACCATAAGACGAAGTAGATCGCGAGCAGGCCGGCGATGGTGGAGGCCATCGATCAGGCTTGTTCGATCTCGACCAGCGCGCCGGAAAAATCCTTCGGATGGAAGAACAGCACCGGCTTGCCGTGGGCGCCGATCTTCGGATTGCCGTCGCCGAGCACCCGCGCGCCTTCCTTGGTCAGGCGGTCGCGCGCTTCGATGATGTCCGGCACTTCGTAGCAGACGTGGTGAATGCCGCCGTCGGCGTTGCGCTCGAGAAACTTGGCGATCGGCGAGGCTTCGCCGAGCGGCTGGATGAACTCGATCTTGGTGTTCGGCAGGGTCACGAACACGGTGATGACGCCGTGCTCCGGCAGCGGCACGGCTTCCGAGATCGCCGCATCGAAGCCGGCGCCGTAGACCTTGGCGGCCTGTACCGCATCCTTCACCGCGATCGCCACGTGGTTGAGCCGCCCGAGCATGGTCACCCTCTTTCGTTGTCGTGTTCTTGTTGGTGTTTATCTCAAACCGTCAGCACGTGCACCGTGCACAAAGGTTTCTTGCCCCATTCCGCCTGAACGATCGAGCGGACCGTGCGTCGCACCGATTCCGCCACGGAGTCCGGATCGCGTCGCCGCGCGCGCGGCAACCCCTCGACAGTGGCAACCACGGCATCGAACACGATGTCTTCGAGTGGTTCGCCCGCGGTGTTGTTCTCCGGCATGCCGACCAGATCGACCTCGGGATCGTCGGCGAGTTCGCCGGCCTCGGTCAGCGCCAGCGCCACGAAGGCACAGCCGGCGAACGCCATCTTGCGGCGCTCGACCACGGCGCGCGAGGTGTCCTGCTCGAGGATGGTGCCGTCTTTGTAGAGCCGGCCCGACGGCAGTTGATCGATCACCGCCGGATCGCCCGGGCCGAGACGGATCAGGTCGCCGTTGCGGCAGGTCATCACCTTCGGCACGCCCATCTGCCGCGCCAGCTTGGCGTGTGCGTTCAGATGCAACGCTTCGCCGTGCACCGGGATCAAGAGCTGCGGCCGCACCCAGGAGATCATCTCGCGCAGTTCGTCGCGGCGCGGATGGCCGGAGACGTGAACGAGGTGATCGCGATCGGTGATCACTTCGATGCCTTGCGTCACCAGCCCGTTGATGATGCTGCCGACCGCCTTCTCGTTGCCCGGAATGGTGCGCGACGAGAAGATCACGCAGTCGCCCTTGTTGAGGGTGATTTCGGGATGGTCGTCTCTGGCAATTCGCGCCAGCGCGGCGCGCGGCTCGCCCTGGCTGCCGGTGCACAGCGCCAGCACCTTGTCGGGCGGAAAGTGCCCATAATACTCGGGTCCGCGGAAACTCTGCACGCCATCGAGATGCCCTGTCTCGCGCGCGACCTGCGCAACGCGGTCCATCGCGCGTCCAACCAGAACAACCTCGCGCCCCGCCGCCTTTGCCGCATCGGCGACAGCACGGATGCGGCCGACGTTTGATGCGAAGGTCGTCACCGCGACGCGGCCCTTCGCCGACTTGATCAGGCCGGCGAGCGAAACCGCAACTTCAGCTTCCGACGGCGAGCGGCCGTCGCGCACCGCGTTGGTGGAATCGCCGATCAGCGCGAGCACGCCTTCGTCGCCGAGCTGACGCAGTCGTGCTTCGTCGGTCGGCGGACCGACGACGGGCGTCGGATCGATCTTCCAGTCGCCGGTGTGCAGCACGGTGCCGACCGAGGTGCGGATCGCCAGCGCGTGGCTTTCCGGAATCGAATGCGCCACCGGGATGAACTCGACGCTGAACGGGCCGAGATCGATGGTGCCGCCCGACGGCACTTCGGTGATCGGAATCTTCAGCGTGGTGCGTTCGGCCGCCAGCTTGGCGGCGAACAGCGAGGCGCTGAACTTGGTGGCGTAGATCGGGCAGCCGAGCTTCGGCCACAGATCGATGATCGCGCCGAAATGATCCTCGTGCGCATGGGTCAGCACCAGGCCGACCAGGTTCTTCTTCTCTTTTTCCAGGAAGCGGATGTCCGGCATGATCAAATCAATGCCGGGCAGATGCTCCTCGTCGCCGAACGACACGCCGAGGTCGACCGCCAGCCAGCTCCGCTGAGCGCGATTGCCGAGGCCGTAGATCGACAGGTTCATGCCGATCTCGC
Organism: Rhodopseudomonas sp. G2_2311; assembly: GCF_047501505.1. NCBI lineage: Bacteria > Pseudomonadati > Pseudomonadota > Alphaproteobacteria > Hyphomicrobiales > Nitrobacteraceae > Rhodopseudomonas > Rhodopseudomonas sp. G2_2311. Next base: position 430,207 of record NZ_JAZDRK010000001.1, read on the forward strand.
CGACGCCGCCGAGCGGCGCAAATGTAAACTCGTCCGGACGCGCCATCACGCCGCTCCCATTGATGCGACGCCTTTGAAATACACGTCACCGGCCGAAACCGGCACCCTTCTTCCGTCGGTGGTGCGCACGATCAGACAGCCGGTGTCGTCGATGCTGTCGAACACGCCCTCGAGCGCGCTGTCGCCCGACCGGATCGACACCGGCTCGCCGAGACCGGCGGCGCGCTCCAACCAGCGCCGGCGAATCTCCGGAAAGCCGCGGCCGTCGTCCCAGATGCCGCGCAGCTCCGTCCAAGCGTCGGACAGCGCCGCGAACAGATCCTCCGCGCTCACCGAAATGCCGAGGTCGTGCAGCGAGACTGCCGGATACGGCGTATCGGTCGGCGCCGCGATGACGTTGGTGCCGATACCGACCACCACGGCGAGGCGATCACCGACATTCTCCGCTTCGAGCAAAATGCCGGCGAGCTTCTTGCCGGATGCCAGCACGTCGTTCGGCCATTTCAGCCGGAAACCAAAATCGATCCCTGAGCGCGCCCGCACTTCCAGGCTGACCTGCTGCAGCGCGGCTTCGAGCGCGAGCCCGGCCGCGAAGCCGAGCGTCGCCGCGGTGCCGGGCGGCACTCGCATCACTTCGAGAACACTGCTGGCGAGATTGCCGCGCGGCGCGATCCAGGCGCGCTGGCGGCGGCCGCGGCCAGCGGTCTGCTCGGTGGTGACGAACCACATCGGACCCGCCTCGCCTGATCGCGCGCTGGTCAGCGCCTCGGCGTTGGTCGAGCCCGTGGAATCGAAAGCGGCGAGCCTATAGCCCGCCGCTGCCGCCTTTGATCCGAGATGCAGCGCTGTCATTTAGAACAGCGACTTGGCTGCCGCTGTCGCTGCGTTCACCAGCGGTGCCGGGTAGACGAAGAACAGCATATTGAAAAGGCCGGCGACCATCAGGACGCCGCGCAGCTCCGGCCGCACCGGATCGACGCCCGGCGCCGGCTCGTCGAAGTACATCACCTTGACGATGGCGAGATAATAGTAGGCACCCACCACGCTGGTGACGACGCCGACCACTGCCAGCACAAACATGCCGGCCTTGATCGCGGCCATGAACACGTAGAACTTGGCGAAGAACCCGGCCAGCGGCGGGATGCCGGCGAACGAGAACAGCAGCATCGCGAAGAAGAACGCCAGCGGCGGATTGGTCCGCGACAGGCCGGCGAAGTCGCTGATGTTCTCGACGTGCATGCCGTTGCGACGCATCGCCAGGATCACCGCGAACGCGCCCAGCGTCATCGCCACATAGATCGAGATGTAGACGATCACGCCCTGCGCGCCTTCGACCGTGCCGGCCGACAGACCGACCAGCGCGAAGCCGATATTGGCGATCGCCGAATACGCCATCAGGCGCTTGATGTTCTTCTGGCCGATCGCCGCGAACGAGCCGAGCGCCATCGAGGCGATCGCCACGAAGATCACGATCTGCTGCCACTGCGGCGCGATGCTCGGGAACGCCGTCAGCGTGACGCGGGTGAAGATCGCGATGCCCGCCACCTTCGGCGCCGAGGCGAAGAACGCAGTGACCGGAGTCGGCGCGCCTTCATAGACGTCCGGCGTCCACATGTGGAACGGCACAGCGGAGACCTTAAAGCACAGGCCGGCGAGCAGGAACACAAGGCCGAACACCAGGCCGACATTGCCGTCCTTGGCCGCAGCCGCAATGCCGGAGAACTGCACCGTGCCGGTGAATCCGTAGATCAGCGAGGCGCCGTACAGCAGCATGCCGGACGACAGAGCGCCGAGCACGAAGTACTTCATGCCGGCTTCGTTCGACTTGGCATCCTGACGGTTGCTGGCCGCGACCACGTAGAGCGCGAGGCTCATCAGCTCGAGGCCGAGATACAGCATGATCAGGTCGCCGGCCGAGATCAGCAGCAGCATGCCGGCGGACGAGAGCAGCACCAGAATGGCGTATTCGAACATCCGCCGCGTCGGATGGGTCAGCACTTCGAGCGACAGGATCAGCGTCACCGCCGAACCGATCAGCGCCAGCACCTTCAGGAAGCGGGCGAAGTCGTCGACGATGAAGCTGCCGCCGAAGGTGACCAGCTTGCCGGCCGGCAGCGCGAACAGCTCCAGCGCGCCGGTGGCGACCAGCAGCAGGATCGCCAGCACCGTGACGGTGCCGGTGGCCTTCGGCCCGCGATACGCGCCGAGCATCAGGAGCAGCATCGCCCCCACCACCAGAACCAGTTCCGGCAGGATCGGAAGCAGCGGGTAACCGGCTGTTTCAAAGTTCATCTGGATCAGTCCTTGCCGGTCACGGCAGCGCCGCTGCCTTCACGGCAGTCACGGCGGCGGCGTAGTTGTTGACGAGTTGCTGAACGGAGGCGGCCGACATGTCGAGCACCGGCTTCGGATAGAAGCCGAACAGGATCGTCAGAACCACCAGCGGCGCCATCATCAGACCTTCGCGCCAGGTCAAATCCTTGATGCTGGCGAGCGCCGGCTTGGTCATCGCTCCGAACACCACCTTGCGATACAGCCACAGCGCGTAGCCGGCCGACAGGATCACGCCGGTGGTCGCCAGCGTCGCGGTCGGGATGTTGACGCGGAAGGTGCCGAGCAGCGTCAGGAATTCACCGATGAAGCCGGAGGTGCCGGGCAGACCGACATTGGCCATCGTGAACACCATGAACACCAGCGCGTACAGCGGCATCCGGTTGACCAGGCCTCCATAGGCGGCGATCTCGCGGGTGTGCATCCGGTCGTAGACGACGCCGACGCAGAGGAACAGCGCGCCCGACACGATGCCGTGGCTGATCATCTGGAACACCGCGCCGGCGACGCCCTGGGTGGTGCCGGAGAAGATGCCCATAGTGACGAAGCCCATATGCGCCACTGAGGAGTACGCAATCAGCTTCTTGATGTCCTCCTGCATCAGCGCGACCAGCGAGGTGTAGATGATCGCGATCACCGACAGGGTGTAGATCAGCGGCGCGAAATACACCGAGGCGTCGGGGAACATCGGCAGCGAGAACCGCAGGAAGCCGTAGCCGCCCATCTTCAGCAGGATCGCGGCCAGCACGACCGAACCCGCGGTCGGCGCTTCGACGTGAGCGTCCGGCAGCCAGGTGTGCACCGGCCACATCGGCATCTTCACCGCGAATGAAGCGAAGAACGCCAGCCACGCCCAGGTCTGCAGACCGCTCGGGACCGAGGTGCGCATCAGGGTCGGAATGTCGGTGGTGCCGGCGTTCCAGTACAGCGCCATGATCGCCAGCAGCATCAGCACCGAGCCGAGCAGCGTGTACAGGAAGAACTTGAACGACGCGTACACCCGGCGCGGACCGCCCCAGATGCCGATGATCAGGAACATCGGGATCAGGCCGCCTTCGAAGAACAGATAGAACAGCACCAGATCCAGCGCCGAGAAGGTGCCGATCATCAGCGTTTCGAGGATCAGGAACGCGATCATGTATTCGCGCACCCGCACCGTCACCGAGCGCCAGCTCGCGATGATGCAGAACGGCATGATTGCGGTGGTCAGGATCACCAGCGGCAGCGAAATGCCGTCGACACCCATGTGATAGGTGATGGTGTTGCCGAGCCAAGGTGCCTTTTCGACGAACTGGAAGCCCGGGTTGGCGGGATCGAAGTGCCACACCAGCAGCAGCGACACCGCGAAGGTGATCAGCGTGGTCCACAGCGAGATCCAGCGGGCGTTACGCCGCGCCGCCTCGTCCTCGCCGCGGGCCAGATAGACCAGTGCCGCACCGAGCACCGGCAGGAACGTAACGACCGACAGCACCGGCCAGGTCATGATCGAAGCCGACATTTACCGGCCCCCCAAGCCGAGGATGAACCAGGTGATCAGACCGGCCACGCCGATCAGCATCGCGAATGCGTAGTGGTAGAGGTAGCCGGTCTGCATCCGGACCACCCCGCGGGTGACGTCGAGCACCCGGGCAGAGATGCCGTCGGGGCCGAAGCCGTCGATCAGCATGCCATCGCCCTTCTTCCAGAGCTGGCGGCCGATCCACTTCGCCGGACGCACGAAGATGATCTCGTACAACTCGTCGAAGTACCACTTGTTGAGCAGGAACTGGTAGAGCAGCCGATGCTGGCTGGCGAGCTCCATCGGGATATCCGGGCGCCGGATGTAGAAGAACCAGGACACCAGGAAGCCCACCACCATCATCACCGTCGGCAGCAACGCGATCCAGGCCGGGATGTGGTGCATCTCTTCGATGATGTGCGGGTGCATCTTCAGCGACGAGCGGAAGAACTCCTCGATGCCGTGGCCGGCGAACAGCTCCTTGAACGGATAGCCGGCCGCCAGCGCGCCGAACGCGAGCACGAACAGCGGGATCGTCATCACCAGCGGGCTCTCATGCGCCGCCTCGTAATGCTTCCGATCATGCGGCTCGCCGTGGAAGGTCTTGAACACCAGGCGCCACGAATAGAACGAGGTCAGCAGCGCGGCGACCACGGTCATCAGGAAGCCGTAGAACGCCAGCGGGTTCTTCGAGACGAACGCCGCCTCGATGATCGCGTCCTTGGAGAAGTAGCCGGCGGTCAGCGGGAAGCCGGTCAGCGCCAGGGTGCCGATCAGCATCACGCCGTAGGTGAACGGGATGCGGTCCTTCAGGCCACCCATGTTGCGGATGTCCTGCTCGTGATGCATCGCGTGGATCACCGAGCCGGCGCCCAAGAACAGCAGCGCCTTGAAGAAGGCATGCGTGAACAGGTGGAACATGCCGACCGAGTAAGCGCCCGCCCCCATCGCCACGAACATGTAGCCGAGCTGCGAACAGGTCGAATACGCCACGATCCGCTTGATGTCGTTCTGGACCAGACCAATCGTCGCCGCGAAGAACGCGGTGGTCGCGCCGAAGAACATCACCACGGCCTGCGCATTCGGCGCGAGTTCGAACAGCGGCGACATCCGCGCCACCATGAACACGCCTGCGGTGACCATGGTCGCGGCGTGGATCAGCGCCGACACCGGGGTCGGGCCTTCCATCGCGTCAGGCAGCCAGGTGTGCAACAGGAACTGCGCCGACTTGCCCATCGCGCCCATGAACAGCATCAGGCAGGCCAGCGTCAGTGCGTCGGCGTGCCAGCCGAAGAAGTTGATGGTCTTGCCGGTCAGACCCGGCGCCGCCGAGAAGATGGTGTCGAAATCGGTGGAGCCGACCAGCACGAACACCGTGAAGATGCCGAGCAGGAACCCGAAGTCGCCGACGCGGTTGACCACGAAAGCCTTGATGGCGGCGGCATTGGCCGACGGCTTCTGGTACCAGAACCCGATCAGCAGGTAGCTCGCCAGACCGACGCCTTCCCAGCCGAAGAACAGCTGCAGCAGGTTGTCGGCGGTCACCAGCATCAGCATCGCGAACGTGAACAGCGAGAGATAGCCGAAGAACCGCGGCCGATGCGGATCCTCGTGCATGTAGCCGATCGAATACAGGTGAACGAGCGACGACACCGTCGTCACCACCACCAGCATCACGGCCGTGAGGGTGTCGACGCGCAGCGCCCAGGCGACCTGCAGCTCGCCGGAATTGATCCACGGCAACAACGCCACGCGTGAATCGTGGTGCATGAAGCCGACTTCGACCAGCGTCACCCAGGACAGCGCGCAGGAAATCAGCAGCAGCGTCGTTGTGACGATCTCGGCGAGACGCGAGCCGGCGGCGGCCGGTTCAACCGGACCGTGAGCGTGATCGTCGTGCGCGTGGTCGTCGTGACCATGCGCGGCATGCGCATGAGCGTCATGGCCGTGCGCCGCGTGGCCATGGGCGTCGTGGCCATGGCCGTGATCATCGTGATGCTCGACGGTGTCGCCGCTCGGGTTGCGGGCGTGGGCGCCCACCAGCGCAATGACGGCCGCGATCAGCGCGCCGACAAGCGGCAGGAATACGATAGCCTGGATCATGCGCGCGCCTTCAGCCCCCCGGACATGCCGTCAATCCGCAAACGATTGCCGATCATGCCCTAGCCCTTCATCAAGTTGATATCTTGCACCGCGATGGTGCCGCGGTTGCGGAAGAACACCACCAGCACCGCAAGGCCGATCGCGGCCTCCGCGGCTGCGACGGTGAGCACCAGCAGCGCGTAAACCTGGCCGACGATGTCGTTCAGGTAGATCGAGAACGCCACCAGATTGATGTTGACGGCGAGCAGCATCAGCTCGATCGACATCAGGATGATGATGACGTTCTTGCGGTTCAGGAAGATGCCGAGCGTGCCGAGCGTGAACAGCACCGCGGCGACCGACAGGAAATGGCCGAGACCGATCTCGTTCATCGCACCCACTCCGGAGCATCGTTGTCGGACAGGCCCTGCCCCGGCTTGACGTGGCGGATCGCCATCGCCGTCTCCTTGGAGCGGGCGTTCTGCGCGGCGATATCCTGCCGCTTGACCTTCTTCTTGTGACGCAGCGTCAGCACGATCGCGCCGACCATCGCCACCAGCAGCACCATGCCCGACACCTGGAAGTAGTGGATGTAGCGGGTATAGAGCACGAGGCCGAGCGCCTCGGTGTTGGACACGCCGGTCGGGATCGGCGACGTCACCGCCTTGGTGACGGTCGGGCTGATCACCCAGCCGCCGGCCAACAGAAGCAGCTCGGCCAGGAAGATGAAGCCGATCAACAGGCCGAACGGCAGATATTCGAGGAAGCCCTCGCGAAGCTGGCTGTAATCGACATCCAGCATCATGATCACGAACAGGAACAGCACCGCGACGGCGCCGACATAGACCACGATCAGGATCATAGCCAGGAATTCGGCCCCCATCAGCACGAACATGCCGGCGGCGTTGACGAACACCAGGATCAGGAACAGCGCGGAGTGCACCGGGTTGCGGGCGACCACGACCATCACCGCGGCGGCGATCGCCACCCCGGCGTAGAGATAGAAGAACAGGACGGGCATCGACATGGCGTCAGCTCACCGGTACGGCGCGTCGAGGGAGATGGCCTTGGCGATTTCGCGTTCCCAGCGGTCGCCGTTGGCCAGCAGGCGGGCCTTGTCGTAGTACAATTCTTCGCGGGTCTCGGTGGCGAACTCGAAGTTCGGTCCCTCGACGATCGCGTCGACCGGGCACGCCTCCTGGCAGAACCCGCAATAGATGCACTTCACCATGTCGATGTCGTAGCGCACCGTGCGGCGGGTGCCGTCGTTGCGGCGCGGACCGGCCTCGATGGTGATCGCCTGCGCGGGGCACACCGCCTCGCACAGCTTGCAGGCGATGCAGCGCTCCTCGCCGTTGGGATAACGGCGCAGCGCGTGCTCGCCGCGGAACCGCGGAGAGATCGGGTTCTTCTCGAAAGGATAATTGATCGTCGGCTTCGGTTTGAAGAAGTAACGCATGGCGAGGAAAAACGCCGATACGAACTCGGTCAGAAGCAGCGAACGGGCGGTAGCGGTGACGTTCATCGAAGCCTCATTTCGGTGCCAGGCCGGCGAACTGCAGGACCGACGCCACGATCACCACCATCGCCAGCGACAGCGGCAGGAACACCTTCCAGCCCAGCCGCATCAACTGGTCGTAGCGGTAGCGCGGCACGATCGCCTTCGCCATCGCGAACAGGAAGAACATGAACAGCAGCTTCAGCGAGAACCAGACGATGCCCGGCACCCAGGTGAAGGGCGCATAAGGCACCGGCGGCAACCATCCGCCGAGGAACAGGATCGTGCCCATCGCGCACATCGTGACGATCGCCACGTACTCGCCGAGCATGAACAGCAGATACGGGGTCGACGAGTATTCGACCATGAAGCCGGCGACCAGTTCCGATTCCGCTTCGACGAGGTCGAATGGCGGGCGGTTGGTTTCGGCCAGCGCCGAGACGTAGAACACCACGAACATCGGGAACAGCGGCAGCCAGTACCAGCCGAGCATGCCCCACTTGCCGTCCTGCGCCTCGACGATCGCGGTCAGGTTCAGCGAGCCGACGCACAGCAGCACGCAGATCACCACGAAGCCGATCGAGACTTCGTAGGACACCATCTGCGCCGCCGAGCGCAGCGCGGCGAGGAACGGGTACTTCGAGTTCGACGACCAGCCCGCCATGATGATGCCGTACACCGACAGTGACGACACCGCGAGGATGTAGAGCACGCCGACGTTGATGTCGGCGATCACCCAGCCGGCATTCACCGGGATCACCGCCCAGGCCGCGAGCGCCAGCACGCAGGTCACCAGCGGCGCCAGCAGGAACAGGCCCTTGTTGGCGCCGTCCGGAATGGTCGGCTCCTTGAGGACGAACTTCAGCAAGTCGGCGAACGACTGCAGCAGACCCCACGGTCCGACCACGTTCGGGCCGCGACGGATCTGCACCGCCGCCCAGATCTTACGGTCGGCGAGCAGGATGTAGGCGATCGCGATCAGGAGGATGACCAACAGCAGCACGCTCTGCCCGATCACCACGAGCAGCGGCCACAGGTTGGTCGCGAAGAATTCAGCCATGGGTCCCGCCTACTCCGCCGCCGTCAGCAATTGCCCCGACGCCAGGCGGGAACATTCCGCCATCACCGCGGACGCCCGCGCGATCGGGTTGGTCATGTAGAAATCGGCGATCACCGGCTTGAACGGCGTCTTTTCGACGCTGCCGCCGGCGCTCGCCAGCTTGCGCAGATCGGCCGGATCGCCGGCCTCGATTTGATCGACCCGCATCAGATGCGGCACCTCGGCGAACAGCGCCTTGCGCAGCGCCGCCAGCGAGTCGTAGGGCAGCTTGGCACCGAGCGCTTCCGACAGCGCCCGCAGGATCGCCCAGTCCTCGCGCGCATCGCCCGGCGGGAACGACGCCCGATTGGCGATCTGCACGCGGCCTTCGGTGTTGACGTAGATGCCGGACTTCTCGGTGTAGGCGGCGCCCGGCAGGATCACGTCGGCGCGGTGCGCGCCGCGATCGCCGTGGGTGCCGATGTAAACGACGAATGCGCCGTCCGGCACCTTGACCTCGTCGGCGCCGAGCGAAAACAGCACGTCGACGCCGCCGGCCGTCGCCATCTCCGCTGCACCCAGCCCGCCCGCTCCCGGCACGAAGCCGATATCGAGCGCGCCGACGCTGGAGGCCGCCGGATGCAGCACCGCAAAGCCGTTCCAGCCGTCGTCGAGCGCGCCGACGTCGGCGGCGAGCTTGGCCGCCAGCGACAGGATCGCCGCGCCGTCGCGACGCGCAGTCGCCGCCGCGCCGACCAGGATGATCGGGCGCTTGGCGTTCTTCAGCGTCTCGGCAAAGCCGAGCTTGCCGGCGATCAGATCGTTCAGCGTGTCGGTGCCGGCGCCGAGATAGTTGTAGTGATAGGTCAGCTCGGCCTGGTCGCCGATCACGCCGATCGGCATGCCGCTGGCCCGCCAGCGCTTACGGATGCGGGCGTTGAGGATCGCCGCTTCCTTGCGCGGATCGGAGCCGATGATCAGCACCGCGTCGGCCTGCTCGATGCCGACGATGCCGGGATTGAAGATGTAGCTGGCGCGGCCGGCCTTCGGATCGAACGCCGCGACGTTCTGCGCCGCGACGTTGGTCGAGCCGAGCTTGGCGAGCAGCTGCTTCAGCGCGAACATCTCTTCGACCGCGGCGAGATCGCCGGCGATCGCGCCGATCTTCTTGGCCGAGGTGCCGTCGAGCTTGGCCTTGATCGCGGCGAATGCCTGCTGCCAGCTCGCCGGCTTCAGCTTGCCACCCTCACGAACGTAAGGCCGGTCGAGCCGCTGCGTGCGCAGGCCGTCGACGACGTGGCGGGTCTTGTCGGAGATCCACTCCTCGTTGATCGCCTCGTTGACGCGCGGCAGGATGCGCATCACTTCGCGGCCGCGGGTATCGACGCGGATCGCCGAACCGACGCCGTCCATCACATCAACCGACTGGGTCTTGCCGAGCTCCCAGGGCCGCGCCGCGAAGGCATACGGCTTGGACGTCAGCGCGCCGACCGGGCAGATGTCGACCAGGTTGCCCTGCAGCTCCGAGGTCAGCGCCCGCTCGAGATAGGTGGTGATCTCCATATCCTCGCCGCGGCCGATCGCGCCCATTTCCGGCACGCCGCAGATCTCCGCCGCAAAGCGCACGCAGCGGGTGCACTGGATGCAGCGGGTCATCGAGGTCTTGACCAGCACGCCGAGATACTTGTCCTCAACAGCGCGCTTGTTCTCGGCGAACCGGCTCTGGTCGACGCCATAGCCCATCGCCTGGTCCTGCAGGTCGCACTCGCCGCCCTGATCGCAGATCGGGCAGTCGAGCGGATGGTTGATCAGCAGGAACTCCATCACGCCTTCGCGTGCCTTCTTGACCATCGGCGATTTGGTCGAGATCTCCGGCGGCTCGCCGTTCGGGCCCGGACGGCAGTCGCGCACGCCCCAGGCGCAGCTCGCCACCGGCTTCGGCGTGCCCTTCAGCTCGACCAGACACATCCGGCAGTTGCCGGCGATCGACAGCCGCTCGTGGTAACAGAATCGCGGAATTTCGGCGCCGGCGGACTCACAGGCCTGCAGCAGCGTGTACTCCGGCGGAACTTCGACTTCCTTGCCGTCGACGATGATCTTGATCATGGCAGTCACTCCGCCGCTTGCATGTGCGCCGGATCGAGCACGCCCTGATCGTCGAGCGTGGCCTTGCGCGAGAAGTCGTCGATGCGGCGCTCGATCTCGGGGCGGAAGGCGCGGATCAGGCCCTGGATCGGCCAGGCCGCGGCATCGCCGAGCGCGCAGATGGTATGGCCTTCGACCTGCTTGGTTACTTCCAGCAGCATGTCGATTTCACGCTTGTGGGCGCGGCCTTCGACCATGCGGTCGAGCACGCGCCACATCCAGCCGGTGCCTTCGCGGCACGGCGTGCACTGGCCGCAGCTTTCGTGCTTGAAGAAGTAACTGATGCGCGCGATCGCCGCGACGACATCGGTCGACTTGTCCATCACGATCACGCCGGCGGTGCCGAAGCTCGACTTCACCGCGCGGGTGCCGTCGAAGTCCATGATCAGGTCCTGGCAATCGGCCGCCGGGATCAGCGGGCACGATGCGCCGCCGGGAATGATCGCCAGCAGATTGTCCCAGCCGCCACGAATGCCGCCGCCGTGCTTTTCGATCAGCTCGCGGAACGGAATGCCCATCGCCTCTTCGACGACGCAGGGCGTGTTGACGTGGCCGGAGATGCCGTAAAGCTTGGTCCCAACGTTGTTGGCGCGGCCGATCGACGAGAACCACGCCGCGCCGCGGCGCAGGATATCCGGCGCCACCGCGATCGACTCGACGTTGTTCACCGTGGTCGGGCAGCCGAACAGACCGACGTTCGCCGGGAACGGCGGCTTCAGCCGCGGCTGGCCCTTCTTGCCCTCGAGACTCTCGAGCAACGCGGTTTCTTCACCGCAGATGTAAGCGCCGGCGCCGTGGGCGACATAGAGGTCGAACGGATAGCCGTGGACGTTGTCCTTGCCGATCAGCTTGGCCTCGTAGGCCTGGTCGATCGCCGCCTGCAGCCGCTCGCGCTCGCGGATGAACTCGCCGCGCACGTAGATGTAGCCGGTGTGGGCGCCCATCGCGCAGCCGGCGACCAGACAGCCTTCGACCAGCGTGTGCGGGTCGTGGCGCATGATCTCGCGGTCTTTGCAGGTGCCGGGTTCGGACTCGTCGGCGTTGACGACCAGATAGCTCGGCCGGCCGTCGGCATTGTCCTTCGGCATGAAGGACCACTTCAGGCCGGTCGGGAAGCCGGCGCCGCCGCGGCCGCGCAGGCCCGACGCCTTCATCTCGTTGATGATCCAGTCGCGGCCCTTGTCGATGATCGCCTTGGTACCTTCCCACGCGCCGCGACGGCGCGCGCCCTTCAGCGTCCAGTCGTCGAGACCGTACAGGTTCCGGAAGATGCGGTCCTTGTCGTCCAGCATGGCTTGCGGCGTTCCCTGTCAGCGTTTGGATTGCATGTAAGCGAGCCCGGTAGCGCAGCCCCCGAAGGTCAGCGCCCAGATCACGCTCGATTGGAGTGTTGCACCGAGCGCGTAGCGCTGCAGCAGAAATATGAACGCTGCGGCGGCGACACCGTGCAGCAGCATGTAAACGGGGATCGGCATGGCTCTCGCGCTTTCCGCGACGGCGCGCCCCACCGGGGCGGGCGTCGTCATGGCGGGTTCTTCTCGGTGGCGTCTGCTGCGGGCGGCTTGGGCGCGGGGCGTTCCTGGACGTTGGCAGCCGCCCCCGCCCGCTTCGCCTCGTCATCGGTCAACGGCGGCCCGTTGGCGTCGACCGGCGATACGTTGATACCACCCGTCTTCAACGTGGTCGGGCCGGTAATCGGTGCCGCGTGCTGCCGGCCATTCTGCGGACCCGGCGTCGGCGGATTGCCGCTGGCGAAGCAGTCCAGCACCTTGTTCAGCGTCTCGGGCGTCAGATCCTCGTAGGTATCCTTCCAGATCTGCACCATCGGCGCATTCACGCAGGCGCCGGCGCACTCGACCTCCTCCCAGGAGAAGTCTCCGTCAGCCGACAGATGGAACGGGTCGTGGTGGATCCGGTTCTTGCAGACCTCGATCAGCTCGCCGGCGCCGCGCAGCCGGCACGGCGTGGTGCCGCAGACCTGCACATGGGCCTTCTTGCCGACCGGGTTGAGCTGGAACATCGTGTAGAAGGTCGCCACTTCCAGCGCACGGATGTGCGGCATCTCCAGCATGTCGGCGACGGTGCGGATCGCCGCTTCCGGCAGCCAGCCGCCGCACTGTTCCTGCGCCCGCCACATGATCGCGATCACCGCCGAGAACTGCCGGCCCGGCGGATACTTGGTGATTTCCTTCTGCGCCCAGGCGAGATTTTCCGCGGTGAACGCGAAGCTCTCGGGTTGCAGCTCTTTCGGTGCCAGACGACGAACGGACATGCTCAGTTTCTCGCCGAGCGCTGCGCCACGCTCGCATTCAGGTGTTGGATCCGGGCCTGCCAGAACGCGCTTGCGGTTCCGACGACGTTGTAGCCGACATTCGACGCGACCTTGATCCGGTCGAGAATGCCGAGGTCGACTACGGCCTCGTAGCGATTGCTTTGCGGGTCGTACACGACCAGCTTCAGCGGGGTGTGTTCGAGGATGAAGCGCGACACTTTGTGATCGCGGTCGCTGCCGTGCTCTTCGCACAGGATCGCGGTGTCTTCAGCGAGCAGCCGCTCGCCGCCGCGGATCGCGTCGATCTCGACCCCCTCGACGTCGAGCTTGACGATGTACTTGCCGCCGAGCGGCAGATGGCCGTCGTCGATCAGATCATCGAGACGGATCACCGGCACAGTCTCGCCGTCGGCGCCGGGCTTGCCGGCGATGCTGAACGCCTCGTGCTTGGTGCCCGACAGTTTCGCGGTGGGGGGGCCGGCCCCCCCCCCCCACCTCATAAAACAAAAACACATCCCGTGGAGATGCGGATTGATTGCC